>DATBAX010000414.1:0-5493 GCA_036271275.1 Terriglobales bacterium
TTGGACGGGGGGCGGGCACTCGGCCATTGGGGGCCGCCGGGACATCGGCGTCTGGAATGGCGGCGTCCGTTACGGATGGATACTGACTCGTCCCCATGGCCCGGGATTTCTTAAAGGCCGCTTCGAGTATGCGGTCGACGCTGTCCCGATATTTATGGTGTTTCAGCCAGCAAATACCGCCTACGGCGCAGGATTCAATCCATTCATTCTGAAATGGAATTTTGCCACGCGTGGCCGTATTGTCCCCTATTTCGAACTGGGCGGCGGAGTTTTATACACTAATCACGACATCCCCGACGGCACGAACAATCTAAATTTCACTCCCTCTGCGGCCTTCGGCACGCACATTCTGCGAGAGAAATACAATTGGAGCGTCGAACTCCGATACCTGCATATTTCGAATGCCGGCCTTGATGTTCATAACTCGGGGATTAACACGGTGCAGGTCAGGCTTGGGATTGGGAAGTTTTTTCACCACTAGGTAGGGTCTCGGGTCTTAGGTCTTGGGTCTCGGGAATCAGATTCGAAACACTTGGCCAGACCCTGAGACCAGACACCCAAGACCTAAGACCAGAAAACCCAACTCCCCAATAGGATATCCTCTCCTCGTATGCCCCTCATCGAATGCGTTCCCAATTTTTCCGAAGGCCGTGACAAAGCGAAAGTCGACGCCATTGTCGAGGCCATGAAGATCGACGGCGTCTATCTACTCGATCGTGAAATGGATAGTGACCACAATCGCTGCGTCATCACCTTGGTCGGTGATCGTGACGCGATTCAGGAAGCGGCCATTCGCGGCGTGGGTAAGGCGGCTGAGTTAATTGACCTGACCCAGCATCAAGGCGCGCATCCTCGCATGGGCGCAGCGGACGTAGTGCCATTTATCCCGATTGAAGGAGTCACGCTTGAAGATTGCGTGGTCATGGCCAGGCATGTAGGCGAGCAAATCTGGCAGCGCCATAAAATTCCGGTGTATTTGTACGAAGCAGCGGCGACGTCGCCGGAGCGGCAAGGACTGGAGAACATCCGGCGTGGCCAATTTGAAGGCATTCGCGCCGATATCGAAACCAATGCTGCAAGAAAGCCGGACTTTGGCGATCCTAAAGTACATCCCACGGCCGGAACAATCGCGGTCGGCGCACGGAAAGCTTTGGTCGCTTACAACGTCTTTCTGAACACCGCGGACGTAGACATCGCGAAGAAGATTGCCAAGGCTGTCCGTTTTTCCAGCGGCGGGCTTCGGTTTGTGAAGGGTGCAGGATTTCTGGTGCGCGGACAAGCGCAGGTTTCCATGAACCTGACCGACTTCGAGCAGACGCCGGTCCATCGCGTATTCGAACTGGTGAAATCGGAAGCGGCGCGTTATGGCGTTTCGCCTTCGAGTAGCGAGATCGTCGGGCTCATCCCGAAAAAAGCCCTGGAGTCCGCGGCGGAGTGGTTTTTACAGGTGGAAAATTTCGACTCTTCACTTATTTTGGAAAACCGTCTCGCCTCTGTGATGAGCGGCAAAATGGCGGTGGGCGGATTGCGTGCCGGAGTAGAGCCATTTATCGAACAGCTTGCCGCGCCCACGGCAACGCCCGGCGGAGGAAGCGCGGCGGCAGCCAGCGGTGCAATGGCGGCTGGACTCGCAGGGATGGTCGCAGCTATGTCACGAGGGAAAAAGGCCTACTTGCAATATGAGCGCGAGTTAAGCGAAGCGATTTCCCGCTTATCTCAACTACGGGAAGAATTGAAGTCGGCAATCGATAATGACGCCGAATCTTATAATTCCGTAATGAAAGCCTACAAGACAGCGAAGCAGTCGACCGACGCGGATGGCATGATCGATGCGGCCCTGAAACAGGCGACCAGCGTTCCCCTCCGCGTGGCAGAACAGGCGAGCGAGGTCTCGGCCATCGCAGAGAAATTGAGGCCGGTCACCAGCCCAAACATGAAGTCGGACCTGACCACCGCGTTGGCCCTGGCGCAAGCAGCGATCGAAGGTGCATTAGCGAACGTTGAGATTAACCTTGAGTCGATAAAAGACCAGGCGTTCGCCGCCAGGACGCGAGCAAGTGCATCGGGACTAAGAGGCTAATGGCAGGTATCTTCGGGGTGACCGGGCATACCCTTTCGTTTCTCCCTTTTAGGAAAGCCGGGCATACAATGAAGCTAAGCGTGCGGGTTACCGAATCCCTGTGACCTGCATCTTATTGATTAAGTTCAAGAATTCAAAAGGTTAGCTTCAGAGGCGGAGATGATGAAGATGAAAGCCACAAGCAGTATTTTCGTGCTCTTGGGTCTTACGGCCGCAGCCTGGGCAGGGCCCATTGGGTCCTCAGCTCGATCGGCAATTCCGTCCGACATTCAGCAACTCATCTCAGTCGACTATCGCTCGCTGAAGGGTTCGGAAACGGCCATGGCACTCAAAGCGCAGGTTCTGCCGCCCAGCATGAAGGCATTTGAAGACGCTTTGAAGGGCGTTGGAATTGATCCTGACAAGGACGTTGACCAGCTCACTTTTGCAGCCTATCGCAAGGGTAAGCAGGGAATCAAAGTTGTGGGGTCAGCCCAGGGCAGCTTCTCCGAAAAGATCGTTTTGAAGAAGATCAAGCTGAGCAAAATAAAGCCGGTCAAGTATCACGATTCCGACATCTATCCCATGTCTGCCGGCATGCAGATGACCTTTCTGGATGAAAACACATTGCTGTTTGGCGACAGCACCGCACTGCAAGGCGCCATGGATGCCCGCGATGGGTACGGGCCGACTCTGGATTCGAATCCGGCGGTAACAAACTTGATCGGCTCGGCGGATTCGGGGACAGTGTGGAGCATCCTTGATCAACAGGGAACCCAGAACATGCTGCTCTCCGCTTTAGGCGACGCCGGCAAACTGGCGGATTTCGACACGCTCAAAAAACGCGTAGTGGGATCGCGCTACACCATGAACTTTACCAATGGCGTTACGTTTGACCTGGATGTCGTAACCTCAGACTCGGTGACCGCGGCCACACTTTCTTCGCTGGTAAAGGCAGGCGTGCTTTATCGCAAGATGACGTCCAGTCCGATTGAGAAGGCGGCGTTGGACGGGGTATCGATCAACTCGGAAAGCTCCGATTTGCAAATGCACTTCAAAGCGGAGGACAAACAGTTTCAGTCGTTGATCCACTCAGACCTGTTTGCGGCGGTTTCGAAGTAAAACAGCGGTTAGCGCGCTGATCGAAAGCATCGACTACCGTGGAAGAGCGGCGCCTTCAGCGCCGCGTGAATCGTGTCTTGCCCGGAACGCGGGCCTGGCATGCGCCGCTCTTTCACGGCTGCGCATGCAGGATCGAAGTCTCCTCTAAAGCAACGCTTTTTCGTTCCGGAATTACAGTTTTTTCCACAACCTCTGAAGCCGTGGCCTGACACGAGTCTCATTTCAAACCTGGGTTGAATTCTTGATCTGCATCAGATCCATCTGGCGAAAGAAGCCGGGACCATCCATCAATGCTGCTTATCTTTCAGAGCCATCGACTCCCGTTTGCGTTTCGCCCAACCTTCTTTGACGGTCTGCTTGACTCGCCCTACGGCCAATGAATCGGCTGCAACGTCTTCGGTAATGCACGAAGCGGCTGCGACGTACGCGCCTTTCTTTATAGTGATGGGCGCAACCAGAGTGGAATCGCTGCCGATGAAAACTCCATCTTCAATGACGGTTTTAAACTTGTTGATGCCGTCATAGTTGCACGTAATGGTGCCGGCGCCGATGTTCACACCTTCGCCGATTTCAGCGTCCCCCAGATAAGTCAGATGATTGGCCTTGGAACCTTTGCCAAGCTTGATCTTCTTGGTCTCCACAAAATTCCCCACCTTCGCGCCTTCGCCGATTTCGCTTCCGGGACGAAGATGAGAATACGGGCCCAGGTTTGCCTTCGCTCGCACAACGGCTTTGTCGAGAATGCAGCCGGGTAGCACGATAACGCCGTCTCCAATCACAGAATCGTGAATGACGGAATAAGAACGGACCACCGAATCGCTGCCGATCGTCGTATTGCCGAGGATTTGTACGAATGGTTCGATGACGGTATCGGCGCCGATTTGCACATCATTATCGATGACACAGGTTTGTGGATAAAAAATGGAGACACCATCCGCCATTAATTGCTGGCACTTGGCGGTACGCATGTGCTGATCAATTTCGGACAATTCGGCGCGAGTATTGCTGCCGAGAATTTCGTGAGGGTTGCCGGTCTCGATGGCTACCACCCGAGCTTTGCTTTTGCCGAGCACGCCGGCCATGTCTGTGAGGTAGTACTCGCCATGCGCGTTCGTGGTGTTGAGCTTGTCGATGTTCCCCAACAGCGCTTTTACATCGAAGGCGTAGAAGCCGGAATTGATTTCGCGAATCTTGCGCTGTGCAGGTGTTGTGGATTTTTCCTCGACGATGGCTTTGACGTCGTCTCCTGTACCTTTGCGAACTACTCTTCCATAGCCGGCAGGTTTGGATAGGTTCGCGGTGAGCAATGTCATCGCAGCCTTTTTCGAAAGATGAAAATCGCGGAGTTTTTCGATGGTTTCCGAGGTAATCAGCGGCGCGTCGCCGGAGAGGACGATCACTACGTCGTAGGGAGTCAGAACTTCGCGCGCGACCATCAAAGCATGGCCGGTACCACGCTGCGGTTGCTGCAACACGAAACCAATTCCGGTATGCGCTACGGCCTGGCGAACCATGTCGGCCTCGTGGCCGACGATGGCGTAAACGTCTTTCGCCGGAACAACTTTGGTGGCGGCTGCAATCACATGTTCGAGCAGTGGCTTGCCGCCGACTTTGTGCAGGACTTTGGGATGCTTCGATTTCAGGCGCGTGCCCTTGCCCGCAGCCATGATTGCAATGGCGATGCGAGGAGTCCGGTTTTGTGAAGTTGATTTAGTTTTTGCCATTCATTTCAATATACCGCGCCGGCAGGCACGGACGCCGGAATGTAGCCGGTTCGTCAACTCACGGGAATCCTGGGCACAACCAAAGCTCCGGAGGAGCGATTAGCTTAGCCCAGGACGAAGTTTTGGGAATGCACTCCGTGCCAGAAAACCTATGATGACGAGGATGGAGAAAACCTTGGGCGATCCTGGGTTGCAAGCTGCAATAAATCCTGGGCGACGCGATCGGTCGCGTGACGGGCCACCGTGTCTTCTTCCAGATAATCGCCGAGCACCGGGATGACTCCCAAAGCCTCGATGGCTTCAAGATCGGCAACGATCTGTGACTGCCCCTCCTGCACGTACTTGGCTTTCATTTCCGGCGAAGCCTGTTTGCGATTGATTAACGCATAATCGAAAATCTTGGCTTCGGCGTGCTCGTTGAGGGCGCGAATATGGTCCGCGGCGGTACGTCCCAAGCTCTCGTTGGCCTGGGTCATCAAGTTACAAACGAAGACTTTTACAGCGGATGAGCTGACGATCGCCTGCGCAATGCCGCGAACCAGCAGGTTGGGAATAAGGCTGGTAAACAAAGATCCGGGGCCGATTGTG
>DATBAX010000415.1:0-6260 GCA_036271275.1 Terriglobales bacterium
GACGGTGGTGTTTGCCGTCACATGTTGAGCGCTGACAGGGAAGGTTGCGGTTGTGGCTCCGGGAGCGAATGCAACGCTAGCCGGCACCGTCACCACTGCCGAGTTTGCGCTCGACAAATTAACCACGGTCCCATTCGGAGCGGGGCCGCTTAATGTGACTGTGCCCACGGCTGCGTCACCACCGAACATGCCGATCAAGCTGGACGGGCTGACGGATACTGAGGCCACTGTAAACGGAGCGACCACGTTGATGTTTGTCGTAAGTTTGGTGAAGTGATAGGTCGCGGTGATCGTGACCGGCGTCGGGACCGTGACAGCATTCGTCGAAATGGTGAAGCTCGCGCTGACCGTTCCGGCGGGGATTTTCACTGTCTTCGGTAAGGTAGCGGCGGCGATCTTGTTGCTGGCGAGCGTCACGATAACACCGCCGGCAGGTGCAGGAGCGCCCAGTGAAACCGTGCCTTTTATCGTCGTTGTGCCTCCCACCACAAATGTTGTATCCGTGGTTAACTGAGCCAGCAATGGAGGATGACCGAATGTATTGAGCGCAACCAGAACTGCGAATCCATTTGTGATAGCGATGTCGGGCGATCCATTGCCGTCGAAGTCTCCGATTGCCGGAAAAGCAGATCTGAACCCACTTGCGAGTGGGGCGCCAAATCCCGGCGCACCGAAAGTGAATGTGCCGTCACCCACTCCGAGAGCGAGTCCGCCGATTGGAGGATCGATGCCGTCGCCGGTTGGGCCGCCCGTACCGAAAACGTCGATCTTGCCGTCGCCATTGAAGTCCGCGGCAACGATCTCGTAGCCACTGAGGCTACTAATGAAAGACGGCGCGAAGTTTCCGCCGGGTAAACCCATCGAGATATTGCTGATAATGAGTCGGCCTACACTACCAGACACCGTAGCCAGATCTTGAATGCCGTCGCCGTCGAAATCTGCTTGCAGAACCGGAAAAAGATCGAGCCCCTGGCCAACGGTAAATGTACCGTCGCCATTGCCGAGCATTACGAATCCGTTCGCAATAAAATCCTGCTTGCCGTCTTTGTTGAAATCACCCACAAGGACACGGGTGAACGAGTTTATCGTTGTATCACTCACTGTGAATCTGCCGTCGCCATGGTTGAGCAGAATTTGCAACGGTAAGCTATCGCCGGTCACAACGGCTAGATCGAGCTTGCCGTCACCGTTAAAATCGGCGGCTGCCATCTGGACCGCGCCGCTGGTGGCGGTGTCGATCGATGGTTGGAAAGTGCCGTCCCCGTTGCCCAGCAGTATGCTGACCGAATTCGGCGCGGGCCCGCCGGTCACCGGGAGGAACTGACTTGGATCTGGCTCATTGGCGACAGCGATGTCGGGCTTTCCATCGTTATTGAAATCGCCGACTAACACCCAACCTGGACTGCCACCTTTGACGATCTGCTTCGCAGGATGAAACGTTCCATGGCCAATTCCTAACAAGATGCTGACGCCGCCGTCCCCGTTGGGAGCAAGCTCGTTGGCTGTAACCAGGTCGAGGATTCCGTCCCCGTTAAGGTCAGCTACTGCGACCATGGCCGCACCTGGGACGGTATAGCTGACAGGAGGCAAGAATCGTGGAATTTGCGCCGACGCAGTGAATAATTGCCCAGTCACGGCAAACACAAGCGCCAATAGAGACGTGCGAAATAGTGGTTTCATGGAAACGGTGCCCTCTCAATGTCTAGGACAAGCGGCAACCGGCCCACGGAACAGAAATCTTACTTAAGTGACGCTGTCTATCGACATGGCTACAATGACGAGACGTGAACGCCCATTGCCGCGCAGTTATCGTCATCGCTCTTGTGCTTGTTACAGGGGTTTTTTCGTCTTCTGAAACGACACCTCGGGCTTCGCTCGACGAAAAAATCCAGCAGGCCGATAAGTTGCAGGATCAAGGCGCCATCGAGGCGTCTCGACAGCTCTATGAATCTTTGTTGCCCGGACTTCGCGAGGGCGATCCCTCGCGGCAACTCGGCCATGTTTTGAATGGACTAAGCAATGTCGCTGCATCCGAAGGCAATTACCGGGTTGCCGTCGACTTTGCGCAACAGGCTGAAGGTGTTTACCGGGAGCTTGGCGACTCCGAAAGGGAGTCTTATGCCATCAATAGTCGAGGGATTGCCCAAGGGGAACTGGGCCTGTATCCGGCGGCGCAGGCGAGTTTTCGACAGGCGCTCGCTCTCAGCCAGAGTGTGGGTGACTTCGAAACACAAGTTCGAACTCTCAACAATCTCGGCAACGTGTATTACTTTCCCGGAAACTATCTGGAGGCCCTCCATGCATATCAGGATGCCTGGAACATTCTGGGGCTTCGCACCGCGAACAAAGATAAATGGAACGATTATTGGCGGCAGATCACCCAGGTGAATGAAGCAACTTTGTATCAGCGTCTGGGCCGATACCAATCAGCGCTCGAAATTTACAAGAAAGTAGAGCTCTCGCCGAAGGGCTTGTCCGCAAGCGATCGCGCACAAATTCTTACCAATCTCGGAGTCGTCTATCGACGGCTTGGCGATCCCTACAAGGCGCTCGACAGCTATCAGTCAGCCCTAACTTTGTATTCAGAGCAGCACGATTCTGGCGGCGAAATAAACGTGTTGAAAAATATCGGGATCGTCTATGCCCTCGACCAGAACAATCCTGAGAAGGCGGAAGAGTTCTTTGAGCGCTCACTTGCACGGGCAAGAGCGACTCAGAACCACCGCGAGGAAATGCAGGCACATCTTTATCTGGGAGAAACTCTATTCCGCAAGAAGGATTTCCAGAAAGGCGTCGAGGAGTTTCAAGAAGCGCTGACGCAAGCTCGAAAACTTGGCACCACCGAGGACCAGTGGAAAGCGCTATACGGAATTGGGCGGGCTGAGGAATCGCTCGCTCAGCCGGCACAGGCGGAAGCAGAATATCGGGAAGCAATCTCGACCATCGAAGCCAGTCGAGTTCAGCTTCAACTCTCAGCCTTGCGGGCGGAGTTCCTGGCGGATAAACGCGATGTCTACGATGCCCTGATTTCGTTATTGCTGAAGAAGAACGACGTGAAAGAATCGTTTGCATTTCTGGAGCGTAGCCGGGCCCGCACGTTTCAGGATCGTCTCGCATCAGACTCATTTTCCGAAGTCGTCAAGCCTGCGGTGCCCACTCTCGATGAGGCGCAAAAATATCTGGATTCCTCCACAATTCTGATGGAATTTTGGGTGTCCGGCGATCGCATTGCTTTGATCTGGTGTACTCGCGATTCATTCGGAATGCAACAAACACAGCTTTCTTCGGAAGAGCGCGCGGCTGCGATGAGTTTTCTGCGTGGAATGCCCGACAATCTTCAGGGAAATTGGCGTTCCCAGGCAGCAATTTTGTCCCGCCTGATTCCGAATGATCTATCGATGCCGTCAAACATGAAACATCTTTTGATCGTCCCCGATGGATGGCTCAGCTCCGTACCATTTGATCTGGTTCCTATCCCCGGCAACCCACGCGCATTGTCGATCGAACGTTACGATATTTCCTATTTGCCCACCGCCGCACTTTTGCGACGGTCACGGGATCGCGTAACGCGTTTCCCGTGGATGCCCGAGTTGGCTGCCTTTGGAAACCCGGTCTTCGAGACCGACACAAAAATCGCGGGAAGCCTTGCCGGGGCAAACGGTTTGATGGCCCTGCCGTTTTCGAGCGAGGAAATTCAGAGCGTCGCAAAAATGACGAGCGGCAAAGCTGAATCGTTTCTCGGCGCGCAGGACCTCAAGAGCGCTTTTCTTTCAGACAAGGCGCGCAGCTCGCCAATCCTGCATGTAAGCACTCATGCGTTCGCGGATGCCGACGTCCCGGAAGATTCGCGAATTCTGTTTTCATCGGACGCGGGGAGTAAAGAACCCGACTACGTTTTTCTGCGCGAGTTGTATGACATGGATTTGCGCGGCGTCGACTTGGCAACTCTTTCCGCTTGCGACACCGAACGAGGAAAGATGATTCGCGGCGAGGGTGTGCAGGCATTCAGCCGGGCGTTGCTATTTGCTGGGTCTCGTTCCTCACTGACTACGCTCTGGCGCGTCGATGATCAACCTACCAGCGAATTCGTGAAGCAGTTTTATTACTTCGCGCTAGAGAAGCACCAATCCAAAGCCGAAGCGCTGCGGTCGGCAAAGCTCAAGTTTCTGCGCTCGGGAACTATGTTGCGGAATCCCGCTCATTGGGCTGCTTTTGTTTTGAACGGAGATGGGTTCGACCCACTACCCAGATTTATTTCGTGGGCCGAACTCGTGGCAAGTTCGGCCCTGATTGTCTTGTTTTTGAGCCTTGGGATTTGGCTCTCGCTACGGTTTCGCCGTCGCGTTGATCGGGTCCACCGTTCCTAGCGTGTCATCCACCAGCAGGCCCAGAACTTGCACCGGAATAGAAGACGTCACTTTCACCGTAGTTCCGTTCGACGGCACAGCGCCCACGAAAAACTCGGTTAAATCCCGAGAGATTCGATGATAGGCGGCGAGCTTGATCAACTTGGTTTTCAGCACGCTGCCGTTGGTCGAAAGCAGTTGAAGAGTCAAGCTCGCAGCGCTCGATGTCGGATTTTGTACGGCCAAGCCGGTATATTGCGACCCACTTATCACTGGTTTGAGATATCCGAGCGCCCAGGTAGATTGCGAGAAAAGAGGAACTGTTGCCGCAATGAGTGCGTGGGTGCTTCGTCCTGTTGCAACCGTCCGGGCGTAAGAGTAGTAAGTTACGGTTTCATTGGTGGATTGATTCGTCACACGCACGCGCCGCGAGGTCATATTCGTGGCCCTGGTCAACGTGACGTCAATTTCCTTGGAACTCACATAGGTTTGGTTATTAAATTTGGTTTCATCAATCTGCACTTTTGAATTCGTCTGGAAGCCCATCCCCTGAATTGCAATCTTAGTTCCCGCCGGTTGCAAACCGCCGCCAGGCACGATGTTTGAGATCGATACCGTGCCTCCCACCGTCATCGTCCCATTGTTCAGCATGACGAGATAATTTTTGCCCTTTGGATCCTGCCAATCCGAGAAGCTCGAATCCAGGGTGAGGTCGGCGGTCTGAAATTCCTTGGCGGTGGCTTTCACCGGCATCGCAATCGTCACAATCGGATAATCAACGTTGTTCCCCATATCAATAAGGGAAGAAGAAAGCGAGAACTGGACCGCACCGTTTGATACGAGCGCGGTTCCGCTGGCGTCACCACTGGGACTGAAAAGTGCGATGCCCAATGGCGCGCCCAACATCCTTCCAGCAAAGTGTGCTTTCTGTCCGCCCTTAGAAATTGGTTTCGGTTCGGTGATCTGAACTTTCAGTTGCAGCATTCCTCCGGGAGGAACGGTCTCGTCGGGAATGGCCAGCTCGACGCCTGAAAATGGCGGATCGTCACCCGCAAAAAGGCCTGTTGTGGAAATGAGTAGTAGGGAAAGAATGGCAATGCGAATCATGTATGTATGAAAGCGACTTGGGAGAATTGGTTGCACCACAAAGCACCTCTATTGCCGCAACGGCGTTAATTTTTAGACGAGTGGTCGTTGGGGGAAACAAATCTTTGAATTTGGGAGGTACCCAAAATTCGTGCCTGCGAGTCGAGCGCAGTGACCTGCCACAAAATCGGCTTGCCAGGCAGCATTTTAGCACGCACGGAAACCGGAAGCTCGGCGTTAATCTCTTTCGTTTCATAAGTCCACAGCGGAGACTTGTCAATCTCCATTAACACCACCTCGTAACTTTCCGCGCCCACAAATTTCTGCCAGCGCAATTCCACAGGAGCTGAATTCAGTTCACCGACCGGACTTACGACTTCGACTTCTTGCGACCTATAAATCGCCGGCTGTCCGGTGTTATTGGCCTGCAATTCTGGCTCCTTCGCGGACCGCAACATGATGGCGCCGGCGATTGCGACTACGGCCAGCGCCGCGGCAGGCAGTGCCCACCGCACGCTTCGCGATCCGAATATTCCCGCCATCCATGATCCGTGAGCTTTCAAAGCTCGTCCGCGCGTGGAGTTCTTGATGTTCTCCAGTTCGCGTTCGAGGTTAGCGCTGATCCATGCAACGGCCGCACCTTCGTTGTGTAGCGGCGTCGCCAATTCGAAAGATTTCAACAGCGACAGTTCAGCCTGGCACCGGGGACATTCCAATAAATGCGAATTGCTGGACTTCCCATCGAGCAGCGCTTCCAATTGTTCGGGCGCCAGACACGCCGGGCTGGGCGCTAATGCTGATTTCAGAATGTCTCTATTCGACATGATT
>DATBAX010000416.1:0-2547 GCA_036271275.1 Terriglobales bacterium
GCTGGAATTGGTTCGCGATGCTCAGCGCCGGCAACCTTATCCAATTGCGCGGGCATGCTGAAACTTTGTTTCGCTTGCGGCTGCGGTTGGTCTGGAGGCAGCGCCTGGTCTTCGGTTTTTCCCTCCGCATGGACAGCGGCCTGAAACGATAGCCGCGCGTCATGCTGCTCGGAGACTTGCTCGACGGGAGCATGCTTCTCCGCTTTCGCTTGCGACGACCCTCCACCTTCCAGCGTAAAAATGAGCTGTCCAACTTTGAGCTTCTCGCCAACTTTGACTTTTAGTTCTTTTACTACACCAGTCACGGAAGACGGCACTTCGATGACAGCTTTGTCAGTCTCCAATTCCATGACCGGCTGTCCTTCAGAAATTTTGGCGCCCGGCGACACCATCAGCCGGACCAAATCACCTTGAGTAACGTTTTCCCCCAGCTCAGGAAGCTTGAAGTCGGACGCGCTCACAGAAGCAGGAGCACGGCGATCACCCGTAGGACGGGCTTCCGGCGCAACTTGTGGCTTGGCGGTTTCTTTCGCTGCAGCAGGCGTAGGCGCAGGAGTCTCGGCTTTCGGCGCAGGCGCTTCCGTCTTTGTCGCGTTGGCGCTCGCGCCGTTTTCGAAGGTGAAGATTACTTGCCCAACTTTGATCTTCTCGCCCTCCTTGACTCGGATTTCCTGAATGGTCCCGGTCACCGAAGACGGCACTTCGACAACGGCCTTGTCGGTTTCGAGTTCCATCACTGGCTGCCCCTCGGTGATGCTGGCGCCGGGCGAAATCATGAGCCGGACGAGGTCTCCCTGAGAAATATTTTCGCCGAGTTCCGGTAGCTTGAATTCAGTCACTTAACTTTTTCTCCCTGAAATTTCACTTTGATCGCGCGGAGTTCTAAGTGTTCGCCGGATTCGCCTTTTCCGGATTGATGCCCAAATCTTTGACTGCAGCCTTCAGAACTTTCCGATCGAGCTGCTTGTCTCGCGCCAACGCGGTCAATGTCGCCAAAACAATATGCTTGGCATCGACCTCGAAGAAGTCACGCAACGAAACGCGGTTCTCGCTGCGACCAAAGCCATCGGTGCCCAAAGCTACGATCGGCCTTGGAATCCATTGTGCAATCGATTCCGGCAGCACCTTCATGTAGTCCGAGGCCGCTACGAACACGCCTTGTGCATCTTCCAGTTGCTGCGTGACGTACGGCACCCGCGGCGTCTCCCCCGGGTGCAGCATGTTCCAGCGATCACAGTCGTTGCCATCGCTATAAAGTTGCTTGTAACTGGTCACACTCCAAACGTCAGCAGCCACACCGTATTTTTCCTCGAGGATTGTCTGCGCCTTGAGCACTTCATACATGATGGTGCCGCTGCCAAAGAGCTGGGCTTTCAGCTTGGAGTCTTTCTTCTTTGAGGTGTTGAAACGATACAGGCCTTTCAAAATGCCGTCGCGGACATCTTTTCCCGGCGGCATCGCCGGCATCGGCAACGGCTCATTGGTGACAGTCAGATAATAGAAAACCGATTCCTCGTCGACGTACATGCGCTTGATGCCATCCTGAATGATGACGCCAATTTCGTATGCGAACGCCGGATCGTAGGCCATTAAATTAGGAACAGACAGCGCCAGCACATGACTGTGTCCATCCTGATGCTGCAAGCCTTCACCCGCGAGCGTGGTCCTGCCGGCAGTTCCGCCGACCAGAAATCCGCGAGTTCGCATATCGGCGGCGGCCCAGATCAAATCGCCAATGCGTTGCAGACCGAACATGGAGTAGTAAATAAAAAACGGGATCGTATTGATCCCGTGATTGGCATAGGCGGTTCCAGCGGCGATAAACGAACTGATCGATCCCGCTTCCGTAATTCCCTCTTCGAGAATCTGTCCATCTTTTGCTTCCTTGTAATAAAGAAGCGTATCCATATCGACCGGCTCATAGAGCTGACCCACGCTGGAATAAATGCCGACCTGGCGGAACAATGCTTCCATGCCGAAGGTTCGCGCTTCGTCGGGAATAATCGGGACAATCAATTTTCCGATTTCCGGATCGCGCAACAACTTCGACAACAGGCGCACGAAGACCATGGTCGTCGAAACTTCGCGGCCTTCGGTGCCTTTGTAGAATTCTTCGAAATGCGTTTCAGCGACCGGCGCAATCGGCTTGGAGCGGACTTTGCGGTCAGGCAAATAGCCGCCCAACTGCACGCGCCTTTCCTGCATGTACTTGATTTCCGGACTGTCATCTGGTGGACGATAAAACGGCGCATCGTGCAGTTCCTCATCGGCAATCGGAATCCCGAAGCGCGAGCGGAACAGACGCAAATCTTCATCATTCAACTTCTTTTGCTGATGGGTAATATTCTTGCCTTCGCCGGCTTCGCCCAATCCGTAACCTTTGATCGTCTTCGCGAGAATGACTGTCGGCGCGCCCTTATGCTCCACGGCAGCTTTATAAGCCGCATGGACTTTGAGCGGATCGTGTCCGCCCAAACGAATGCGTGAGAGTTGCTCGTCGGAGAAGTGCTCAATCATCTTCAGCAGCCGCGGATCGGTGCCAAAGAA
>DATBAX010000417.1:0-14903 GCA_036271275.1 Terriglobales bacterium
TCGCGCATCGTCCTTTCTTGCCGCGCCGCGGCCCCGGTTTGGTTACAATCCTGTAGCTAACCCTCAATGCGTAAACTGACGATCCCATTGCTGGCCGCGATGCTGTTTGTCGCCGCAGCCTGCTCGCCTCGCGATTTTCTAACGCGGCGGCTGGCCGCCGATCTCATTGCCGGTTCGGATGTTTTCAGAACTACCCAACAATTCTGGCTGCGCACCGGAATCATACCCAACAAAGACTATCTCTCTCCCGAGTATCTGGTTTTGCAGCGTCATAGCTGGATTACTGCCAGCCTGGTTTCGTGTCCTCAGGATGTAACCCCGCCGCCGTGCCAGGATGTGACGTTCACTCCGCTGGGAGTGGAAACGTTTCGAGACCTGATTCCCAACAGCCATTCTGCCTCGCAATATTTTGAGGTGCCAATCGCTAATCGCGAATTGATCGAAGTTACGGGAATCAGCAAGAACGGCAATCTTGCCGACATTGATTTCTCCTGGAGATGGGTCGCGCTGAACGAAGTTGGCGCGGCCCTCTACAGCGGCGGCATGAAGTACAACTCCACCGTCGGATTCAAACACTATGACGACGGCTGGCGTTTGGTGGAAGGCAATTCCAGGAATCAATTGGGATTGGATGATGCGCTGAAGAACGCCGAGCCGGCACGGTAAATTTATCCACCGCAGAGGACGCAGAGAAACAAAAGGCCGGAATTTCTCGGCGAGCTCTGCGTTCTCTGCAGTGAAAAATCCTATCGAATAAGGTGGCACAATGCGTCTTGTGAAATCGTTATTGCTGGGCTTGGCGATATTTTTGGCTGCCGCCCCCTCGCTTCGGGCGGACGAACTGGACGATCTTTCGCAGAAGTTCTGGACGTGGCGCGCAGCGGAACAACCGATCGCCGGCGACGACATCACTCGCATTGAACGCCCCAATGGCTGGGTTCCCGACTGGTCGCCCGAAAAAGTTGTGGCGTATCGCAAGCAACTCGCGGAGTTCGAAGCTGAGTGGAAGAAGATCGATGCGGAAAAGTGGCCGGTAGCGCGGCAAGTGGACTATAGGCTGATGGGATCGGCGATCGCGCGGGTGCGCTGGGAATTGGAAGTCAATCCGACCTGGCAACGAGATCCCGGATTCTATCTCGAGCAAAGTCTGGGCGCGTACACGAGCCTTCTGCTGCCGCCTCCGCCCTTCGATGCAGTGCGCTCCCGGGCGATCGTGTCTACTCTGGTTTCGATTCCACGAACACTCGAATACGCGAAGAAAAACCTCACCAAACCTGCTGCTCCGTTCGCACAACTCACGGTGGACGATCTTAAAGACGTCCGCGCGAATTTGCTCAAGTCGGTTGCGGAATTGAAGCCGAGGCTGGATGCGGAGTCGGTTGGCGGAATCGACGCCGCAGTTGAAAACGCGATTGTTGCGCTCGAGTCTTATCGCGCTTGGCTGACAGAACATCTGCCGGGAATGTCCAAGCAAACCGCCGTGGGACGCGACGCTTATATTTTCTTCCTCAAGAATGTAGCCTTGCTCCCGTATACGCCCGAGCAATTGCTGGCGATGGGAAAGCAGGAATGGGCGCGTTCGGTGGCATCGCAGATTTACGAAGAACATCGCAGCGCTGGCGTTCCTCCGCTGGCGTTATTTAAAGATCAAGCAGCAGAAGTGGCCGGCGAAGCGAAAGATGAACTTGCAGTGCGAAAATTTCTGGAAGTAAAAGATCTGCTTACGGTGCCGGCTTCATTGCCGCATTATTTGTATCTCGCCACGCCTTCGTATCTCGCTCCGGTGGCCGATCTTGGCGAAGCCGACGATTTTACCGGGCCCAGCCGCATGAAGGAGAACAGTACGCGCTACGTCGATCCGCCGAGTGATGATCTCGGTTATTTTGCCAAGTCGATGGCGACCGATCCGCGAGCGATCCTGGTGCATGAAGGCATTCCCGGACATTATTTCCAGATGTCGCTTTCGTGGGCGCATCCGGATTTGATTCGGCGGCACTACTACGATTCAAGCGCGAATGAAGGTCTGGGATTCTATGCCGAAGAAATGATGTTGCACGCGGGATTCTTCGATGACAATCCACGATCGCGGGTGATTATTTGGAACTTCATGCGTCTGCGGGCGTTGCGAGTGGAAGTAGATGTAAAGCTCGCGCTGGGAGCGTTCACCATCGAGCAGGCATCAGAGTATTTGAAAAACACCGTCCCCGCGGATGCGGCATTCGCTCATAGTGAAGCCGCGTTCTTTGCTTCCACCCCGGGACAGGCGATTTCCTACGAGATTGGAAAACTCCAGATCCTCCGATTTCTCGCGGACGCAAAAAGACAGAAGGGTGATGCCTTTAGCCTGCGTGAGTTTCACGATTACCTGTGGCTGAATGGGAATGTTCCGATAGCTTTGCAGCGCTGGGAATATTTGGGCGACAAGAACGACGTGCGCTGAAAACTTTGAACATTGGGTCCTGTACCCACCCTCCCGCAAAAAACGCGGGAAGGGCGGGGCAGTTTTCGCGTTGCGCTTACTGTACTGATTTCTCAGCCGCCTTCTTTGGCATCATCGGCATCATGGCTTTCGGCTTCCAGAAATCCGGATCTTCTTTGACCCAGGCATCCGGCGGATAGCTCATGGCCGGACTGAACTTGAACAAGTTGGTCTGCCGGGATTCGACTGCCGCCGATTCCAGTTCGCCTAACCTCTTCATGCCGTCTTCACCCATTGCGGTCATGAAAGCCTTATCCTGATCGGGAAAAGAGTCGATTTCTGACGCCGATTTGAGCGCGTGGAAAATTACATAAGTCGTGTTTGGCTGTTGGCCATAAGCCGCTTCATAAGTTGCCCAATGAGAGTCGGGAACTTTTTCGTACGCCCGCTTGACCATTTTTACGAGTTCATCCCATTCGTGCCGGTGTCCGGCGCGTATCTGATAAAGAGAAATTTCGAAATAGCGGAATTTGGCGATGCTGCCATCCGCATTCAGGCTTTGCTCAGGGCGATAGGAGAGCACGGTGGAGTCGGCTTCGCTTAGCAAATCGCCATCGGCAATCTCGGCCCGGTCGTTCGCCGCCGCCATCGCCGTATTTGTCCGGCTCGCATCCTGATCTTTTTCCCACGCGTCAAAGGAATCGTAAGGATAGAGAAATAGTGAACGCGGCCGCCCAGAGACAGAATTCACAGCGAAATAATGTTGCGGCCACTTGGCGTTGCTCGCCGCCTGCACGAATGCCTTCTCGGTTTTTTGATGCGACATGCCCTGCTTGCCGGGTTTCAGGAACTCGCGATACAGCACCAGCACCTTTGGCGGCGACACTGCTCCGGCCTCCTGTGCCGACGCTACCGCAATTCCTCCCGCTAAAAACGACAGCCCCAACATCAATCCCGTGATTTTTTTCATGGATGCTGACCTCCTGGGTCGCGAAATAGATTTGATTTGGAAAAAAGAGGAGCCCGGACGCTCAAGAACTGAGCGTCTCCCTTCAAGACGTGCGCAACATAACTGAGGGGATGATCGAAGTCAAGGGACTAGTTAGAGCGGAGTAGTCGAGGTGTCGTGTTGCGTGACCATCGGCCGAAAGGATTTTCTGTGCGAAAAACTTCGATCTTGCAATTCCGCCGTGGAAGAGCGGGCCTTGCCTTGCAGTCCCGCGTCATAAGCAAACACGATTTGCTGAAGCGCCGCTCTTCCACGGTTGCCGATGCTTTAGATCAAGTCACCATGACCCGGGGTTCCGTCGCTTCCCAATCCCCATTTACAAAAGCATGTCGGGCACGGTATACCTCATGCTCGGCCCTTATGATCATGAAAAAGTTGCTTCCCACCCTCCTGGTTGTGACTCTCAGCTTTCTTTCCGCTCGCGCTGCCGACAAGCCCAAGCTTACGCTCGACGAATTTTTCAATTCGGTAAGTTTTGACGAAGTGAAACTTTCACCCGATGGGCAGATCGTTTTGATTGGCATGGAAAGACCTGACTGGGACCAGAACATCTTTCGCAAAGAACTGTGGATGTATCGCGCAGACGCGGGGAACAGAGGCGGCGAACTCACTCCGCTCACCCAGTCGGGCCACGACACCGGGGCGCAGTGGTCTCCGGATGGGAAATGGATCGCGTTTCTTTCTGAACGGAAAACTGCTTCCGCCAAGGACGAAGATTCAGGCGGCGATTCCAAGGATAGTGAAACCACGCAGCTCTATTTGATTTCGCCCAATGGGGGCGAGGCTTTTCCGGTGACGCGAGGCGAAGAAGATGTGCATTCGTTCACATGGTCGACAGATTCGCATGCGCTTTATTTCGCCACGCGGACGCCCTGGAGCAAGACGCAGAAGGACGCTTACAAGAAAGACTGGAAAGATGTGAATCAGTACCGGGGCGCGGAACGTGGAGATGAAATTTTCAGTCTCGATATTGCCGATGCGATTGCACGCCATGCCGCAGCGGGCAGCAAACCGAGCGATGACAGTGAGGAAGGCTCTGACGCGACGCCCGGATCGCATCCGTTGGGCCAGATTCCATGGCATGTCGCGCAACTGGTCGTATCGCCCGATGGGCACAAACTGGCGCTGGTGAGCGAATCGGTTTCCGAGCGTCAGGAAAAAGTGGAAGAGTGTGAAATCTATTCCATCGATCTTGCGAACGCCGCTCTCGACCAGCCGTTTCGTCAGATCACGCATAACCATGCGGTTGAGCAGCAATTGAAATGGTCGGCGGATGGCCGCCACATCTTCTTTACCGTGGAAGTGGGAGACGTCGCTGGGCCGTATCGCGATCTTCAGCCGCATCTGTATTGGGTGGATGTAGAGAGCGGGGAAGTGCAGCAGTGGGGAAAGGATTTCATTGGTACGGTCGGCCACTATGAAGTCCAGTCCGGTGGGGTGCTGTTGACTGGGCGCGTGGGCACGGAGGTTGCGGTTTATTCCGCTGCGAAGCCGTCGGATTCTTTCCACAAGCTGAGTGGATGGGATGGCACTTACGATTCGCTGGCGACGGCCGAACATTCGCCTCGAATCGTTCTGGTGCACTCCACTCTGGAAAAGCCAACCGAAGTTTATCTTGCGGACGCGGCCGACAAATTGCAGGATGCCCGGCCCATCACTTCGTTCAACCAATTATTTACCGAGCGTGATTTGCCAAAAGGCAAACCGTATCGATGGAAGGCCGATGATGGCACCAGCATCGAAGGCATGTTGATGTATCCGCCGGGAAAATTTGAGGCCAAGGGCTTGCCCATGTTTGTGTTTATCCACGGCGGCCCGGCCGATGCCGATGGCAATCATTTCGAAGCCGATTGGTATGTTTGGGACCGGCTGGCTGCAACCCAGGGCTGGCTGGTGTTTGAGCCGAACTATCGCGGGTCTACCGGTTACGGGGATAAATTTCTGATGCAGATTGTGCCGGAGATTGTGTCGCGTCCAGGCAAAGATATTTTGGAAGGCGTCGATGCGCTGGTGAAAGACGGCATCGCCGATCCCGAGCATCTGGCCGTCGGTGGATACAGTTATGGCGGCTACATGACCAACTGGCTCATCACGCAAAGCACGCGCTGGAAAGCCGCTGTGACCGGAGCCGGGGCGGTCGAGCACGTCGCCAACTGGGGCAATGACGATACCACTTTCGACGACGCTTATTTTCTGGGCGGATTGCCATGGGAAGCGGCGCAGCGTTATCACGACGAAGCCGCGATTTTTCAAATGAACAAAGTGCGCACGCCAACGCATTTAGTGGCGGGAGCGGACGATATTCGCGTGGCTGTGGCGGAAGATTACTTGCTCGATCATGCGCTGCATAATTTGGGAGTTCCGAGTGATCTGTTGGTTTTTCCGGGAGAGGGCCATTCGCTGGATAAGAATCCTTGGCATGGAAAGATTAAAGTGCGGGAAGAATTGAAGTGGTTGCAGAAGTATGGCGGGGTGGGAGCGGGGAATTAGAGTGGTGGTGCGGTTTGCGCTGATGGGTCCGTGTCAGGGCAGAGGCTTTATAGCCCTGCCGTTTATTTGTTTGACTCGATCAACGCGCCCACAGGCGCACCCAAGGCTGGAACGTGACTGCGTGTGCTCGAGCGGAAATCAATTCCTCGATTCAGCCGGCACGGCCAAAGGCCGTGCCCTGACACGAACCCTCTTTTCTTCAAACTGCCATTATCGGGAGGAAAATTCGTTTGACACAGCATATGTGTACACATTTACTGCGTTAACGAATGTCACTCTTTCCATCGATGAGCAGCTTGTAGTCCGCGCCCGCAAAAAGGCGGAGGCGCTGGGAAAAAGCCTCAATCAACTTATCCGCGATTACCTGCAAACGGTGGTTGGGGGAAACGATCCCGAGCGAAGCATCGAGGAATTTAAGCAGCTATCAGGTAAAGGCCACTCGCGCGGCTGGCGCTTCAATCGAGGCGAGATTCATGAGCGCCCGTAGCTTCTTCGATACCAATGTTCTGGTTTACGCGGATGACAAGGCCGCACCGGAGAAACAACGGCGCGCCCTTGAACTAGTGGCAGAGCACCGGCGCGCGGGAACTGGAGTCGTGTCAATGCAGGTGCTTCAGGAATATTTTGTCACGGTCACGCGGAAACTCCATGTGGACCCAAGCATAGCGCGCCGTAAGGTTGAATTGCTGGCCGAATTCGACGTTGCTATGCCCGAAGTCGCGGATGTACTGGCTGCGATTGATCTGCGTCGGCTCCACAGGTTTTCTTTTTGGGACGCTCTGGTTTTGCGGGCAGCTAAACAATCCGGATGCGACATTCTTTTATCGGAAGACCTGCAGGAAGCGCGAGAGGTTGACGGTGTCCGCATTGTGAATCCGTTTAGCTAGGTCGATGCCGTGAATCTCGGCTACTTCTTAGCGCTAGCTAGCTTCACTTTTTGGGAGGCCTCCGCATAGCGGGAAATGCCCTGATAGAGCGCTTCGGCGATTTGCTGGCGATAGGCTGAGCGTTGCAGTTCGCTCTCGTCGGTGGGGCTGCTGACGAAGGATACTTCGGCGAGAATGGCGGGCATTTCGGTTCCGGTCAAGACAACGTACGAAGCTGCTTTCACGCCGCGATCACGCAAGCCAGGATTCTTGGTAGAGAGGTTGCCGTAAAGCGATCGTTGAATGCTGGCTGCGAAGCGGTGCGACTCCTGGACTTTTTCGCGGATATCCACATTCGTCCAATTGACGTTCTGCAGCGCCGGGTCTGTAGTGTCGGCGCCGGGAGTCCTTGCCTTGAGCGATGAGTAAGTATTCGTGTAGTAAGTCTCCACGCCGCGCGCCGAAGGGAAGTCGCTGTAGTTGGCGTGAATCGAAAGGAACAAATCGGCATGGGCCACGTTCGCGATTTCGGCCCGTTTCTCCAGCGGGATGTAGGTGTCGTCCTGCCGCGTGTATATAACTTCGGCGCCCAGCTTGCTTTGGACCAGCTTGCCGAGGCGATCCACGATATCGAGCACCAGGTCTTTTTCCATCAGGCCCTTGCGGCCAACCGTACCCAGGTCCCATCCGCCGTGACCGGCGTCAAGCACCAGGCGAATTTGAGGAACATGCGAATTTGCCTGGGCGTGATTGGTAGCAATTGAGCTTGGGGCCAGCGCGCTTTTCACGAGCACAGATGCGCCGGTTGACTGGGGACCCTTTGCTTCAATGGTCTCGCTTGGATTTGCCGGGCCGAAAAGATCGACGCGTGCACGCGGTTGCGGTTTAGCTCCGAGCTTGCGAACTTCCACTACCAGGCGATAGGGATTCTGCTCAAGGCTGACCGAATAATCCGCCGCTACTTTCGTCTCCAACACCACGCGGGTGATTCCGGCCGCCGGCTGCGCCATGCGCACCTGCACCAAAAGAGCGTCCAGCACGGCAATGGATTTATTGGCAAGGTCCGGGGGCAGGGTTGTGTCATGCAGATCAAAATAAATCCGCTCCGGATTGCTGAGACGATGGGCCTCATACTGCACCTGATCTTGCAGGTCGATCACGACCGTGCTGGAATCCGATGCAGACCAATGCCGGATGCCGGTCACGGCTGATCCTTTTTCAGCAGCACCAGATTTCTCCGTTGCGGGAGTGGCTGGAGTGTAATCCAAATCCTGTGGAGAGGTAGCGCCTGATGTTGTTGTTGTCGCCGGTAACGACGTCAGCGGATGGGAGGGCTCCGTGGAATGGTGAGAAAGTTTCCACCACCATCCGCCGGCGACCACCAATACAGCCAAGGCCAGGGGAAGAACAATCCGTACGAGCCAGGATTTTTCCGCAGGCAAAGACTCGGCGAACATTTCCGGGACTTCATTTTCTGCGAGCGCGTGATCGATGAGCCGGCCGGATTCTACTCTTTCGATTTCGACGGGATCGTTTGGAACCGGAACCGTTGCGATCTCTGCGGGACTGATTTCCGGAATGCCAACTTCGAGCATTCCGACTTCCGGAATGCCGGCCAAAACTTCCGGATCTTCCTCAGGATCAACTTGAGGAATTTCCGCGAACTCCGAAATATGCGTTGAATCCACGACCGGCAGGGGATTGATCGGGTCAGCGACGCGGGCGACCACGCGCTGTGAAATCTCCGCCAGACGGTCTTCTTCTTCGGGCTTGAGTGCAGCAAGGATCAGTTCGGCCAGAAGGTTGAGGCTGCGAACGTCACTGTCATTGAATCCGAAGGCTTCGCTGGAAAACGCCTCTAATAATCCAATTACACTTTGCCGCGCCGAGAGCGGGACGGCGACCATGGAGCGCGCGCCCAGAGTGCGGCAGGTTTGCACATTCACGCGTTCATCGTGCTCTGAATCATCGCAACGAATAATGTGGCCGCTGGTGAGGCAAGCCCCGGAGAAGCCCGCTTTTGGATCGAGGCGGACGCCCGCGTCCGGCGCAATCTTTCCCGACGACGCCCGGCAAATGATCGCATCGCCATCAGCCAGGGCGATCGCCACTCCGTCAGCTCCGGTGATGGCAAGCGCGCGATCGGAAACCAATTGCAAAACTTCATCGAGCACGAACTGTTCAAGCTCCCAGACGTCCTCGGTCGAAACCACGCCGTGGTGTTTCTCCCGTTCCCGCCGTTGCAGGATTTGTTCATGCAGCGAAGAAAAGGCCAGAAGCGCTTGCAGAGCTTCGTGACTGGGGACTACCGGCGCGCCGGACGGAGCGAGCTCCGCAGGCGTTTTCAGCAAGTCCAGAGTCGGGTTTTTGGGATTTGCGCTCACAAATGGAAAAAGTCCGCGTAATTTCATTCGGCGAAAACTCGTCCGCTACGAGTTCCCCCTAGGTACTTCCGAGTATTTTTCCGGAATCACCTAATGATTCCTTTAAGTTACAGTGGATTTGCGGCTACCGCAATCATTCCTTCCGCACGAAGGTGGGATTCACAGCCCATGCTTTGGTAAGCTACGTGATAAGATTCGACATCGAAGTTCTTCCGTTTTAATTATTCACGCGTATGTTTAGGCTTTTGAGCCAGTTACAGGTTGTGGCCGGTGGTTGAAGAGAAAAAGAAGTCGCGCTGGGGATGGCCGTTGGGCATGATGGCGACGGGCATGGCAGGAGCCGCTTTGGTAGTGTTTCGCGGCTGCTGGCACAGCAACATGAGCTGGCCGGTCCGCCAGCAAAACCACTCCTACCAAACCTGTGTCGGTTGCGGCATCAAGCGCCTGTTTGATGAACGAAACTTCCGAGCCTATGGGCCCTACAGCTACGATCTGGATCGCTTGATTTCCTGGGACCTGAAACATCAGGACCGGACTGATTCTGAAACCGAGCCGGTCGAACACCGTCCAGCGTCCTAATTACCTTCCTTTTTCTTTTCCATCCCAGGAACCATCGCGGTTACTCAGAGGCATCCAAACTCAGGGCTAAGATTTGAGGATGCGGTTCGCCGAGTTGATTGCCGCCGAGAGACCTGTCGTCGCGCCTGTGCCGCGGCAACAACGTCGCCGTGCCTATCGCCTCAAGATTCAAACGCTGGCGTATGTGAATCTCGATCATGCCAACGGAGGCGTCATCCGTGACCTCACATCCACGGGGATGGCAGTGCAGGCGGTTTCTCCCTTGCGGCCGGAGCAGCCGGTCCATGTGCGTTTTGATTTGCTGGGACCACGCTTGCATATCGAAGTCCCGGGGCGGGTCGTCTGGGCTGAGCCGTCGGGCAGGGCCGGCATTGAGTTTCTGAATCTTCCGCGGCGCTCGGCGCGACTCCTAAAAGACTGGCTGCTTACGCAGTTGCTGGCCAGCGCACATCAAGTCCAGCGAACTGCTTCGGTGTTTCAACGCGGGCCCGCGGAAGGTGCGCCGAATTTGCGGTTTTCCACTACGCCTCGTCCCGCCATTGCTCTCCGGCCAAATGAAATCAAGTTGCAGAGCGCGGTGTTTGCCAAAGAGCCGCAACTCCTGCACATTCCCTGGTGTCCGATTCCGATTGCCTCTTCTATTTTTTCAAGATCGGTAGACGGACTGATTCTCGTGGCGGCAGTTTTGCTGTTCTCGACGGTCTCGCTGGTGATGACGCAACGAATGCCTGCGTGGCCGATCGCGTTCGCATTGATGCTGGGATCGACCGCAATCTTTTCCGCCGCTTACTGGACGTTGTTTACCTTCTGGATGGGCACCACGCCCGGAGCATACCTGGCCCAACTCGCCGGTGCACAGAATCATATGGAAGAAGAGGAACAACCACGGTTTCGGTAGATAGCTCTCAGCTCTCAGCTAAACAATAGCGAAGGCTTTTGACACAAAGAATATAAAGTTAAATCTTCAGGCCAATGGGCTCTAGCTGAAAGCTGAGAGCTGACAGCTTCTCCAACTAATTAGTCAGATATTGCTGCTCCAACCATATCTGCAAGTTTCGTTTCGTCTTGACGTTGGTCGCCTCCAGAAAACGAATCCCTGCGTCGCCTTGTCCATTGCGCCACACTACTTCGCCCTCGAGTTTCAACGGGCGCTTGGCGCCTGGCAATGCGAAGTCGATTTGGACAGGGCCTGAATCCGGAAGCGCTTTCTGCGCGTGCAACCGGACGCCGCCCTGGCTGACATTCAAAAGATGAGCTTGTAGATGGTCTTTGCTATTGATGGTCACTGAGATCGGAGAATCCAGCGGTTGGCGATGATAACGAAGTCTGCCATTTAAAATCATGTTGCGCGCGGCGGACAGAGTATGAACTGCCTGTTCCACCGAAATTGGTTTTTGAAAAACGAAGGTCGCATCCTTGGATTCGAAATCACGCTGTCCCGATGGACCGTTGAGAATCACCAGCGGCACCGTGTTCTGGAAGAAGCTGTCTGCAAGTCCACGTAGAAGGCCTGGTGTTCCTGTGAGGTCCGAATCGACGATCAATGCGTCGATCTTCGACTTTGCCAATATTTCAAGCGCCCGCTCCGGATCGGTCTCGACATCCACACCGATGTGCAAGCTACCGAGAATGCATTGCAGCACGCTGACTTCTGCCCAATCGCGGGAAACTACCAGGGATGAAAGTGTCATGCATCAACTTTAGACCGGTGGGTTCGTGTGCCGTAGATAACGAAGGTAATGCGGGAGCGGTTTCGGGTCTCTGGTGTCAGGTCTCGGGATATTTGTGAAGATTGTGTCGCCAAAACTGGGAACTCCGAGACCTAAAACCTGAGACCCAAAACCTATTTTCCGCTTCGATACCACTCCACCGTGCGTTTCAAACCTTCTTCAAAATTCACTTGAGGTTTGTAGCCAAGATGTTTCTCGGAGAGCGTGAGATCGGCGAGAGAATGCTTGACGTCTCCGGCGCGCTCCGGACCGTACTTCACTTCGCCTTTGAATCCAATAAGCTTTTTTAGTACAGCGAACGTTTCGTTCAAGTCGATGCGCGTTCCCGTTGCCACGTTGAAAACTTTTCCTGCGACTTCAGCGGCCGGCGCTTTGCACGCCAGAAGATTCGCTTTCACGACATTGTCGATGTAAGTGAAGTCACGGCTTTGCGTGCCGTCACCCAGAATAGTTGGCGACTCGCCTGCCACCATCTGCGTGATGAATTTGGCCAGCACTCCCGAATATTGCGACGTCGGGTCCTGTCGCGGTCCGAAAATGTTGAAATACCGCAGGCTGACCGTTTCCAATCCGTAACAACGATAGAACGAAGTCAGATAAAGCTCGCTGGCCAGCTTGGCCACCGCATAGGGGGAAATCGGATTTGGCTTCATGTCTTCCTGCTTGGGAAGAGTCGGCGTATCGCCGTAAGCGGACGACGACGCCGCATAGACGAGGCGCTTTACCTTAGCGTCACGCGCCGCGACCAGGACATTCACGGTGCCGTCCACATTGGCGCGATTGCTGCCCAAAGGATCAAGCACCGACTTTGGAACCGATGGAATCGCTGCCTCGTGAAAAACATAATCGGCTCCACGACAAGCGTCGTGCAGCGCCGGCAGATCGAGTAAATCGGCCTCGCGAAAGTCGATGCGAGCCAGAATCTCAGTGAGGTTCTCTCGTTTTCCCGTGGAAAGATTATCGATTCCGCGGACTTGATCGCCTTGCGCGAGCACCGCCCGGGCCAGGGATGATCCGATGAATCCAGCGACGCCAGTGATTAGATATAAGGCCATATCTCTCCATCATAATAGAAGACAGCGCCGTGGCGGGAGATGGCAGCCAACACCAAAGTTTGTGCAGAAAGTAAGAAACACAAAGAACCCCTGTCATCCTGAGAGAGCGGGGGATGCGAACGAAGGACCTATGTATTTTCCTGCTTCACAGCTCTCGAAGGCGGGTACCGCAGGAGCAGACAAGAATTCACGGCTCATTGTTCCGGCGTGGGATGGTGGGGATGACTCTCGATTGCAGTCCGAATTTCGTCCCACAATTTCTCTTTGCCCGCGCCGGTCCTTGCCGAGAAGGGAAGAATACGTGTATCAGGATTTTCTTTTGTTAAAAGTCGCATCGCGTTATGCAGTTGATTTCCTGACAGCCGGTCGCTCTTCGTGGCGACGATCAGATGCGGACGTCCGCTCGCAACCAGGAACTCGATCAGATGTTTGTCTTTCTCCTGCGGCGGCACGCTGATGTCGACCAGGGCCAGGCACAACGCCAACGTCGGGCGCTCGTTGAGGTAGGGATCGATGAACGTCGGCCACTGCCCGGAAACCTCGCGCGAGATCTTGGCATATCCATAGCCGGGGAGATCGGCGAAGATCAGCTCTGGTAGCGGCTTTCCGGCCCAACGCAGTTCGAAAAAATTGATGGCGCGAGTGCGTCCCGGAGTAGAACTGGTTTTCGCAAGCTTGGCGCCCAGCAGGGAATTGATCACACTGGATTTGCCGACATTGGAGCGTCCCAGGAAGGCAACTTCCGGCAGAGTCGGCGGCGGGAAAAGCGCAGCGTCAGTGGCCGACATCATGAACCGGGCTAGGACTCGCATAAATCAGTTTGCAGGTTTGAGGCAGAAGATGCAAGCCAAGTGGAGAAGGAGTCGCGTAGCTTGCGCAAAAATATCAAACCTTGTCATTCCGAAGCCAGGTTTATCGGCGAGAGCCTGCCCTGAGCGGAGTCGAAGGGAATCTGTTTTTTTTAACAGCGGCACGGCACATTCCGGGCTATCCTTCGTGCAACTTCGCGTCCTTGGTGGTTGATCCGATCTCCCTATAACCCAAGTGGCCGCTTGTTATCGATCTCAGGTTCTTTAACCGGAGAATATTTATTGCGAAGGTAAATAATGGCAGCGAAGACCAACCCGAGCCCTACGCTGACGGCGAAGAACAAGCGATAAGCTGGAAAGAAAATCAAAACCACCGCGACGACAAAGATGGCGATCACGAGGCTAATTTTGCCTTTGGAATAAATCCGCGTCGCTGGAGTGCCGGGAGCCATGAGATCGCGCTCAGGAATATTTTATCGAAACTCTCAAAATCCGCACAATCGACCAGCTCCGGAGGAGCGACCTAGCTTAACCCAGGACGAAAAGCTCTGGGTAGGCAACGCCCCTGACCACGCGCCCAAAGGCGCAACCGTCCCACCCTCGGACATCCCTTCGGGACTTCCTGAATCTTCACGGCTACCCAGCGCTATGTCGCGCTGGGCTAAGCTGGCTCGTCCCTCCGGGACGCGACCCGTGCGCCTAAATTTGAGGTAAATCTCCCGAATAGCAGCAAACGAGACGCAAAAAAAAAGGCCCGCTCCATGCGAGCCTTCCAGAGACCTAAGACCTGACACCTGAGACCGCCCCTACTGATGCGCCGCCGGCGGTTCCACAATCGGCAACGTAATCGCCCGTTCCGCCTCCACAGACGCCACTTCCGGCAACGGACGCTCCAGCGCAATCGCCAGCACCTGGTCCACGGTATCGACGAAGTGCAGCTTCATCGCGCTTCGCAAATTTTCCGGAACTTCTGCGACGTCTTTCTGATTGTCCTGCGGAAGAATGGCTTCGAACAGCCCGGCCCGATGTGCAGCCAGCAGCTTCTCTTTCAATCCCCCGATCGGAAGCACTTTGCCGCGCAATGTGATTTCGCCAGTCATCGCAAGATCGCGGCGAACCGGAATCTTGCTGAGTGCGCTGGCGATTGCCGTAGCGATGGTAATTCCGGCAGACGGCCCGTCTTTTGGGATCGCGCCTTCAGGAACGTGCACGTGAATATCAATGCTGCGATAGAAGTCGCGTGCCAAGCCCAGGCGTTGCGCCCGTGAGCGAATGTAGGACATCGCCGCTTGCGCCGACTCCTGCATCACGTCGCCCAACTGTCCGGTCAACGTTAGTTTGCCTTTGCCATCGACGACGCTTGCTTCGGTGCTGAGAATCGAGCCGCCAACTTCGGTCCAAGCCAGACCGGTGACCAGGCCAATTTCACTTTTCTCGTGCGCCAGCGTGTCGCGGTATTTGGTGACGCCCAGGAAGTCCGGAGTATTTTCCCCGGTGACTGCGATGTTGTAATCCTCGCCTTCCTTCACGACCTTGCGGGCAACTTTGCGGCAAACGTTTCC
>DATBAX010000418.1:0-6048 GCA_036271275.1 Terriglobales bacterium
CTCAACAATACGCCAGCGGTTTTTGCCGATCGTAGGAATCCGTATCTCGCCTTCGTCCGAAAGCACAGGAGGCACATCGCGCGAAGAACGGGCGACGGTGGCGAGGGTATGAAAATCGGCGGTCAAAACATGTAGCTCAACATCTTCTTCCGGTTCGCGCCCTTCTGCTTCTGCGAGCTGCTCATGGGTCGCCCGCGAATGACGTTCCTGAAGAACGCCGACTGCAAAGTATCGGCCGGAAGGCGAAATTCGCACATACGCGAATGGGCCATTGAGCGAAAACTTTTGTTCTACCTTGAATCCTGGTCCGTATATTCGCAATTCTCGTGCAGCTCGCTAGATTTTTACTCTGCCGGTGCGGACGTTCGTCCAAGCGGCGACTTTTTGCCCGGCCTGGCTGTGAAGCTGGAATATGGATTCACTCGTTAACCAGCCAGAAAAATTTCGGCGATCTTATCAGCTAAAATCAGTGCCGGCCACACCCGCAAAATTCCGGTAGTGGCGAAGGGCATGCCATGGTTTTCAACATGAGTTTCGATGCACGGAACAACCTTCTGCGTGTGACTCTGGAAGGCGAAGTGACTGATGCGATCCTGGCGGATAGCTATGCGACTGCGGCAAAATATGTGGCAGCCAATCCCCCATGTCGCGGCGTCTGGGATTTCTCCAAGGTGACGCAGTTTGAAGTTTCCACTGACACGATACGAGAGCTGGCGCGAACTTCGCCCATAATTGTGTCTGGCCATATGCGCGTCGTTGTCGCTCCGCAAGACCACCTCTATGGAATGGCACGCATGTTTCAGATCCTGGGACAGGAGACACGGTCCGATTTGCATGTGGTTCGTACCATGGACGAGGCATACTGCTTACTCCAGGTGGAATTACCCGAGTTTGTCCCCATTGAACGCGCGGGCAGGCTTACAAAAGCGGAACCCGACTAACTTCGCATCGATCGCTTTTTCAGGCGCGGCTAATCTGCCTTGTTTTTCTCTTCCATCTTGAAAGGCTTCTTAATGAGCCGAACTGTTTCTTCGCCGGGGAGGGCTTCAGGAGTTTCCACGTAAGGTAGCTGGCAATCGAATTGGTCCATTTCGACTCGCGCATCGTGTTCGGTCACGTGGTCGGAAGTACGACCGCACTTCGTACAGAACCACTGTCTAATGTTGAAATTCCATACGATTTTTGAGTGCTTCATCATTTTTCTCCACTCAACGAAAAAGCCGAACTCATCGAGTCCGGCTAAAACATGCGGGGCGCACTAAAATTAGCCCGGCTTGAAGGTTCCGGACAATACAGTGAATCCTGTAGAGAAATAAACTCTTTTGGTGCCGAACCGTGCGTGCCAGAGAAGTTCTTGCATTCTCTAACGGAAATGATATAACGGTCTCGTTATCTTCCGAGGCCGTGTCATGAAAGATTCTCTGGAAGTTCCCCTCTGTGCAATCTGCCAGCAGCCCCTCGATTTAGAAATTGACCGTTACGCCAATGAGGAAGGTAAGGGCGTCCACGAAGGTTGTTTCCTAAAGAAAATCAAACCGAACGATAGAAGGATTCCCCGAGTTTATGGCGGGTCGAATTTCGATTGTCTTTCATAGAGTTCAGGGGGAAGCCCTCGGTAGCCCTGGGGAGGGAGCCGGGGGTTTTCTTTTGCCTTTGTAGCGGGGCCGTGAAGGATTTCAGGGCGCGGGGCGATAAACAAGTCCAATCACCATGCCCACGATCACCCAATTCGCGAAATAAACGACGCGTTGTTGAACGGTCAGCTTTATCCCAATCTGCAGGGTTGACACAGTTGTGCACCACAAAAGACCCAATTGCGAAGTTTCCGATCTGTGCGCCGAATCGCGCGCCTTCTGCCCTGACCTGAAACCGTCATCTCAAACTAGCCACTGCCAAACGTCACTCAGTTTCTTCATATTGCCGATTCATGCCAGAGGCCATTACCGGGTGTTCTGCTCAGCGGCAGCCTGTTCGGATTGATCGTCCGTTTTTTGCCAACTGGAGCTGGGGTTGTATTCCTTCATGGACTTGGCAGCGGCTTCGGTCTTCTTCCCGAGGTCTTTTTCGTACACCACGCCGTCCTGGCCGACGATGAATGTCATTACGCCCGACGACCTGTATTCCGCTGGATAGGCCATGAAAGCGAAGCCGTCCGTCATCTTGCCGTTCGCGATGTAACTTTTCGCGCCCCCCGAGGCGTTTTTTCCCTGCCGCGTTAGGATGCGGTAATAGTAGCCGCGATAAGGAGTCGGAGCGACATTCTCACCTTTTGTGTAACCTTCGGCTACAGCGGCAGCCACCAATGGTCCGATCGGGCTTGGGGATTCACCATCCGCGGCCTTCCAATAAAGACCGTCGTGTTGCCCTTCAGCGCTGAAGATTTTCTGCGCGTATTCGTCATGTCGGACGGCAAAATATTCCTTTTGGGCCGCTGCCAATTCCTGCGTCACGCGGATGGCTGACATTTCATTGCGGCCGATTCGTCGATACAAGATTTCTTTCTTTCCCGCCTCAGTATCGAAATACCATGCGCCCGCTTTGTTCACCAGCGGTATGGGCGTTGGCCAATTCCTGGCGCCGATGTACAGAATGGTCGAGCCGTCCGGATCTTTCGCCAGGCGATGCATCTCCTGATATTTCTGAACGAAGTTCGTCCGGCTGTTGGCGTCTTCGATATCGTCGCCTGACGAGACGATGGTCTTTCCATCAGGTCCGAGAATTTCGAGCGTGGCTTTTTCGTCATTACTTTGTATTGCCATGACGAGCGCCTTGCTTGCGTCTTCCGCCGATGGAAATGTTTTCTGGCCCGTCTGCTGTGCCATGGAGCGGGTGGACGCGCATCCCGCCAACATGATGGCAATTACCGCAACTTTGGAATTCAATATCGTTCGCATAACGTCTTTTCTCCGTTTCATTTCACACGCTCAGGAATGCGATGAACCCTGGCTAATGGCGTCCACCGCCGTGGCCACCACCTGCGCGTCCGCCACCTGCACGTCCGCCACCCATGCTGGCGCTTCCGCGGGAAGAAAAACCTCGAGTCTGGCCGCCGTGGTCGTAGCCGCTGAAGGCACCCGAGCGCACGCCGCTCTGGCCTCGGGGCGCAGCGTATCCTCGAGCCGCTTGCCGGTTTCCGTCGAAAGGCCTCGCCGACGGACTGGGATGGTTTCCAAATCCACCCCGATTCCCGCCACCGATTCTGTCTCCACCATGGCCGCGATTATCGAATCCACCGCGTCCATCTCTCCCGCGCCCAAAGTTGGCCCGGTTGTAGAACGTGTTGCTTCGGGAATAGTAGCGGCCACGTCCGTAGACCGCATAGCGGTTATGCCAATCGAATCCCCAGTTATTCCAGCCCCATCCAAAGCCGCCGTACCAGCCGATCCCGAAGCCGGTTCCAAACGAGAGATACGGGCCGTCAAACCAGATTCCAGGATACGGATACCAACCCGGCCACGCCAGAATAGGATCTCCATAAACCAGCCACGGATCATAAGCAGGAACGTAAACGATTTCAGGATTAGCCGGCGCCACCGTAATGGTCGAACCCTCGCTGGTCACATTTTGCTGAGAAGTAGTTTTGAGATCACCAGCTGCCTGCGCCCGCTTGCGCATCACCTGCACGGCGTCCATCACATCGGCTTGCTGGTTATAGTAGGCATCGCCCAGAGAGGATGTCCACGAAAGGTTCTTGTCCATATTTCCCAGCACGGACGGAAACGCAGCCAGCGCTTTGACACTAGGATCCCAGGGTTGCTGGTCCACCGCTTGACCGAGTGCATCGCCTTTTAAATCAGGGTTGGCTTGCACCCATCGGTCGGCTTCGACCACTTGCTCGGGGAACGTGGAAGCAGCCAAAACCTGCGCCACCAGCGAGTCCGGATACAGCGCGATCGGTGCTACCAATTGATCCAACTGATCTGGAGTCTGCTGCGTGTAAGGCGGCGCCGCGCCGTCCCGCGCCCCAGAATCTGGCGCAGGATTTTCTGGCGATGCCGCTTGTGGTGTCGGAGCGCTTGGCAACTGCGCCTGGGAGTCTTGCGCGAACGCCGGATTGAGAGACGAAATCGCGATCAATAAAGCAGCTAAGAGAAACAGGCTCTGCTTTTCCAAACGAAGCGAAAAGATACTCGCCGCATTTCTAAAGTTCTTCATACTTGGACCTCTTATGTCGCTCTTATTGTTGGATGCACGAAGGCAGATCTATGGTTCGTGAAAAACTACCAAACGAATAAACGTTCGTCTTCAACGATAGACGATTCGACAATACTTATCGCGCGGAAGATATCAGACGAAGGTATCGATCGATACCTTTGTCTAGCGCCGCATCATTGCCCGGCAATGGCGGGCAATTTGGCGATCTTCTTCGGTCGGGACGACCTGAATTTTGTCCGGCGTAAGACTGAGAGCTTCGAGGCCCTGGCTGGCGGCCTGACGAATGTATTTGCTGTGTTCGCCGATGCCGCCAGTGAAGACCAGTAGGTCCACACCGCCGAGAAGTGCGATGTATGCGCCGATCGCCTTGCGCACTGAAATCGCGAAAACATCGAGCGCGAGAATGGCGAGTTTATCGTTGGAACGGGCCCGCTCTTCCAATGTCTTCACATCGCTTTCGCCCGACGACAGCGCGAACAGTCCGCTCTGATGGTTTAGCAAGTCTTCCAGCTTGTCGGCGTCGAGGCCTTCGCTACGCATGAGATATAAGATGACCCCCGGATCGAGATCCCCGGTGCGAGTGCCCATGGGAATGCCGCCGGTGGGAGTCAGTCCCATAGTGGTATCGATCGATGCGCCGTTTCGTAGCGCACACAAACTCGCACCGTTGCCAAGATGAGCAAAGATCGCCCGCTCCGGAAGGTTGGTGCCGAAATGATGTACCAGTGATTCGTAAGAAAGACCGTGGAATCCGTAACGTTGAATGCCTGCGTCGAAGTAGCGTTGCGGGAGCGGCAAGTGCGACGCTACCTCCGGGATGGTCTGGTGAAAGGCATCATCGAAGCAGGCGAAATGCGCTGCCTGCGGAAAGATGGATTGCGCCGACGCAATCAAAGACAAAGCCTGGGGAATGTGCAGGGGAGCAAAATGGATGGCCGATCGAAGATCGTCGAGCACCTGCGGCGTGATGAGTTGGTGGCGGCGAAGCTTGGGACCACCATGCACGATCCGATGGCCCACCGCTTGCGGCGTTGTGTGAATGTGTTCACGAATCGTTGAAGCCACAACGGTGAGGGCTTCGCTTTGCGATTCGACGACGCTTTCGCGTTGGACCAGCGATTTTCCGTCCGCCGAGAAAATCTGAAGGCTGCCGTCGCTGCGTCCAATGGCGTCGGCGCTTCCCGTCAGCAGAGCTTCTTCATCGCTTGCGCCGCGCCGATAAACGCCAAACTTTAGAGAAGACGAGCCGCTGTTCAGTACGAGAATCAGATCGTCTTTTTGAAAAAAATCTTCCACCGCGGTTAACTCGGCCATTTCCAATTGCGAATCTCTTCTTTGTCGATACCCTCAGCGTGAGCGTACCGGATACTCTCGATGATCTCGCCCTTCAACCATTCTTTAACGTGAGCGCCCACGGTGCGCAGATGTGGAACGCGATCAATCACATCAATCGCCAGATTGTAGCGGTCGACCTGGTTAAGAATCGCAAGTTCGAGCGGGGTATTGATACTGCCCTTTTCCTTGTATCCACGAACGTGGATATTGTCATGATTGTTGCGGCGATAGCTCAGTTTGTGAATGAGCGACGCGTAGGAATGAAAATTAAAGATAACCGGTTTGTCAGTAGTGAAAAGGGAATCGAAGTCGCGGTCGGAGAGTCCATGCGGATGTTCGGTACTCGGCAGGAGCCGGAAAAGATCAACTACGTTGACGAAACGAATCTTTAATTCAGGAAAATGCTCTTTCAGGATTGCGACCGCGGCGAGCGCTTCCATGGTGGCGATATCGCCGGCGCAAGCCATAACCACATCGGGTTCCTGGCCATCGTCGGTCGAAGCCCAGTCCCAGATACCGATGCCCTTGGTGCAGTGGGTGACGGCGTCGTCCATGCTG
>DATBAX010000419.1:0-5518 GCA_036271275.1 Terriglobales bacterium
CCACCCGCCTGTTAGAATCAATCCATTGACCGCCGCCGCTATGGACGCCGCTTTTCTCCGCAATTTTGCCATCATTGCGCACATCGACCACGGGAAATCCACGCTCGCCGACCGCCTGCTGGAGATGACCGGCTCCCTGACTGCCCGCGAAATGCAGGCCCAGGTTCTCGACTCCATGGACCTCGAGCGCGAACGCGGCATCACCATTAAATCCCACGCCGTCCGCATGATGTACACCGCCAAGGATGGCCAGATTTATCAACTCAACCTGATCGACACTCCCGGCCACGTCGATTTTTCCTACGAAGTTTCCCGGTCGCTGGCATCGTGCGAAGGCGCGCTCCTGGTGGTCGACGCCTCGCAGGGAGTCGAAGCCCAAACTCTCGCCAATGCTTATCTCGCGATCAACAACGGCCTGGAAATTATTCCCGTCATCAACAAGATCGACCTCCCCAGCGCCGACATTCCCCGCACCAAAGAAATGATCGAAAGCGCCGTCGGACTCGACGCCAGTGACGCCGTCCCCATCAGCGCCAAAACCGGCATTGGGATTGAAGATGTCCTCGAAGCCATTGTGAAGCGCGTGCCGCCGCCCAAAGGAAATCCCAACAACAAGCTACAGGCGCTGATCTTCGACTCTTGGTTCGATCCCTACCGCGGCGTGATCGTGCTCACCCGCGTCTTCGAAGGCACGCTGCGCAAGGGACAAAAAATCCGCCTGATGTGGAATGGTCGCGTGCTCGACGTGGAAGCGCTGGGCGTGTTGACTCCCAAACCAGTCGCGATAGACGAACTCCGCGCCGGCGAAGTTGGCTTCATCATCGCGAATATTAAAAACGTTGCCGACACAAAAATCGGCGACACCATCACCGAAGAACACAATCCCGCCCCCGAGCCGCTGCCGGGTTTCGAAGAAATTAAGCCGATGGTCTTCGCCGGCCTCTACACCGTCGACGCGCACGAGCACACCGCTCTCCGCGAGGCCCTCGAAAAACTTCGTCTCAACGATTCGTCATTTTTCTACGAACCCGAAAGTTCCGTCGCCTTGGGATTCGGTTTTCGCTGCGGCTTCCTCGGCCTGCTCCACATGGAAATTATTCAGGAGCGCCTGGAACGCGAATTCAATTTGTCGCTGATCACCACCGCGCCCGGCGTCCGCTACAAAATCACCAAGACCGATGGCGAACTGATCGAAGTCGATAACCCATCGCGCTGGCCCGACCAAAGCGTAATCGAAAAAATCGAAGAGCCAGTAATTCTCGCCACCATTCTCACCAGCGAAGAATACGTCGGCGGCATTCTTGCATTAGTCGAAGGCAAGCGCGGCACCCAAAAAACTTTCGAGTATCTGAGTTCGTCGCGCGTCATGCTCCACTACGAACTCCCGCTCAACGAAATCGTCCTCGACTTCTACGATCGCCTGAAATCCGTATCCCGCGGATACGCCTCGCTCGACTACCACCTCGCAGATTATTGGGTCTCTCCAATGGTCAAGCTCGACATCCTGGTCGCCGGCGAAGCGGTCGACGCTCTCTCCATCATCGTCCACCGCGACTTCGCCTACGAACGCGGCAAAGCCCTCGTTTCCAAGATGCGCGAACTCATCCCCCGCCAAATGTTCGAAGTCCCCATCCAGGCCTCCATTGGCGCAAAGATTATCGCCCGCGAGACCGTCCACGCCATCCGCAAAAACGTAATCGCCAAATGCTACGGCGGCGACATTTCCCGCAAACGCAAGCTCCTCGAAAAGCAAAAAGAGGGCAAAAAACGCATGAAACGCATCGGCCGCGTAGACATCCCGCAAGAAGCTTTCCTCGCAGTTTTAAAGGTCGGCGAAGACAGCAACTAGCCCCAAATTTCCGCCCAAAATCCCCCTCCCACCCAAAAGGTCATGCCCCTCATTCTGTGCAAAACCCACAATTGTTTACAGTTTGGGGAAAGGTCTAAGCGGAAACTGTTATTTTGTCAAGAAGACGATAACTGCCGTCGCTCTGTTGACTTACAGTCAACTTAACCAGAAAGTACACATCGGCCGGGCAGCCGATTCTTGAGGCCCGCAAAAGACGGGACGTGCCTTCCACAACCTTTTCCACAGGTTGGGCCGCGTATTTACTGGATTCTAACCCACTCGTTAAGGCTAGTCTTCCGGCGCGAATCCGCCTTCCATGGATTCAAAGCGAGTGGAGTTTTTGATGAAGGCCATCTTGACGCGGCCAGTAGGGCCATTGCGCTGCTTGGCGATGATGATTTCAGCAACCCCTTCGAGCGTGGGATCGTCGTGGTTGTAAACCTCTTCGCGGAAAATGAAGGCGACCACGTCGGCGTCCTGCTCGATCGATCCCGATTCGCGGAGATCGGAAAGTTGCGGACGATGGTCACCACCGCGACTCTCCGGTGCGCGGCTGAGTTGCGAGAGCGCGACCACCGGCACGTTCATTTCTTTGGCCAACGCTTTCAGTCCGCGCGAAATTGCCGAAACTTCCTGGGTGCGGTTTTCGTGTTTGCGTCCGCCACCTGACATCAGTTGCAGGTAGTCGACGATGATCAGGTCAAGCTTGCCTTGCGATTGTTGCAACCGGCGCGCCTTGGCACGCATTTCGCTGATCGACACTCCGGGCGTGTCGTCGATAAAAATTGGCGCCTGCGCCAGTTGGTCCATGGCATGAATAACTTTGTCCATGTCTTCGCGCCAAAGCGAACCAGTACGCATTTTGTGGGAATCGACTCGCGCCCGCGAGCAGAGTAAACGCAACAGCAACGCCTCGCGCGACATTTCCAGCGAGAACATGCCCACAACTTTTTTATCTTCAATCGACGCATTCTCAGCGATGTTCATGGCAAACGCCGTCTTGCCCATCGAAGGCCGCGCCGCAATGATGATCAGATCCGAGCGCTGAAAGCCGCTGGTCATTTCATCGAGATCGACATAATGGGTCGCGAGTCCGGTGATGCGTTGCCCACGCTGCAGCAACGCATCGACCGATCCAAACGATTCTTTAACGATCTCCTGGACGCCCATGAAGCCGCGTCCCATGCGCTTTTCGGAGATCTGAAAGATGGCGGCTTCCGCATCGCTAAGAATTTCTTCCGCAGGATCGCTCTGCTCAGATGCGCGCGAGATGGCGGTATTGGCAGCGTGAATTAATCCACGCAACAAAGCCTTGTCGCGGACAATCTTGATGTAATGCTCAATGCTAGGCCGCCGCGGCAGCCCATCCGTCAGTGACGACATGTAGGCCACGCCGCCCACCGTCTCAACTTCCTTATAGCGAGCCAGTTCCTCGGACAACGTAATGATGTCGATTGATCGCGAGGATTCCGCGAGATCGATCATCCGCGTATAAATGCGACGATGCGAATCGAGCGAAAAATCGTCCGCCTTAAGATGTTCCGCTGCCTGGTTGTAAGAAAGATTGTCGATAAGAATCGCGCCCAAAATCGAGCGCTCAGCCTCGACGTTGGCCGGAAGAGTGTGCGCGAGACTGTAATCGGTAGTTGCCAAGGTATTTGTATTTCCGAAAACTCGGTTGAGGTCAAAACAACGCTTCAGCGCTGCGTTCTCAGCCCGCCAGAGCTAAGCGCAGGGCCGAAGGCCCTGCTTCACCCACTTCGCGCAGTATAGAACAAAAAGCGAATCGCAAGCTCCACAGAACCGATTTGGCCAACGGCCAACGACGAACGGCCAACGGCGGTCCACAAAAAAATGCGGCCCGGGCCAGCCACCCAGGCCGCGTTGCTCGTGGACATCCAGTGCGCCGTTTCGCCGCGCTAAGCGCGAGCGCAGTGCTTGAGACCCGCATTCTCTCGGAACGCCGATTACTCAACGCACTCTGCCAACCATCGCCCATGAGGCACATGGTCCGCACGAATCGCAGGAGCCAGCATTCGCCAGCCCTCCCGCAATCTCACGGCAGCGTCCAGAATGGCTACGCATGCAGTGGGATTACTTTGGGGTATCCGACCGTCAGCGGCAACAACTAATCGACGATTAATTGTGACAAAACTGTGGACATCGAGTTTAGTTGTGGAAAGGTTTTGGAAAACCCGGCAACAATTTCCCAAGCACTGACATGCAAAATGTGACGCGGGTGCATCGCCCGTGGAGAGCGCCGTGGAAGAGCGGCCATTCATGGCCGCGAAAGACGTGTTTTGGTTACGGGCTTTAGCCCCCGGCCGTCGAAAAAGAAAGATTCCACAGCAAAGCTTACGGACCGAATGTGCACATGTCACAGACACAACCCCGTCAAACTCCTACCATTACGAAGAAATGACATTCGAACGAACCTTCTTCGTCACCACCGTAACCTGGCAGCGCACACCCTTGTTTCGCCTCGCTCAACCTGCTGAATTGATGATGGACGTGGTGGCGCAGTATCGCGAGCAGAAGAAATATGCTCTGCATGAATTTGTGATCATGCCCGATCATCTACATCTGCTCTTGACCCCGGCACCGGAAATTTCGCTTGAACGTGCCATGCAATTAATCAAAGGCGGATTTTCCTTCAGGATGGGAAAAGCAAAGCGAGGATTGGTTTGGCAGGAGAGCTTTACCAATCATCGCGTTCGCGATGAGCAGGACTACGCATACCACGTCGAATACATTCGAATGAATCCTGTACGTGCTTTCCTGGTGGGGAGGCCTGAGTTGTACCCTTATTCGTCCGCGAATTCTGAAATTGCGGCGAGTGGAAGAGCACAGGCGTCCTAGTTGTGGAAGACGAGGATTAGCTTGCCGCAGGCCCTAAAGGGCGCATATTTGGGTACCCGGGACGCGGCTCTGAAGAGCCGCTCTTCCACATATCGTTGCAAGAAACACGTTTGTTCGCATCTCCGGGTTCGCATCTCGGTCGAACAGCGACGATTCATGGCGCCGTAAGCCCGCACAATATGTCACGCCCTAGGGGCCGAGTCGTGGAAGTATTAGATAAGGTGCTGAAACACCGCGGCATCAAAAACAAAAGGCACGGCCTGAGCCGTGCCTTTTGTTTTCTCTGTAGTGAAACGCTTAGTCCCTCACCCCATCCAAAAACGCCCTCAACTTCCGCGATCTTGACGGGTGCCTTAACTTCCGCAGCGCTTCGGCTTCGATCTGCCGGATGCGTTCGCGGGTGACTGCGAAGGATTGGCCGACTTCTTCCAGGGTGTGTTCGCTGCCGTCTTCCAGGCCGAAGCGCATCTTGATGACTTTTTCTTGGCGCGGGGTGAGCGTGCGTAGCACGGGCAGAATCTGGGGGACACGAGACTGACCCCATTTTGGCCGCTGGCGGTTCACAGAAAAATGGGGAACGTCCCGTCTGTCCCCGGTTTTCCCGCGCGAACATCTAGTTTAGTTGCGGAAAGGGTTTGGAAAACGCGGCAACAATTTCATGAGCCTCCGGAAGGACAAGATTTCTAGAGTGGAGTCTTCTCGCCGAAAAGTTCGAGCATTTTCTTTTCCCGGTAGTCGAATATCCCGTTGACATCTCGGCGGACCATGAGCCAGTGCACCAAATTACCCAGCGGACCGAAGGGAAGAGCG
>DATBAX010000420.1:0-9581 GCA_036271275.1 Terriglobales bacterium
TGTTTGCGTGCCGTCGGCGTTGGTCACCATCACGAAGAACTTGCTGAAATCCGCATCATCCGCGTCCAGCATGCCATCGTGATTGGTGTCGAACACATCCAGCAGCGCCTGCATGTCCGACGTCGCGCCCGGATCCCAATCGGTGAAAACAACCTGATTGGCTTGCGTCAGCTGGCCCAGTCCAGTGGTGTCGACGAACAGCACACCGTTGCCGACGCCCGCCCATGCGGTCAGGCTTTTGGTGCCGCTTCCCGTGACATCTTCGAATGTGTTCGACGAAGACAGTTGCGTGATGTTGATGCCGTTGCCGGCCAGATCGAGAACGACAGGACCCCAGTCGTCGTCGCCGCCGCCTCCGTCCCAGCCGTAGTACCCGCCATACGTCGACGGAAGTGTGGGCGTATAAGTCGGAGGCGTATACGTTTCCTCCGGTGAGGGCGTGTAGGATGTTTGCTCCGGTGAAGGCGTATAGCCAGACGTTTGCGGGCTCGCTGTAGCACCAAAATATTGCTGCGACTCAAGATAAGGAATCGGAGACTGCGCATTCAGCGAGCCGAACTGGCTATTGTAACCCGCTAAACCATTTGCCTGTTCGGGCGTGAGGCCGTTAGGAGACGCAGATGACTCAAGCGCGTTCCAGCGATCGTTGAAAGTTGGTGCCGACAGATTATTTTGTGGAGAAAACCGATCTTCAAATGTTGCAGGTGTAGCCGACTGATAGCCTTGATTGATCGCTGCAAATCCCCACGGGGAGTTTCCATATTGAGCGGAACTGTTACGGCCGCCCTCTATCGTGTTTGCATAACCAAACGTCTGAAGTGCTTCATCACTGGGACTTCCGGCGTTTGCGTAGAACACCCCAGCGCCAAAGTTACCAGCGTTTGTAAATGCCGGTATGAAGTACTCCGGCGAACGAAACAAAGTGTCATACCCAGCACCCCACGTATTTTGGTATTGCGCATCACCAGGCCCAAACTTCGGAGCAAACGTTTCGGCAAGTAAAGCGCCGGCTGTCGTATAATTTTCAAGTGATATTTCCGGATTCGTGGAAGCGCTCGCCGCGGCGGTCTGCAACATGTCGCCATAAACCTGGCCGCGGGCGGCTAGATTGTTCATATAGTCGGCAGAGGGAACGACGAGATAATTATCTGGGTTAGAATAACTCGTGCCCTGTTGGTCGGCGTACAGCGTCAAATGTTGGGCGCTGTGGGGCGTCAGACCATTTGCAAGCACCGCATCGACAATTGGAGTGCCATCTGAATAAGTCAGAAACGTTGCTGGGTAATATCTCCCACTTCTGTCCTGAACGAAGAAACTTCCCGTGCTTGAAAATGTCTGCTGTGTCATTGCTTAGCCCTAATTAGCGTTTCTTCTTTAAACCGGCTTCCAAGCGGTCCAGTCCGCCTCACATCCCAGGATAGAGTACGCGCTCTGACTTATTTGTCGCACATCTACAATCACAAACTGCCTTGGAAGTGTGTCTCTCGGGAATATGGAAGCGTTCGGTGTATGCCAGCTTCCAATTTCCTTATCGACACCGCTTGAATGCTTGGAGTCGACGACGACCCAACATGCGCACCCATTTGGGGGGCCGCAATCGTCTCGCAACGAAGTTAGGCGAGCTCCACTGCCATCATCGCTATACTGCGATGGATTACGATTATAGATTTTTGCAATCTCATTATGAGGCGCCCCGGTAAACATAAAACGATCCCCCCTCACCAACCGCGCGGATAGAAGAGATGCGTACAGTATGAATGCAACTGCAACACAACATAATCCCGAGAGCCATTTTCGTCGCAGCAAAAGCACGCCTCCCGCACTAAATGCGAGAAAGAAGAATCCAATAGTAAGCGCGATTATCATCCCGAGAATCTTGGAGGACAGGCTAGTGGAATCTTTTACGTATGGCGAAACGACGCCATCAGAAAAGACGAACACAGCTCCCCATAGTACGGCAGCGAACACCAAACTTATTGGATGCGATTGCACCAACTTCTTAAAGGAGCGAAACATTTGTTTTCTGTCTACCATCGTCGCACCTCACGGTTGATTACAAATCAAAGTAATCTTGGAGAAGTCTTTATGTTAGCCGCGCTCTGCTTACGATCCATCTCGAAATGCCTGCTCGAGCCAAATGAGATAGAGGTAGGACGTGAGACATATCGCTCCCGCGGCAAGATAAACTGCCCTTGAATGGATGACGGGCCTTCTGATCACGTACACTAGAAATACGGGAATCCCAGCCAAAATAGAAACTGGCGCCAAAACGATTGAGGCAATCACGACTACATTGACTGCACCGAAGCCCTGAAGAAGCCGTTCTGGCTTCATCGCCAACAACGCGAAGAAGATGCTCCAAGTGGCACAAGCGAACAGCAAAGAGAGATGCCAGATCGACAATTGACTGCGAGCCTTGCCGACAAAAGCGGCGTAGCTACCGAAACAAAGCCGCGCAAGAGCTATAGCGCAGACAAATCCAACTCCAAACCGGAGCATCGAAAGCAAAACAATGCTTGTTCCGCTCCAATCACTCAGCATGTTATAGAGCAAGCTCAACTTCGCACTCACGATTCAAAAATAAAGCGAAAAGGTAACGTGCCGACAGAGCCTCAAGGATCAAAGCCTGCAAGACCACTATCTGCCCACCACAACGATAGATGCAACGTCGAGCGCCCACACAGGCTGCATTTAGAAGAGCGCTCCCAAGCCTGCTGACGAAGACTCCCGTCGCAAGCGAGCGCAAACAATCACACAACTTACTCGCCTTCAAGGGCCGCGTAAGCATTTTCAACGGCTGTTCGACAGAAGCGACTTTGATCATTCGTTCGGTTGATAGCTACTGAGTTTTATGTAGCGTCTGCCAAGCTATTGCTGCCGAAATTTCGTGCTCCGATCAAATCGGATAAGCGCAGGCGCGCTTCCGATGACTGCAAAGCGCGTGGAATATTTTAAGGGGAATATCCTTTTGATCTATCAAAGTCGCCCAAAGATAATCCTGTCAGCGAAGTGCAACTTGCTGCACTGAAGAAATCAGCATGAAAGCCAAAAATCTAAAATCGAAGACGGTGCTCTTTTTACGTATCCGCTACGCAGGCGCAGACTGCCGTTGCCGGTCTGGATCGTAGCAACCACACCACCATTGTTAAGGTTGGTCAGCGTCTTCGATAAGCCATCGGCGCTGGTATTGAGCACGCGCTCATAGGCGAGGCTGCCGTCGGCGTTGCTGGCGATGTTGACGATCTTTCGAGCCGTCCGCGTTGACCGTCCTGGTGGTGACAACGGCATAGATTGGCATCGACCGCGAAGGTTACCGCCACCCATTACTTAGCAATCTTCCAGTTACCGCCACCCCAGACCCATTCGAGGGAAGGGCCCGTCTTGCTACAAAAAAACAAGCCAGTCATGCCATCATGTTCAATCCTTGAAAAAGCAAATTCGAAAGCAGAAACGTCGTCCTTCAATATAAGGCCCTTGTTTTTAACCAGTACAATGAAGTGCCCCTCATGTGTTTCTGAATCGAAAGCGTGAATAACAATGGTCAACGCCCGATTCGGATTCGCATGAGTTATCCAGCCGCCAACGGTTTCATTTTGCAATGCAACTCCGGCCGCCTGACGATAGTCATACGGCAGAAGTTCTTTTGACCAGCGAACCATGATGGCCTTTCTTTCAGACAACAAAGCCGCTCGGCACTTCTGAAGTACTTCTTTGGTTGCGAGCTCAGTTGCAAAGCCACCAGAAGTCGTGGACAACACCAAAAATGAAGCAAGGAAGAGTGGCGCAAATCTACTAACCGCACGAAATGAACTCATTTCCTTCCTCCAGTCAGTTCACAATGCAGATGGCCTAGAACATCCAGCAGTTGGTCACTGGTTGAAGCATTCAACTCTAGAACATGCTCCAGGTGAAGCGAACACAAGTGACATCTCTTAAGCGAATTAAAGAACGCTCCCACCGCGCGCGAGCACCAACAATCATACAACTGACTCGCCTTCAAGAGCTGCGTAAGTATTTTCAACCGCCATTCAACAGAAGCGATTGATCGTTCATTCGGCGGATATCTACTAGGTTTCATGTAGCATCCGTCAAATTTTGCCGCCGAGATTTCGTGCTCCGATCAAATCGGAGAAGCGCTGGCGCGCTTCCGGTGACTGCAAAGCCGGTAGAATAATTCGAGGGGAGATTCTTTTGATCTATCGGAGTCGCTCAAGGGTAATCCTGTCAGCGAAGTGCAACTTGCTGTGCTGAAGGAATTGGAATGAATGCCAGAAATCCAAAATCAAAGCATCGCTCGTTTCCGCGAAGCCACGACGCGAGCGCAGCAGACTGCTGTTATCGGTCTGGATCGAGACAACCACACCGCCATTGTTAAGATTGGTCAGCGTCTTCGAGAGGCCGCCCGCGCTGGTATTGAGCACACGCTCATAAGCCAGGCTGCCATCGGCGTTGCTGGCGACATTGGCGATGGTCGTCGAACCGTCCGCGTTGGCCGTTGTCGTCGTTCCAACGGCATAGCCGTGTGAGTCAGCAGCAAGCGTCACCGTCGCCGCCGTATGCGTCGTGGTCGCGCCGCTCGACGGGTCGGTCATAGTGAACGTGGTCTCGCCGTCGATCGAGGAGCCATCCGCCAGGGCAACATTCGTCGCATTGGCGTTGAGGTTGATCGAGGTGATGCCGAGGCTCGCCAACGACTGCGCGCTCTGCGTGCCGTCGGCATTGGTGACCATCACGAAGAACTTGCTGAAGTTCGTATCGCCCGCGTCCAGCATGCCATCGTGATTGGTGTCGAACACATCCAGCAGCGCCTGCATGTCCGACGTTGCACCCGGATCCCAATCGGTGAAAACAACCTGATTGGCTTGCGTGAGCTGGCCCAAGCCTGTGGGATCGACGAACAGCACACCATTGCCGACCCCTGCCCAGGCGGTCTGGCTCTTGGTGCCGCTCCCCGTGACATCTTCGAATGTATTCGACGACGACAGTTGCGTGATATTGATGCCGTTGCCCGCCAGATCGAGAACCACAGGGCCAAAACCGTCGTCACCGCCACCGAGGTCGCCGTAATCGTTGCCGTAAAATTCGTTTCCATAATAGGTCGAGGGCGGCGCCGCGCTCTCAACGCCACCTCCGGTGAAACCACCGTTGGCCGGGCCACTGCCGCCCAGTATCCCGCTTTGGATCGATTGATTGGTCGCATCGATCAGCGACACCGACTGCTGGATGGAGTCCGAGAAACTGTTGCCGGACGCAAGCTGCGAATACTGCTGAGTCTCGGAAAGATAAGAGATCGGAGACTGTGTCTCCAGCGAGCCGAACTGACTGTTGTAGCCGCTTAAACCATTGGCTTGCTCAGACGTGAGACCATTAGCAGATGTAGATGACTCAAGTGCGTTCCAGCGATCGTTGAAGGTGGTTTGATCTAGCGCGTTCCAGCGGTCATTACTTGTATTGGGTGAAAAAGATTCGCCTAGTTTGGCTCCATAAGTAGATAGCCAGTGATCGCCTATTCCACCGGCAAATCCTCCCAATCCAAAAAGAACATTGGGGCCATCAGGGTTATTCTCACTATTCGCCAATCCATTCGCAAAGCCCACCAAATTTTGCTGATCAGAAAGATTTCCAAAAAATTGAACTGCACCCACGTGATCGGAGGCGCCCAAGCCGAGTGCCTGTCCGACGGAAGTGTCAGACCCGTAGTTAGCAACGGGATCGCCATAGTTCACATAATTTGTAAAGCCTGATATAGGTTGCTCACCGCTGTTGTTGTAACCGGGCAGCCCTGGAGCACCGAAGGCAGCACCCCCACCGAACTGAGGGTTTACAGCAATTACGGCTTCCGCCTGCTCTCCCCCGAGCGAATGTCCGGTTACAAATATGTTGTCAGCACTTATCCCTTGATCTCTCGCCGCGTCATTGACGTTCGCGGCAAACCTTACCGCATCTGCATTTGCCAATCTCGGGGCATTCCCATTAAGGATTTGAGCGTCAGCGCCAAGATCGCCGATCTGATTTGGTGCAGTGCCTTCAAAAGCGATGATGACCTGCCCATTGCCGGTCAGAAAGGCTTCGCCATGAACGCCGTTTGCCGTGGTGACCGTGACGGGCTGACCCGCAGCGTCTGTCAATGCCGTCATGCCAGGAGGCGGCGATCCGGATCGCCCATAAACAGAATTGCTGGCGTTGAAATAATCGAACGGCGAAGGCGTAGTCATTCCCAAAGTCCCCTGTAGGCCCGCATCAATGCTCTAGTTGAAAGATACTCGCTCCGTCTCCTGCACCCACCGCAAGCTTGTGGCCATCGGGCGAGAAGCTTACGGAGTAGACAATTTCACTACCGAATTTTTGAACGGCAATTGGCTCATCGGCTTTGTCAGGCGAATAAATTCGAACCGCGCGGTCGTCCATGGCCGCCGCGAGATAGCGACCGTCCGGACTCCACGCGAGTTGGTGGACTGTAACAGCCTCGCCCGCGTAAACCTTGACCAGGCTGTTGTCGGCTACGCGCCAGATCTTGATCGGCGCATGCTCCTGCTCAGCTAGTATTGTGTGTCCAAAAAGAGCCCCGGTCGCCAGAAACTGACCGTCCGGGCTATACGCCACCGCGCCCACATTGACGGCGCGTAACGGGGTGTAGATGTCAACAAAGGCCGGGTCCGTGTTTGGATCGCTTACCGTATGAAAGCTGATCTGACCGCTAATCCGACCGATGGCCAGCGTTTTTCCGTCGCTTGAGAAAGCAAGAGCAATCGCAGTATCTGGTCTTTTAGGCCGGTCTATTTGTATCGATTGCTCAATGCTCCAGTCCTGCGTGGAATACACTGTCACCGGCCGGCCACCGGAGGTAAGGCTCATTGCAATGCGCTTGCCATCCGGCGACAGCGCCAGTGCACCAGGTTGGTTTTCCATCGATGGTCCCGCAAATGGCCCTGCGATGTTTTTGTCGACCGTTCCGGAATCGACGTTCCAGAGACTCAAGCTATACTGATTATCTTCCCGCGAATTCAGGGTGATGGGCGTAACAAGCTGATGCCCGTTGCGCAAAAAAAACAGCGAATCTACGTAATGCGGACGACCTAGAACATTCAATGCCTTGAGCTGATTGCCGGTCGAGGTATCCCAAATCGTTACCAGAGTGCCGTAGGCGCTGTATCCCGCCAGCATTGTCCCATCGGGAGACCAGCCAACACCCGTGACCTCCGGCGGTCCGATCTTGCCCGGCGCCCGCCGAAACAGCGCAATCTTTCTAAGACGCAGCGGCGCATTGGATGCGGCGAGATTTTTATCGTCCTTCAAATTTTCTGCCCCATAAGTTCTTGTTGCGACAAATGCCTCAGCAAGAAAAAGAAAAACGATCAGCAGGTTGAGCGTGCTAAATTTTTGCAAACATTCAATAGAGCCACGAAACACATATCGCGATCCTCGGAATAATGGTTTCCGATCATGCACCACTAAACGACCGAATATTTTTGAGCGACAAATGTTTTTCACTGTCACCTCAGCGCATTCTTTTTTTGCAAATACTGCTTCAGGAACACGTGACAAACATTCCATCGTCTCGGCTTTGACGTTGAAGAGGCTCGAACGTAGGACATACCATCGGAGTCCAAAAACGGCGTCAAACCATCGTGCGGCGTCGCTCCTAAATTGTAGATGGCATTCGCAGCATTCAGGTATTCACTGTAGGTTGGCATGTCCAATCCCTTGCTTGTGTTTTTATTATCTGTTTTTTATCGAGTAAAAATCGACGCAGGTTTGAGTCGACACGGCGAGTTCTGGTTTGGTCGGAGAAAACGCAAGAGTAAATGCCCCTTTCGAGACCGGCATGTCTTGATGGACGTTGCCGCTGACAAAGGGACGGTAGACATGCAGCGCCTCATCTGTAGTTATGATGGCTAATATTTGCCCATCATGATCCCATCGTGGCAATCAACAGCCACGCAAACCACATCTCGCGTCCGGACTTACTTAATCTCTTCCCGCGAGTGCGGGCTGCGGCGCGATGATGAGGGCTCACCAACTCGTCGCCCGCCGAGGAGGCCAACCGCTGAATGCGGTCAGACATACGCTTCCTGTTCATTTACTTCTTCCCACGCGCGCTCTGCTTGTTATCCGGCATTTCATAAACCCACTCATGCATCGACAACCCGCCTAACATTCGGTTTTTATCCCAGCACAGTTCAGTAAAAATGGCGCTCTAGCACACGACTCCCGTTGCAAGCGAGCGCAAACAATCACACAACTGATTCGCCTTCAAGGGCCGCCCAAGCATTTTCAACGGCTGTTCAATAGAGGCAGCTTCTATCATTCGTTTGATGGATAGCTATTAGGTTTTATGTAGCATCGCCAAAATTATGGCTGCCAAGCTTTCGTGCTCCGGTCAAGCCGGGTAAGCGCTCGCGCGCTTTCGATGACTGCAAAGCCGATAGAATAATTCGAGGGGGAGAATGTTTTTTATCGATCCAAGTCGCTCAAAGATAATCCTGTCAGCGAAGTGCAACTTGTTGTGCCGAAGGCATTGGTATGAAAGCCAGAAGTCTGAAATCGAACGCGGCGAGCGTTAAAAACGCTGAATTGAGATTTCAAGCAAAGCTGCTCCGTACATAATTCGAAAATCAGCGCAGGTTTGCGCAAAGAAAGCCCAAGACCATAAGGCCTCGGTTCTGATTCAATCAGGAACGGCAAGCGCAGGATTCATCTCTAATTCTTGAACTTCAACTGTGGTGATGGCCGACCTAATGGTCGGCCATGTTGAAATGGTTGTCGTTAGTGGTGCCAATACGCTGTAATTGCCCCTTGAAGGCTGGCATCAGTTGGTGCTTGCGAAGCGGTTGAAATATCGAAGCCGGAATTACTGGCAGAATATGTTGCCATCGCCTGCACAAGCTGCGCGACACTGTTATCAAGCATCGAGCCATCCGACAGCTTGATCTCTGCCAATTGCGCCGAATTCGCGCTGAACCAGTTATCGACAGTGATGCGGTCCTGCGTTCCTAATAGCGATATGAGAAGATCGTTGTTCGATTTCTGGAACCAGAGCTGATTGCTCGCAATACCAGCACCGAAATCAAGTTCGCCACTTGCGGAATTTCCCGTCACGCTATTGACGATATGATCCTGCCCATCACCTCGGCTAAATTTATACGTACCTGCGCCTGCTCCACCTGTCATAATTGGGTTGCCTGAAACCTGGGTCACCAGCGGAGGCAGGCCAACCACTCCATCGCCGTTCAGGTCCTGATGGAAGATGGTTTCAAATGATTCCATCGCAGCGCTGGTTCCTGACACCACGCCGGTACCGGTGAGAGCCGAGAGATAGTTGCCGTTGCTGTCGGCGTTCCACACTATGTACTGGTCGGCACCCGGCAACTTCCACGCTACGTCATAGCCACTTGCCGTCTGCTCCGCCGCGATCGGCACCCAGCCGCTACTTTGGCCCACCACCACGACCGCGCCAGACTGTTTCAAGGAGGAGCTGCCGCCAGCGCTATTGGAAACATAATAATTATTCCCAACCTGCGTCAGCGTGGTCAAGCCAAACGCCTCAAGCACCGTGGTGGGAGCGCCGATCACACCGTCGC
>DATBAX010000421.1:0-3132 GCA_036271275.1 Terriglobales bacterium
GTCCCCGGCCTTGAAGTCAGGGCGATACGGGGCGGCTCGCGGCGCAAAACTGCATCACCCAGATTGCGAAAAAAGACGCGGTGGCCCGGCTCGAATTCGAGCAGCAGTTTGAGGCGAGGCGCGGCCTGGAGCTTGGCATCCATTTTAGAAACACAAAGACCCGAGCCTTCGTCGAAGGACGCAAGCCGGGAGACGGAGGGAGGAAACGAGGCAATTATAGCTTAGGGTTGGCGCCAGGACGAAAGCCGTTAGTGCATTGCCCAGCAGATATTTGCGCCAATTCTGCCTAGTGGCTGGGGGCTGTCTCTCGCAGATCAAGCTCACGTTCGATTTGGCGCAAAATTTCGTCGTCGATCCGGCCTTCATTGCGCAGCCGGACGGCGGTGCTACGCTCCAGACGAAGAAGTTCCCGGGACACTTTTGAAATCCGCTCGTGCTGTTGAGAGGTCATGCGGCTCTCCACCGCGCACTCCTCGCTCACATGGGACAGACGCTCGCGGTAGTGTCCGGCAATGTCTTCATACAGATCGTTGGAATTAGGTTCGTCCTCGTGGCGCGCCTTATCGAGATAGGCCATCGCGGCTTCAATGATCTCGCGGCGTGCGGATTCTTCCTCAAGATTTGGGCCGGGCAGAACCGCAAGACCGAGCGCTCGAACCAGCGGCGGTAACGTGAGTCCCTGCAAAACTAAAGTCACAAAGATGACGCTGAAGGCGAGAAAGATAATCAGATTACGCTCGGGAAATGGAGTGCCATCGGCGAGAGTCTGTGGAAGAGCGATAGCAGCAGCCAGTGCGATGACGCCGCGCATCCCGGTCCATCCCACCACGAACATGCCTTTCGCCGAGGGCATTGCTTCATTCTGATGCAGCAGGCGGGTGCGAATCCGATTGGCGATAAATGCGCCGGGAAAAATCCAGATCAGGCGCAGCGCAATAACCAGACCGCTGAACATCGCTCCATACAGAACGACGGTCCGAAGACTGTATTCGTGAATTCCTGACACGACATAACGAAGCTGCAATCCAATCAACACGAATACGAGGCCGTTCAGAATGAAAGTAATCGAATCCCACACCGCCCCGGTTTGCAGGCGGACACTCGGCGAGAAAAATTCTGAACTGCGACGGCTGAGATAAAGTCCGCAAACTACAACCGCCAGCACACCTGACGCATGCGCGGCCTCCGCCAGCAGATACGCGGTGTACGGCACCAGAATGCTAATCGCAATTTCAATCGGCCCATCTTCAATGCGGCGTTCAATGTGATCGACGATCCATCCCATGATGAGTCCGATTGCGATCCCAGCGAACGTTAGGTAAGTCAGGCGCAGGAGTCCAGATCCCAGAGTCGGCGTCTGGCCCTGGACGACCATCGCGATCCCAAACTCCAAAGCGAGCAAACCGCTGGCGTCGTTGACCAGACTTTCGCCTTCGAGTATGTCCACGACTCTTTTCGGTAGCCCGATGCGCTTTGCGATGGATGTGGCGGCGAGTGCGTCCGTGGGCGCGATCACCGCGCCCAGGACAAATCCCATTCGCCAATCGAAACCGCTAAACAGCCATGGCGCTGCCGCGGCCACACCGAAGACCGTGAAAGCGACCAATCCGAAAGCCAGCAGCAAAATACTGACCAGGTGGTATGAAAATTCTCTCCAGGAAGTGAGCCAGGCAGCGGAATAAAGGAGCGGTGGGAGGACGACCAAAAAAATTACGTCAGGATTTAAGACGACCTTGGGAATTCCTGGAACAAAGCCGAGAAGTGCTCCCCCGATCACGAGGACGATGGGGTACGGAATCTGAAGTTTTCGCGCCAGGACGCCGAACGCGACTACGCCCAGCAATAACAGCAAGAAGATCAGTTCCATTTCCTGGATGCTGCCGTTCATTCGGCCAGTATACTTTGCATGTGTTGATGTGGCAGGAGTGCCCGCTCCACACCACACAACAAACTTGACAGGGCTGGGTGATATCGCTAACATTCCTGTACCGACCGACCGGTCGGTTTGCACTTATCTAAGGAGAAATAGTGGCCACAATTTTCTACGAGAAAGACGCTAATCCCGCCGCCCTCAAGGGCAAAACTATCGCAATCTTCGGCTACGGAAGCCAGGGCCATGCGCAGGCCCAGAACCTGCGGGACAGCGGTTTCAACGTGATTATTGGACTCGACCCTACCCGGCCCACCGCAAAAAAGGCGAAGGCCGACGGGATGGAAGTTGTCGCCCCGGCCGAAGCTGCCAAGCGCGCCGACTGGATCCAGATTCTGACTCCGGACGAGACTCAAGGTGAGTTTTTCGAAGCCGACATTCGCGCCGGACTGACCAAAGGAAAAGTTCTCGGCGTCTCGCATGGATTCAGCATTCATTTCAAAACGATCGTCCCGCCAAAAGATGTGGACGTGGTGATGATCGCGCCCAAGAGCCCCGGCCATCTCGTCCGCCGCGTTTATACCGAAGGCCGTGGGGTTCCGGCATTGATCGCCATTCAGCAGGATGCCAGCGGCAAGGCCCACGAACTGGCTTTGGCTTATGCCTACGGAATCGGTTCGACTCGCGCCGGCGTGTTGCAAACAACTTTCAAGGAAGAAACCGAGAGCGATCTGTTCGGCGAGCAGACGGTACTTTGCGGTGGCCTGACTTCGCTTATTAAGAAGGGTTTCGAAACTCTGGTGGAAGCCGGATACGCGCCGGAAATTGCTTACTTCGAATGCCTGCATGAAGTGAAGCTGATTGTCGACCTGATTTACGAGGGCGGCCTGGCCAGCATGCGTGATTCGATTTCTAATACTGCGGAATATGGCGATCTAACTCGTGGAGAACGCGTCGTCGGTGATCCGACACGTATCGAGATGAAAAAGATTCTGGCCGAGATCCAGAGCGGGCAGTTCGCGAAGGAATGGATTGAAGAGCACCGCAGTGGCGGCAAGAAATTTGCTGCTCTACGTGAGAAAGAAAGGCAGCACCCGATTGAAATCGTAGGAGCGGAGTTGCGCGGGATGATGTCCTGGCTGCCGAAAGAAGGCAAAAAGAAATCGACTCAGACTCCGGAACCGAAGGTCGTGAATGCTTAAGGGAGCCGAAATCGTTCTGCGTTGTTTGCGCGCCGAGGGCATCGACCTGGTGTTTGGATA
>DATBAX010000422.1:0-3719 GCA_036271275.1 Terriglobales bacterium
GAGAGAGTCATTGGCGAACTTTTCCGCCGCTGCCCGCGAGAGAAACGGCCCATAGTAAAGAGAACGTCCATCCAATCGCCCGATCCTGGTTGTGATGGACGCCCTCGGATATTCATTCTCCATGTGCAGCTTAACCAGCGCCGGAAAACGAAATCGCATGCGGTCGGAGTACGTTTCCGGGAAAGCAGAACTCAAAACTTTATAGAGCAGAAATCCGGATTCGAAATCCGAACCGGTGGCCGAGTATTCAATCCAGCGGATACGGTCGCGCAGATTCAACCGCTTGCTCTGCTCCGTGGGCGGGGCGAGCAGACGCTGCAGACGCCGCCGCAAATTCGCGGTCTTGCTGACGTAGGGCTGAGATTGCGGATCGTCGCCACGAAGCAGAAAGACCGCAGGAGCAGCAGGAGCAGCCGCGAAGATCTCCGCGTCCGAAGTTGGAACGAATTCGCAGCGCTGGGTCAGCACCAGATCATTCTAAGTCGGAAGCGAAGCGGGTTGGAGTGTCATCCTGAGTAAGGGTTTATCAGTGCTTGAATCAAGGGCCCATCGACCTTGAGATTGTCGTTGCGGTAGGGGTCCCTCGGCTGCGCTCGGGATGACAAGATTGAGGGGGCGGGAGCGACAAAAGCAGCACGGATCACGAGAATCAAAAAGCATGAATTGAACTTGATTTTGATCCGCGCAAATCGGCGAAAATCCGTGGCCAAGCCCTTATCGAAAACTCGCACTCTTCACGGTCTGGCGGAAATCCTTGCCGTCCATCTTGATGATGCGGCACATCTCATGCAGACGGGAACGCATGCGCTCGCCAATGCGATCTCCCAGCGTTTCCTCACGAGTCGCGCCTCGTGGACCACCGACATTCCCGGCGGGCTTGTCGTCGAAGTTGGTCGTGATGATCGTCGTGCGATTGTCGTTGTAACGAGTGTTCAGGATCAAGCTGACCGTATCCCAAACCCACTCGGTAGGTTTCACCGCGCCCAGTTCGTCTAGCACCAAAACCTTGGCTTCAAACACGGGACGAAGCACGTCCAATTCGGTGGCCTTGACGGAATCGTTGTAGGAATTTTGAATCTGCTTCAGCAACTCTCGATAGTCATAAAAAAGACACGCGATGCCTTTGCTGAGCACAAGCTCTTTCAAGATTCCGACCGCCAGATGAGTTTTCCCCACCCCGATGCTTCCAATAATCAGCAGTCCGGCGCTCTCCACCGGATATTCCTCCACGAATCTGCCGGCGGCCAGGCGAGCAGACGCTAAACCACTATTGGACCCATCGGTTTCAAAATTCGAAAGCTCGCAATGCTCATACCGCTTGGGAATTCGGGCGGACGCCAGCCGCGCTTCCCCTCGTGCCTGCGTGCGGCAATCGCAGCGCGTGACCCGCCGATCGGCAGCGGTCGACACCGACTTCCATCCCGTGCCTTCGCACAAGGGACAAACTTTCGCCGCAGTTTTCATCGCACGCAAATTATCCATGCTCTATCGACTTTGCACCGGGTCATGTAGTTTGCGCAAGTGCCAACTCGTCGCGAGCTGTGTAGATGCTGTGAAGATGTGCGATAGATTGTGGAAATGAATCCAAAAATCAATCAACCGAATTCCTCAAAGTACGCGGAAGTCCAGCTTCGTTTGGACTAGTCGCATTCGACCTTTCACGTCCCATCATTCCCGATATGACCCAAACCTGCCACCCAACACCGATTTTCACAGTTGACTTTCATCGCAGACGGTAGCTAAATAGGGCCGCCGGGTTTCCCACTCGTTGCGTGCGAGCCACTGGTACGCGCCGGGATCAGCGAAACCTGCTAGGAGAAAAAATGAATAAAGCCGATCTTATCGATCGCATCGCAGCGGGTAGCGGTATCAGTAAGACGCAAGCATCGACCGCAATTGACACAGCTGTAGACAGCATTACCTCTGCTCTGAAAAAAGGAGACCGGGTGGCGCTGATTGGTTTTGGCACGTTCTCGGTTTCGGCAAGAAAAGCTCGCAACGGCCGTAATCCCCAGACCGGAGCGACGATCAAAATTGCAGCCCGTAAAGTCGCAAAATTTTCCGCCGGCGCGGAACTCAAGAAAGCAGTCAACCGCGGCAAGTAGGAATTTTCAATCTTTACCGGACGGCAGGGGGTCGGCCCTGCCGTTTTTGTTTTGATAGTGAAGTCAACGCTTTTAAGTCAATCCAACTTTATAAGTTCTGTCATCCTGAGCGCCGCGAGTTCGCTCGGCACGCGCGGACTTGCGGAGTCGAAGGATCCCTACTCCCGGCATAGGCGATAGGCGCAGGGGTGCTTCGCTCGCGGGACAGCCCATGCGGCTATCCCCACGCGAACCAAAGACTTCCGAGTTGCTGAATCCTGCGCCAATCCGATAGAATCTAAGGACTCGAACGAAGGGAACCACCATGAAACCAGCTATCCATCCCACTTACAGCGAAATTAAGGTCCTGTGTGCGTGCGGCCACAGTTTTCCGACCCGATCCACCCATAAGGGCGATATCCACGTGGAAATCTGCTCCAATTGCCACCCGTTCTTTACCGGCAAGCAAAAAATGCTGGATACGGCAGGCCGTGTGGAGCGCTTCCGCCGCAAGTATGCCAAGCCCGAAGCGGCCAAGGCCGAACCCGTCAAGAAGTAGCCTGCGGGTCAGAACCCAACGAATTAGCCCTCGCTATGGCGGGGGCTTTTTGTTTAGAGTCAAAGCAGTATGCATAAGAAGTGGGACAATTCGGGAATTGCCAGAGATGTTGCCGTGCCGGCTGGAGAGCTGAAGCTTGTCCCGGCCTCACTGAAGATCGGCAACGTCACGATCTCTCCCGCCACGGTGCTCGCGCCCATGGCCGGCGTCACCGACACGGTCTTCCGCCGCTTCATTCGCAATCTCGGCGGATGCGGGCTCATCATGACCGAATTCACTTCGGCGGACGGAGTCCTGCGCGCCAAAGATCAGAAAGCCAAACGCTATCTGCATTTCTACGAGGATGAACATCCCATCTCAGCCCAGCTTTTTGGCAGCGATCCGAAAGTCATGGCGGAAGCCGCCCGCATGGTCGAAGGACTCGGTTTCGATCTGGTCGACTTGAACCTGGGCTGTCCTGCGAAAAAGGTTGTGAAGTGTAATGGCGGTTCCGGCCTGTTGCGCGATCTGCCTGCGATCGGCGAAATTTTCAAAGCCGTTCGGGCCGCTGTAACGGTCCCATTCACCGTGAAGTTCCGCGCCGGATGGGACGATAACAACATTGTTTGCGTCGAGCTGGCAAAAATGGCCGAAGACTGCGGGTTAAGCGCCGTGGCTCTCCACGCCCGCACCCGTGAAATGGGCTACAGCGGCCAGGCCCGCTGGGATTGGATCGCCGCCGTAAAAGATGCGGTGAAAATTCCCGTCATTGGCAACGGCGACATCCGCAAACCCGAAGACGCCTGCGCCATGGTCACCCAAACCGGATGCGACGCCGTAATGATCGGCCGCATGGCCCCCGCGAACCCGTGGATCTTCCGCCAGATTGAACAGTTCACGGAAATCGCTCGATACGACGAGCCCGCCGAAGCCGATCGTTACGAAATGATTCGAACCTACTTCCAGATGCTGATCGAAGAAGGATTCCGCGATGCCGAAGGCAAAATGAAACAATTTGCCGCGTGGTTCACTCACGGCGTCGCCGGCGGGGCAGCCTTAAGGAAAGCCATCTACGAGTCGAAGAACCCTCCGGAAAT
>DATBAX010000423.1:0-7374 GCA_036271275.1 Terriglobales bacterium
AAATTGAAATGGGCTTCTGCATACAGCGGCTTCAGATGCACTGCCGCTACGAATTCCTGTTGTGCTTCGCCGAGTTTGCCGGCCTGCAGCAGCATTAATCCGAGATTGTTGTGACCTTCGGCGAAGTTTGGCTCACTGCGGACCAATTCGCGGAAAACATTGATCGCGCCCGCCGTGTCATTTTTCTGGCTGAGCACCAACCCGAGTTGAACTCGCGCATCGGTGTATTTGGGGTTGACGCTGACCGCCTCGTTCAATTGGCGGACGGCTTCATCAAGATTTCCTGATTGTGCCAACGCGAATCCGAGATTGTAGTGGGCCTCCGCTAGGTCGGGATCGCACATTACGGCTTCCCGAAACTCGTTGAGTGCGTGCGAATGATCATCTCTAAGCCAGTAAAGCAATCCTATGCTGGTGTGTGCCTGGGCGTAGTCCGGTTTCAATTCGAGCGCTTTCTGATAAGCGGCGAGGGCACGTTCGGGATCGCCCTTGCGTTGCCAGGTCAGTCCTAAGTAGTAATAGCCAGTCGGCAACTCTGGACTTTCGTCGATTGATTTTTCGAAGAGAGTCAACGCATCATCCAGCTTTTGTTGCTTCAGAGCGTCGACGCCTTGCTGGATCAGCAATTTTGCCTGCGTCAAACGCGTACGAAAGTCCCGTAATCCGCTGATCTCGCTGAGTTCCTTTTTTGCTGCATCGGTTTGGCCCTGAGCGCGCAACGCAATTCCCAGGTTGTAATGCGCTTCCTCGAAATCTGGTTTCAGTTCAATGGCGCGCTGAAATGCTGCAATCGCGCCCGCCAGATCGCTAGCCTCTTTCAGTTCTTTTCCAAGATTGAATTGAGCTTGTGGATTATTGGGATCGATCGCTATCGCCTTGCGGAATTCCGTGAGCGCCCCTGCGTGGTTCTCTTGACGACGTAAGGCCATGCCGAGAAGCAGGTGGGGATCTGCGAGTTTCGGATCCAGTTGGATTGCACGGCGAAAGTCACTTGCGGCAGCAGTAAGATTTCCAAGTTGTCCTTCGGCGACGCCCAAATCAGAATAAAGATCGGCAGAAGGTTTCACGGCGACTGCGCGCTCTAATTCACGCCTGGCATCAGAGGGAGCATTTCGCTCCAGATAAATGCGCGCCAGCAGGCGATGCGGTGCGGCCTTGGCGGGTTCGAGCGCTGTGGCAAGCCGCAACTCTTTCACCGCCGCATCTGGCTCGTGCAAGTCGTGCCAGGTTGCGCCCAGACCATAGTGCGCGTCGCCCCATTTCGGCTTGAGGCGAATCGCGGCCTCGAATTGCTCGACGGCTTGCCTGCTATCGCCTTTGTATTTTAGAGCAAGTGCCAGGTCGTAGTGGGTAAGGGAATCGTTGGGTTCAAGCTCCAATGCCTTGCGATATTTCTCGATGGCCTGGTCCCAGGATTGTTGGCGGGCGAGCTCGGTTGCATCACGGCGGTAATCCGAAGCCGTTTGCCCGAAACAAGGCATTGAAATTACGAAGATGAGCAGGAGAAGAAGCCGTATCATCAGGAATACAAGCCTAGCATGTTGAGTCTGACAAGAGGACCAACATCTGATCATGTAATAGCCGACAAAAAATAAGGGCGAGGCTGGTTAAGCCCCGCCCGAAGTTTTCACATTCCCAGAATTACCAGACGAATTTTCCACTCACCTGACCAATGCGTGGAGCGCCGGCACCGGTGACCTCACCGAAATGGTCGCTGCTAATGTCGCCGCTGGGATTACTAAATTGTGCGTGGTTGAAGATGTTGAAAAATTCAGCTCGAATCTCGAAATGCATTGCTTCATTAAGGGGAATCATCTTCGATATACCGAAATCGGTATTGTTGAATCCCGGCCCGTGGAAGAATCGGCGGTTCGCCGACCCGAAACTCCCGCAGTCAGTGCCCGCCAAAACTCCCGGATTGGTCGTCCCATTTGGGAATTCCAGAGCGCAGGCAGTTGCTACAAATGCACTCTGGTCAAAATATGTGTGTTCGGCTGTATCGCGTGGGTTGTGTATGTGAACCGGCCCCACGAGATTTGGCATGTCGGTGGAGGGGCTACCGGTAAGAGAGGCATCTCCCTGGCACAGCGGCTTCGGGTGCGCCGGGTCCGTCACCGTGTCAAACTGCGTACACAAGCCCGAAGGATCCCCATCACTCATTTGGACTGGGAATCCCGTCGCAAATCGGGTAATACCCTGCAATTGCCATCCTTCAGTAAGTTTTGGCAACCCGTGAAAATACTTATGGAATGGCAACTCCCAGACATAGCTGACCACAAAATTCTGGTGCACGTCCGTCGACGACAAGCCACGACTAAGTTTGGCATTGGAGAAGTTGACATATTCGCCGAAAGCAGAGGAGTCGTCCAGGGCTTTCGCTAACGTATAGGAAGCCGAAAAGTTTAGATCACCAGCCTTGTGCTCGAGCGTCACCTGTCCCGAGTTATAAACGGAATTCGCAACCAGCTTGGTGAACGTGTTGCCGAAACCAAAACACAGAGATTGCGCCCCAGGGCAGTAGTTGGGATTTAAAAGCTTGTCCCTGGTCCCGTAAATCGTGCTCGCCCCGACAGTGAATGTGTTCTGCTCAGCGCCCGGACCACAATTAGCACCCTCTGCGGCGAGTTGGACACACAACGCGGGGTCCCCCGGGTTGGCTTCGCTCTGAGAGATGAGCCGATGACCCTCGGTGCCCACGTAAGACACAGTCAAGACCGTGGATCTGCTCAACTCACGCTGGATCGAGAAATTGAAGTGTTCCGCGTACGGGAGCTTATTGTGAACGTCGTATCCCGGAAAATATGACAACGGCTCGTAAACCGAGAAGTCGAGCGTCTTGTTGGCCGGGCTACCCGGTGTCGGGACGGTGAATGGGAAGCGCTGTCCCTCACCGTCGGTGCCTCCATCCAGTCGATTTCGAAACGGTTCGGCAAAATCGACGGCACCCGGACTCGTCCAGTACAAGCCGAAGGGAGCGTCTCCCACTTCGTAAAAGAGATTCAAATCCTCAACCGAGGTGTAGTACAAGCCATACGAGGCACGGATGCTGCTTTTTCCAGGCCCGCCAAAGATCTTGCCCAAAACTCCATCGCTAAAGCTCGGAGAGTAAGCCAGACCAAGGCGCGGTCCAAAGTCGTTGTACCGAGTGGGGGCCAACGTCTTGGGAATGCCTGCATCGCCGGGATACACAAGGCCTTCAGGAGAATTCGGAAAAACGGTTGATTGTTGTCCCTGTACCCAGGTCTGGATTTTCCCTTGGGTGTCGTACCAGGGCATGCTCGCCTCCCAGCGAAGACCCAAGTTCAGCGTCAGATTGGGAGTAACCTTCCATGAGTCCTGTACATAAGCGCCGCCATAGCGCGTGCGCGAATCCAGGAGCTGTAAGGCTGCTTGGGTATAGCCACCCCCCTGTCCCGTAGGCTCTCCAAGCACGTAGTCAGCGAAATCGTTGCCGGTGGCTGTGCCATCGAAAACGAAGGCCCCGTCCTGGCTGGCTAAGTTGCGCTCATTCACCTGCAAATAGCGGAATTCTCCACCCAACTTAAGCGTGTGTTTACCCATTGCTTTGGAGAATCCGTCCGACACAGTGTAGGTGTTATTGGGCTGGAACGTAATCAGAGATGGGGTGCCTAAGGTGAGGCCGAGCTGATTGAAATAAATTTGGGGTACATACTCCGGAAATCCGGGGGTTGCTTGAGGAATGATGCCAAGGCCATAAGTGTCGTTGAAACCAAGTGAAGCCAGCGAGGCCTCGCCACCGGTAGGGTTGGTCAAGTGGGTGGAAGTTCGAAAGAAAGTCAGCCGCGCCTCGTTCACTGCGCTGGTTCCAATGGTCTTGGTATCACTGATGACGAACTCTTGCGCGCGGGTTGGCGTTACCGCAGGGAAGCCGGTGACATTAGCGCCGCCGCTGGGAAACGCGCTCAAAACCGTCGAGTCGTCGAAGTGATAGTAGAAGGACCAGTTGCCTGTCTTCTGGCTATTAAAGTCGACCCGCTCGCCGATCTTGTTGTCGGTAACTGTGTCTCTCTGGCTATTGCTCGAGTAGGTGCCGTCAGCGTTAGTGGGCGCTGGGATGTACGGGAGAATTCCAACCGCCGGTTTCGCCCACGCATCTGCGGGAATGAAACCGCCCGGAAAGACGCACTGCGCAGTAGTAGTGCAGGTAGGGGAACTATAGTTCTCGCCCACCGTTATCGCTTGCCCCTCCAAACGGGCTGAGAGCTCGGCATTCCAACCACCGTCGACGCCATCGACTAGGCCGGTCAAAGCCGAAGGATCAAAATGGCCTCCAAGTTCGGCAACGCTCGGCACTTGAACGTCGCTGACTTCGGCGCCTTGCACCTGTCTGGTTCCTTGATAATCCGTGAACCAAAACAACTTATTTTTCCAGAACGGCCCACCGGCCGTAAACCCGAACTGATGACGTCGCAGTTCGGTTTTAGGCTGGTCGGTGAAGAAGTAGTTCTTCGCATCGAACGCATCGTTGCGGAGGAATTCGAATACATCGCCGTGGAAGCGGTTCGTCCCTGATTTGGTGATCGCGTTCATCACTGCGCCGCTGAATTTTCCGTATTCCGCATCAAAGCTGTTGGTGATGAGGCGAAATTCTTCGACGGAATCAAGATTTGGAACCAGACCGGCTCCCAGATTTCGTCCTTCGCTAACGTCGCCGCCATTTACCAGAAACGCGTTGGCGGTCTCACGCTGGCCATTCACAGAGATGTTGCCTGCGCTTGAGATATAGCCCGAGACCGGCCGATCGCCACCAATCGTCCCCGCCGACGAGGGCGCTACACCGGCCTGAAGGCCCAACAAATCCAGATAGCTGCGGCCATTCAATGGCAGGGCGAGCATTTTCTTGGAATCGATAACGTCGCCAAGCTGCGTGCTTTCCGTTTCCACATGCTCGATGTTGCCGCTAACATCGACCACTTCGACAACCGTGCCGACTTCGAGCGTGATATCGAGCTTCAACTGATCGTTTACCTGCACGGTAATTTCATTGGTCGCATAAGGCCGGAAGCCGGTAGAGGTTACGGTGATCTTGTAGGTTCCTGCCGCCAATGCCAGAAAACGGTAAGTGCCGTCGGCCGCTGTAATGGTTGACTGGCTCTCGTTGGTTTGCGAGTTTGAAATCGTGACCTTCGCGCCCACCAGGACCGCCTGCCCACTATCACGAACTACGCCGGCTATCGCACCCGTCACATCTGCGTGCGCAAGGTTCGACACAATTACGAGCAGCATTAAAACGATTGAATAAGGAAAAACTAGGTTCGCAAGCTTTTTGTTCATGTTCACCCCGGAGGAAAAGTGCGAGTACCATGCCACAACGAATCCACGTCTGCAAGAAAAATTAATTTGTTTCTCACGGTGTGAAATTTCATTAGTTGCTTCTCACGATATGAAATTTCGATGGGCACCGCGGCCGGCGGTACGGCTACGCACAGAGCCATGGCGTTAAAGTTTTATGATCAGCCGTAACTCGCGAGCGCAGAAGCAAGGCGCTTGCGCTTTTCGGGCTCTTTATTCATAGCGCAAGGCTTCCATCGGATCAACCCTGGTGGCACGACGGGCTGGAAGCCAACTGGCCGCTAATGCCGCAGCTACCAGGACAGTCGCGATCAAAACGAAAATCCCTGGATCGCGGGGATTCACATCCAGCAACACACCGCCAAATAGCGGAGTCAAAATAAAGGCGGCGGCCGTCCCAATGGCCAGACCTATCGCGGTCAGAAGAACTCCGTTTGCGAGCACCATGCGCAAGATTTGTCCGCGCTGCGCTCCAAGAGCAATCCTCACTCCGATCTCCTGTGTTCTTCGGCCTACCATGAATGAAACGATGCCATAGATTCCGACGGCGGAAAGCGATAAAGCAATTAAGCCGAATGCGGAGCCTAACATCGCTGTGATACGGGGAAGGAGGAGTCCCTGGCTCGAGACAGCGGTCTCGAAGGTGACTACCGATATTGGAGCGATATCCGGATCAAGATTCCTCAGTTGTTCCAGCACGGGAGAGGTGATCGCGGAAGGATCACCTTTCGTGCGCACATGCAGGGTGGCCCCTGGCCGTCCCATCTGCGCATATGACATATAAAAGACGGGCTCTGGCGGATCTCCGATCCTGCCATTGTTCGAATCCTTTACGACTCCCACGATGGTGATGGGCCCTTTATCGCGTAATTGGATGTGATGTCCAATTGCTTTCTCGACGGTTTCCGCCTCGCCGACAATATATCTTCGCGCTAAAGTTTCGTTTACGATCACGACCAGCGGCGACCCGTCCTTGTCGTGGTCCGTAAATTCTCGCCCGCGAAGCAGCGGAATCTGCATGGTCGCAAAATACCCCGGCCCCACCTGGTTGGTATTGGTGTCCACAAACTTCTCTCCACCGGGGGCGGTGTAACCGTCGATCGAAATATCCCAGGAATTTCCAGAAAGAAAAGGGACGGAGCTGGCAACGCTCGCGGCCGTCACACCCGGCAGTGCGGATGCATGCTGAACAAGCTGTTCCTGCAATACACGGGCTTTATTGTTCGAATAACCGCGCAGGCTTGGATCGAGGACAACCAGCAGAACGTGATCGGGATTAAATCCCAGATTCGTTTTCTCCGCCCGGCTGAATGTTTTCAGAAATAATCCGCCGCAGATCAGCAGCAACGTAGACAAGGCAATCTGTCCCGCGATTAGAGTACGTCTTGCTACCGAACCGTAAGCCCGGCTGGCGGAAGATCCGGTCCGAACATTGCTTGTGATCCTGGCCATCGCTTCATTCACGGTAAGAAACGCTGGGGCCAGGCCACACATGAAAACCGCAAGGGTGGAAGCTCCGATCGCGAAGATCAAGACCCGCAGGTCTAATTGAAAGTCAGGATTCGCCGGGGCTGCCGAATACGGTAGGAACGCCGTAAACGTTCGAATACACGCGAGACCTAGAAAAATTCCAAACGTACCGCCAAGGAAAGCCAGAACCGCGCTCTCCGTAAGAAGTTGTCTCACCAGCCTTCCACGTGACGCGCCCACCGCAAGCTGAGTCGAAATTTCTCTCATGCGAGATGTGGCTCTCGCCATCAGTAGGTTGGCGACGTTCGCGCATGCAATGATCAACACGAGAATCACCAATCCCATGAGAACGGATGGAAGCGCCACTCCGCCCACGAGCCGGCGTGCCATCTCCGTGCGGACATAAACGACTGTGTCCTTGTTCGTGTCGGGATAGGTTCGTTCCAAATCACGCACTATGCCGTCCATTTCGGCTTGCGCTTGTGCAACGGTCACTCCAGGCTTCAGACGGCCCATCATATTAAAGCCGCGATAACTGCGATGGGTGAGCATTTCGTTGCCGTCAGTGGTAAGCCCCTCGGTCATGACGGT
>DATBAX010000424.1:0-3046 GCA_036271275.1 Terriglobales bacterium
CAACACGCCAATCTCCGCGCCATAACGATAGAAGAGTTGCAATCCCGCCAGGCAATCGGCGTCCAAATAATAATGGATGTTATCCGTCAGATAACTCCTCACGCTTGCTTCGCTCAAACTCAGTTTCGGCGCCCACTCCCGGGCGATCTGATCGAGATGTTCAGGCTCAAGCCCATGATCGCGAGACTCCTGGAAAATCGTAGCGAGATCGAGTAACGCAGCATCCTTCAGCGCTGCTTGCCTCACCGCCCAGAACGCGAACACAAACGGCTTGCCAGTAAAACGAATCCATTCCTCGGCAAGATCGAAAGTCAGATAACGCGAGCGATTGACCTGCAACGCCGGATCCCCGATCAAAAGCGCCGCATCGTTTTGCAGCAGCATGCTATCCAAATCCGGGGCAGCGGCATGGAAGGTTCGCCCTCCGCCCCACCAGCGCGCAAACAGAATCTGAGTCAGCGCCACAGACGTTAAAGAAGATGTATCCAACGCGACCGTTTTGATTTCTTCAAGCGGCCGTTTGCTGACCAGCAAAATTGAACGCACTGCACGCCGCGACGCGATGGCGACTCCCGGAAGAATCGCGAGACCGGGAATGCCGGCATAGGCCGCCGCCGGGATGATCCCAATATCCGCCGAACCCGCCTGCAAATTCGCTGCGCATCGCGAGGGAAGCGTATAGGAAATATCGAATTGGGAAAGCTCGTCTTTCCTTGAATGTTCGAAATCCCACATCAACGGCGCGGTATTCAGGTACGAAATCGCCGAAATTCGTAGCTTTTTCATGCTTTCCCCAACAATTTTATCAAACTTGTGTCATCTGACCTTGACAGCGTTTTTTCACAGTCTATAGAGTCCGCCATAGCTTCGCAGGAGGTGCACTTGGCCCAAGCCGTGGTTGCGGTACCTAATAAAGATGCAACGCTAACGCTGCAATGGCTCGCCTTGGCCCTTACGCCCGGACTAGGGCCCGGCAAGGCACGCCGGCTGGTCGAGTTCTTCGGCAGCGTGCAGGCCTTGTTTGCCGCGTCGCTGACCGAACTCGAAGCCGCGGGCCTGCGGGCCGTTTCGGCCCAATCGCTGGGCACGGGACGCTCCATGGAACTCGCCCATGACGAGGTAGCCAAGGCCGCCGCCGCTGGAGCTCACGTCGTCGCCTATGACAATGCTGCCTACCCTCCGGAGCTGAAGCAAATTTACGATCCGCCACTGGTTCTGTTCATCCGGGGCAATGTGGACGTTCTAGCGCAGCCGGGGATCGCGCTGGTGGGCACGCGCCATCCAACGCCCTACGGAGTCGGCATGGCCGAACGCCTGGCCTGCGATCTTGCAGCCCGCGGCCTGGTAATTTTCAGCGGCCTCGCCCGCGGCGTCGATACTGCCGGACATCGCGGTGCACTCTCCGCTAAAGGCAAGACAGTTGCGGTTTTTGGCACTGGCGTTGAAATTGTTTATCCCAAAGAAAATACCAAGCTGGTCGAGCAGATGCTCGCAATGGGAGGGGCAGTCATCTCGGAATTTCCTATGGGAACGTTTCCAGCTCCGCAGAATTTCCCCATCCGCAACCGGATCATCAGTGGCATGTCGATTGGCGTCCTCGTCATCGAAGCCGCCGAATACAGCGGCACACGCATCACCGCGCGCTGCGCTTTGGAGCAGAATCGCGATGTCTTTGCCGTCCCCGGCAATGTCACCAACAAGAATTCCTGGGGCCCGAACACTCTGATCAAACAGGGTGCAAAGCTAGTCGCGACCTGGGAGGACATTTGGGAGGAACTTCCACCGCAAGTACGACTTACGCTCCAGCCCGAAGGCGCCAATGAATCGCAGACGGGCCAAACCGCATCTCTATTTCAGGAAGCAGAACTGTCGCCACACGAAAAAAAGATCTTCGCCCTGCTGAAAGCGGACGAATCCACGCACATCGACGAAATCGTCGAACGCCTGGAACCAGCCCTGTCGTCCTCGGACATCTTCGCCGCTCTGTTTGAGTTGGAACTATCTGGCAAAGTGAAGCAGTTGCCGGGGAAGAATTTTGTGAGAAGCTTCTGAGGGAAGCTGTCAGCTATCAGCTCTCAGCTTTCAGCCAAATCGCGAAGGTCGTGCATGTTTAAGGTGATAGCTGAGAGCTGACAGCGTATTAGGGGTGCAGAATGCAGGATTTTAGAAACCTGAAGGTCTGGGAAAAAGCCCACTGCTTAACGCTCGATGTTTACAAGTCGAGTCGACCTTTTCCTCGCGAGGAAATGTACGGGTTAACTAGCCAGATGCGGAGATCGTCGGCTTCGATTGGCGCGAACATTGCCGAGGGAACTTGCCGGAAGGGAGACATCGAATTTGGACGATTCCTTCAAATTGCAATGGGTTCAGCCAGCGAACTCGAATATCAACTGCTACTGGCGAAGGATTTAGACCTCCTGAAGTTGTTGGATTACGAGCGTCTCGCAGGAGAAGTGGTAGATGTAAAACGCATGTTAGCGTCGTTGATCGTCAAGCTGAAAGCTGATAGCTGAGAGCTGATAGCTTTCTAACAAACTTGTTGATACCGACCCATTCATGCTAGCTTCAAAAAACGGATACCATCAACTGAGGACCTAGTGGACAAAGGTTTAGTCATTGTCGAGTCGCCCACCAAGGCGAAGACCATCCAGAAATATTTGGGGAAGGGCTTCACCGTGGAGGCCTCTTTCGGCCACGTAAAAGATCTGCCCAAGAGTGTTCTTGGTGTCGATATCGACAACGATTTCGCCACTGAGTACATTGTCATTCCCGGCAAAGAGAAGGTTCTCGCCAAGCTGAAAAAGCTGGCGCTCTCCGCCGACCACATCTACCTGGCACCCGATCCGGATCGCGAAGGCGAAGCTATCGCCTGGCACCTCGCCAATGAATTGGCCGGCGATGGGCCCAAGGGCAAAAAGAAAAAGAAGGGTAAAGGTAAAGATGACGAAGACGGCGGCCCGCGAATCCGCCGCGTTGCCTTCAACGAAATTACCAAGAAGGCTGTTCAGGAAGCCTTCGAGCATCCCCGCTCCATCGATCAGGCTCT
>DATBAX010000425.1:0-2804 GCA_036271275.1 Terriglobales bacterium
AAGTCTTCGGCAAATTTGTTTTTGTTCGGGACAATCTTCCGCTTGAGATGTACGAGGCGAATAACGATAAATCTGCCGGTCTGTGGGTCCGCAGTGAACATCCCGGCAATGATCCTCAGGCCATGCAGCGTTTCCAAGACATGGGCGAGATGAAGTTCATGGAGGAAAAACATGAACAGGTCAATCAATTCATCCGCGAGCATCCTGGACGATTTGTGCGATTTACTGTCGAACGTTTTGGATACTTCTGGGCCGCGCCTCCGCAACTCGCCATCGTCGCGGGATACGACATGATGATCGCTCGCCATACGGAATTTCTGCTCGCGGCAGTTTTAGCGTTTGCTGGGCTGTGGCTCACACTCCGCAATCGCGTGCCAGGCAGTTTTCTGTTTGCGGCTTGTCTACTTTTCTATCCACTCCCTTATTACCTGGTGAATCCTTTCGTTCGCTACAAACACCCTATTGAACCGGTGATGACCCTGTTGGTTGTTTATCTCTTCGCGGAAGCTCGTAAGGTTCGGGTGCGATGGCCAGGGAAAAGCGTTCTTGATCGAAACAATTCAATGTCATCCTGAGCGGGCGCGCTTTGCGAACGAAGGACCCACGCAATTTCACGACACCGTTCCGCTTCCCAATTCATAGGTCCTTCGCTACGCTCAGGATGACACCGGTTCTTCTGTGGTTAAAAACTCTTGGCACCCTGACGTCAATTGGCGCACTCCCTCTCTTCATTTAAAGTTGAAGCATGCGTTCCATCCTGCAAAAGCCCGCACTGCGTTTTATTTTCGTCGCAAACGTGGTGTCGATGTTGGGAAGCGGGATGAACACGGCTGCGGTCGCCTGGTTCGTGTTGCAAGCCACGCATTCACCTATCGCTCTGGGAATGTTCGTCGTCATCCAAACTATTCCAGCCATGCTGATGCTGCCCTTCACCGGCGTCATCATCGACCGGGGAGATCGGCGGCGGCTGGTGATGATGCTCGACGGCGGCCGCGCCATCGTCATTCTCGCTGTCTCCGTTCTGGCGTTTCACGGCAAAGCAAAAATCTGGGAACTCTATTTGATGAACATGCTGGTGTCGGCGGGATTCTGGATGTTTTGGCCGACCATCACCGCGCTCATCCAGGAGCTGACTCCAGGCGAAGATTTCGTCCATGCCAACACCTTCTTATTGGCAGGTATTCAAGGCGGCTGGTTGATGGCCGGGGCACTGGTTGGATTCGTCTACAACCACATCGGTCTCGGCGGTGTGCTGCTGATTGATTTCTCAACTTACATCGTGTCGTTCCTGTGTTATCTCGCTGTGCGTAAGGGGAGGCATGTGGTGCCGCGTCCTGAAGAATTGCGGACCGATCTTCTTGCGGCGGAAACTGCCGTCGCGCGCTTTCTTCGCGAGATGAAAGAAGGCATCGATTTCCTGCGCGGCAATCGTAATGTAGTGATGATCGGAATCAGCTGGGCGTTATTTCTCGGCGCAATGTCGGCGGGCGGCGTTGTCACCGCGCCGTTGAGCGACCTGACGTTTCACGCCGGAGCCGTGGGTTACGGCTGGCTGAATGCAGGATGGGGCACCGGCGCATTCCTCAGTATTTTGTATGCTCCGCAAGTCATCGCGAGCTTTGGGGGAAAGCGCTCGATCGGCTTGTCCATGGGCCTGGTGGCAATCTGCATAACTGTGGCGCCGCTCTCACCCAAACTCGCCATTGCCGTCGGTCTTTATGCCGTCATGGGTTCGGGACGAGGATTGGCGGGCATCGCGATGAACACCAGCCTGATGGAACAGGTGCCCCAACATTTTATGGGACGGGTGCAGAACACTTTCTATTTTGCCGGCACGGCCTTGCAAATTATTTTGGCGTTGATCGTGGGCACGGTGGCACAGTTGAATCTAGTCGCGGGATTTTCGGTCATTGGCCTGGTGTATGCGGTGGGATTTATCAGTGCAAGCTGGCCAGTGAAAACTTCACGGCCCGTGGCCGATGTGATCTCCTGAGATGAAGTCAGAAGTAAGATTTCAGAATGCAGAATTGAAAAGCGCCGGAAACTTACGGATTGGCAACGATCTAACTTCTGCATTCTGACTTCTCACTTCAGACTTCTTCTCTGATATTCTTTTCCTGCAAATTTCCTCAGGAGACACGCATGTCTTTCAGTTTGGAAGGCCGGGTTGCGGTGGTTTTTGGTGTCGCTAATAAGCGCAGTATTGCGTGGTCGATTGCGCAGGGATTGCACGAAGCCGGCGCCAAGCTTGCCGTAACCTACCAGAACGAGCGCATGGGACTGGAAGCCAAAGACATGATTCTCGCGCTGCCCGGCGCGGAGGCGTTTCAATGTGACGTATCGAACGACGCCGAGATCGATAATCTTTTTGTTCAGCTCAAGGAACGCTACGGCAAGCTACATGTTTTAGTACACAGCATAGCCTTTGCTCCCGCCAGCGAGTTGACTGGAGATTTCGTAAACACGACTCGCGAAGGCTTTCGCATCGCTCACGATGTCAGTGTCTATTCATTGATCGCTGTCTCTCGCGCCGCCGCGCCACTCATGGACGACGGCGGCAGCATCATCACCATGAGTTATTTCGGAGCGGAAAAAGTTGTGCCGCATTACAACGTGATGGCTGTCGCCAAAGCTGCGCTTGAGTGTACGGTGCGCTATCTTGCATACGATTTAGGGAAAAAGAAAATTCGCGTGAATGCCATTTCCGCCGGTCCGATCAATACTTTAGCTGCGCGCGGAATTTCTGGCTTCGGAGACATGCGTAAATCCCACGCCGAACGCGCCCCGCTGCAACGCAACGTGGA
>DATBAX010000426.1:0-9342 GCA_036271275.1 Terriglobales bacterium
AGACTGAGCCAACAATTTTTGACATTTTCGTGACAACTGCCCGGCTGACTCTGGGTTATTTTCTCTGAAACCCGACGCGGCCCGGCAGGGCCGTGTAGTTTCACAAGGACGTTTTCTCCTAGCCGCGTCACCCTGAGCGAAGTTTGTACCCTTCCAAGATCTTCGCTCAGGGTGACTTTTATTCCAGGGCTTCCTTGATTCGGACATAAGTAGTTTGCAGGCTTTCCGGCAGGATTCTGGTTTCCCCCACAACTGACAGAAAATTGGCGTCGGCCACCCAGCGCGGCAGGGCGTGCATGTGGATGTGTCCAGCAACCCCGGCGCCGGCAGCTTTGCCGATGTTCATTCCCAGGTTGATTCCGTCAGGCGTATAGAGGGATCGCAAAACGCTTTCCATCCTTTGTGCCAGGTCCATCATTTCGTGAGCCGCTTCGGTGGGCAATTTTTGTAGCTCATCCAGATGCGCGAACGGAACGATCATTACGTGTCCGGGCGTATAGGGAAACGCGTTGAGAATGACGAAGCAATATTTCGCGCGATGCACGATGAGCGCTTTGGCGTCGTCACCGAGTTTCGGGAGATCGCAGAAAACGCAGCCGGAAGCTTTCTCCGCGGTTGAAACGTAGGCGTAACGCCACGGGGTCCAGAGATAGTCCATGGCAAATCAGGCTAGCAGATGGCGCGGGGAATCTAAAATCTGGGGATGGAATCGGCTGGAGGCTTTCTGCTCTCAGCTATCAGCTTTCAGTTAGGGCTGGCCGTTCGGGCTTGCGGTTGGCGCGCTGATCGAAAGCATTGAGCACCGTGGAAGAGCGGCGCCTTCAGCGCCGCGTGAATCGTGTCTTGCTCGGGACGCGGGCCTGCAAGGCCCGCTCTTCCACGGTGGCGCATACAGTATTGGAGTCTTCCTTACGCAAGCGTTTTTTCGTCCGTGCCTAATCCGGCACGAGTGAAACTCGAACCCTCCCCGAAAAACTTTATCGCAGCGCTGAAGCGCCTGCGCCACCCAACATCATGGACATTAAGATCCAATCCAAACGATCCGCAATCTTTAGTCCGACACTCGCATGTCCCACGGCCAGATTAAATCTGTCCCTAGGGACACGTCCGATCACGCCAGTTTCATTTCAGTAACTGTCCCAAACTAGAACCTTCGATTGCACTCCTGCGATCTTTTGGCAACCCGCCGCTTGCACTACTCTGCGTTTGCACGATGACTCATGCCACACGATTCAGTGAGGGATTCGATGATCCGAATCATGACGCGAACAAAAACGCAGCGAGCACCAAGAAATTCCTTTCCAACCACCATCGGCTGTTGCGCGCTTTTGTTCGCAGCATTGTTTCTGTCCGGATGCGCGCTCACTGGCAATTCGGGAATCACCATCAGTCCATCGAGCGCCAAGGTTCGAGCAGGGGCCACGCAGCAATTCACGGCAGCCGTCCCGGCCCCCAAGCCGCCATCGTCTTCGACTTCGACTTCGAATCCCGGGTTCACTTCGAACGCCGTGTTGGTAGCGGCTTCCCAATCCGATGCCCGTGGTGCGATGGCGAGCAGCAGCCCTTCAACTACAGTTCTCTGGTCGGTAAACGGCATCGCCGGTGGAAACTCCACCCTCGGCACCATTGATGCAACCGGCCTGTACAGCGCTCCCCCGGCCCTCCCCACTTCGGATTCGGTGCAAATCACGGCGGTCAGCAGCACCGACGCCACCATGACCGGCAAAGCCGCAGTGAACCTGGAAAATCCCGTTCCCGTGCTCACCACGGTTTCACCCACTGCCATTCCCATTGGAGCATTCACCATCACCGCGACCGGCAGCAAGTTCGTAAAGAACGCCCAAGTGATGTTTGGCAGTACGTCTTTGACGACCACATTTGTTTCGGCGACGAAATTGACAGCCACGGGAACGGCCACGCAGGCGGAGTTGGGCACAGTGCAAGTTTCAGTGATGAATCCTGCACCGGGACCTGCGGGATCCACTCCGACTCTCAGCGTGCAGGTGCAGACTCCAGACACGGTGCAGATCAAGGTGAGCCCGACGAAAGCTTCGGTGCGGCCCGCAGCCACTCAGCAATTTTCCGCCACATTGACTGGGACAACGAACACCTCCGTCAACTGGTCGGTGAATGGCACAGCAGGCGGCAATGCCACGCTGGGGACGGTGAGCGCGAGTGGTTTATACACTGCACCGGCTACGTTGCCGGCACCCAATCCGGTGAGTGTTACGGCAACCAGTGTTGCCGATTCTCGCAGCACGGCCGTAGCGGCGGTGACGGTGGAGAATCCAATTCCCCTTGTATCTTCAGTTTCCCCAAATCCCATCACGGTTGGCAACTTCTCCCTGACCGTGATGGGCAGTAATTTTGTGAACGGCGCGACCGTCGTGTTCGGCGGAGATTTTCTGACCACCACATTCGTTTCCTCTACTCAACTGACTGCGACTGGGACGGCGCTCACGGCGCAAGTTGGAACGGTCACGGTAGCGGTCGAGAATCCTGACCCAGGTTCGGCCACTTCGACTGCAACGAATCTGACGGTGAATCCGGGATCATCCGCGGTGAGCGCGACTGCGGCGGCTCGGTTCCTCGAACAATCCACCTGGGGACCAACGCAATCGTCGATTGCGCATGTGCAGGCCATCGGCTTCCAGGCATTTTTGAATGAGCAATTCAACGCGTCAATTTCTACCTATCCAGCGCCGGCTTCGACTGACGATCTGTCATTCATCCAAAAACATTTCTTCGCCAATGCGGTGACGGGACAAGATCAGTTGCGGCAACGTGTGTCATCCGCGCTATCGGAAATGGTTGTGATTTCGGGCGTCAAGATTGGAGACCCTACCGCGTTCGTTCTGTGGAACAACATGATGCAGAAAGACGCATTCGGCAATCATCTGACGCTGCTCAAGGACTTCACTCTGAGCCCGGCCATGGGAAATTACCTCGACATGGGCAACAACGATGGCTGCAAAGGCTGTCGGCCCAATGAGAATTACGGACGCGAGGTGCTGCAACTATTCACCATCGGATTGGAAGAACTGAATCCCGACGGCACTCCGCAATTGGACGGATCGGGAAATCCGATTCCCACTTACGACCAGACGGCAGTGACCGGTTTTGCCGCGGCATTCACCGGCTGGACTTATCCTGCGCAGCCTGGCCAGACGGCGGGATTTTACAGTCCGCAATTTTATAGCGGGCCCATGATCCCGTTCGACAATCATCACAACAGCGCTGCGAAAACATTGCTCGACGGCGCAACTCTGCCTGCGGGAAATAGTACGCAAACGGATTTGGATGCGGCGTTGCAAAACATTTTCAATCATCCCAACATTGGGCCGTTCCTGGCGCGAGCGCTGATTGAAAAACTGGTGACCAGCAATCCCAGCCCGGATTATGTGGGCCGGGTCGCGGCCGCATTCAATGACAACGGCAGCGGCGTTCGCGGCGATCTCAAAGCTGTGATCACCGCGGTTCTCATGGACACCGAAGCCCGGCGCGGAGATGATCCAACGCAAGTGCAGGCCAGCGATGGCCATCTGAAAGAACCGATACTGCACATCATCAACCTGTTGCGTGCCACAAACGCGACTACAGACGGCGGCAACAATCTTCAGTACTACGCCTCGAACATGGGCCAGTATCCATTCTTCGCGGGATCGGTCTTTAACTTCTATCCCCCGGACTACGTGGTTCCAGACACTACTTTGCTGGGGCCGGAATTCAAAATCATGAACACCAGCACCACGATTGCCCGCATCAATTTTGTGAACGATTTGATTTACGGCAATGTGGGCTCCACTACCACGGTTGACCTGTCGCAATACATCTCGCTGGCCGGCGACGTGAACAAGTTGCTGGATTCCGTTTCCGCCGTGATGATGCACGGGCAAATGTCCACCGACATGCGCAGCACGCTCGTCACCACGCTTACTGGCATTACCGACACCAAACAACGCACCCGGGCCGCTTTCTATTTGATCGGGAGCTCATCGCAATATCAGGTCCAACACTAAAGGGGAGAACAGCCATGCGAAAGATGACGAGACGGGATTTTGTACGGAAAAGCTGCTGCGGCGCCGCGGCGGGAATGGCAGCGGCCAGCTTCGGGCGATTGGGTTTAATGAATGCGATGGCGCAGTCGTCCACGGACTACAAGGCCATGGTGTGCATCTTCATGTTCGGCGGCAACGATGCCAACAACATGATCGTGCCCAACGACAGCGCCGGATATGCGAACTATGCCAGCATCCGCGCCGGACTGGCGTTGCCGCAGAACCAGTTGCTTTCGGTCACGCCGCCCAGCATCGGAAGTCCATTCGGATTTCATCCCAGCATGGTGGAGATACAGAAATTATTCACCACCAAGAAACTGGCCGTCCTCGCCAATGTGGGAACGCTGGTGCAGCCGACAACTCGTGCGCAATTCACGAAGTCGCAGGCGACCCTTCCCGAAAATCTGTTTTCGCATGAAGACCAGCAAGTGCAAATGCAGACGGCCGCTCCTGCAACTCTCGCGAATGCGGGATGGGGTGGGCTTCTGGCGGACAAGATCCAGGCAATTTACGGCGGTAATTTTCCGATTTCGATTTCACTGGCCGGGACCAACATCTTTGTCGAAGGACTGGCGATGCGCTCCATGGAATCGAGCGGCAATCCAACCGCTCCCCTCGGTGGTTTTTCCGGAAACAGCCAGGACACTGCCCGCCTGACCGCCTTGCAGAACCTGCTGACCTTTGACACCGGGCTCTCCCTGATTCAGTCAGCGAGTAAAGTAACCTCCAACGCGCTGAACGACAGCAAGACTCTCGCGACAGCGCTGGCTTCGAACAAAACTCTCATGACAGCCTTCCCCACCTCCAGCCTTGGAGGCCAACTCAAACAAGTGGCGCAGATTATTCAGGCGCGCTCGGCGCTTGGACTGGCGCGTCAGATCTTCTTCGTCTCCATTGGCGGCTTCGATACTCACAGCGGCCAGCTTGCGGCACAACTTTCGCTATTCAAAGATCTCAGCCAGTCGATGAATGCTTTTTACAATGCGACGGTCGAAATGGGCGTCGATTCGAATGTAACGTCGTTCACCTTGTCGGATTTTGCGCGCACTCTGCAACCCGACAGCACGGCCGGAACCGACCACGCCTGGGGCAGTCATCACATGATTATGGGCGGCGCAGCCAAAGGCGGCGACTTCTACGGAACGTTCCCGACGCTAGCTTTAGGCGGGCCGGACGACGCCACCAACCAGGGCCGCTGGATTCCGACGACATCGCTGGATCAATATGGCGCGACTTTGGCGCAATGGTTCGGAGTGCCGCCGACGGACTTGCCGTCGATCTTCCCAAACCTCGCGAACTTCACTACTCCGATTTTGAAGTTTATTTAGGCGCGGATCCCAACTCGATCCCGCCTTGGCAGGTGGCCCATTCAAGCCCGGTTTTGGCTTGAGTGGGGATGCTTAAAGCTCTCAAACTCAGTCGCCCCGGCCGGAACATTATGCTCGCGCTCAGGCGTTCGGCCAGAACTTCATTAGCGAAAAATCCCACCGGCGTGCGCCTAGCTCCGAAGACGCGACCAAGTTTAGCCCCGGAGAAAAAATCCCCTTAGGATGCCATAAGGCCACGCTCGGCAGGGCGCCTAGGTGATCCTAAATGGCTACGCTCGCGATAACACGACGCTGGCACCATAGCACGCCAAAGAAATGCTGATGCCTACGAGAGGCGTCCTAAAAAAATAAATTTTGCTAAGCACGACAAAACCACCAAGCATGGCCAGTCCGACAACCAGCAGGAACGGTGACTGAAAGAGGACTCGGCTGTGGGCCAATGCGAGATAACCGAAAATCAAGCCGAACAAAATAAGTCCCATGCTATGGCTGGCATTGAAGCCGATCCAACACTTCCACATGGTCGTCTCTTTCGTAATGACAGGTGAAGTCTGGTTCATGATGGTTTGCAGCGCAGGATCGCGGGGCGTGAGGTTTGTCCCCCAGAACGTATAGCTGAGGTGGATAACTCCGAGCGTAAAGACCATGCTCGCACTAAGAACCATGAGAATTTTTGCGGCCAAGGTGCTCTCCCAATTTTGAGCGCCGCATGGCTGGTCTCTCTTTGGTTTTGCGGAGATGTCTCTGCTAGCCGATGGCGCTCCACAAGTCTATGCCGCATCGCTCTCTCGAAGAACCATAAAAGCCCGCCACGGGTTCAAAGCTCCAGAGGAACGATCAAGCTTGTCCAAGACGAAGTCTTGGGTAGGTTTGGCTAAAGACGACGCTCTCGCAGGGCGCCCGGGGTGCCGAGCTTGCATGGGCCACCTGTCACAACAACAGTCGGTCTGGGGATAGCTCGTTGAAATTGCTTGCTCACAACAAGTCATCGTCTTGCGCCATAATGTGGGGTTATGCAAAAGCGGCTCATAACTATTCTGCTGTCGCTCATTGTTGCCTTGACCTCCTGCAATAGGGGGAAGAGGTCCGCAACACCTGCGCGTGAGTTGAGTGCCGCCGAATACGAAGTGCTTACAGGCGTGGATCGATGCCAAGTTGATCGGCAATGAGCGGAGCGGCACAAAGAACGCCAAGCAGTTCGTCATATTTGATACCACCAATTCCGGGGACAATCATCTTTTGCCCGATGGGAACGGACAAGCCGTTCCTTGGGAGAAAACGGCGGAGTCGTTACGTAAGGCAGATCCCGCTCTCCAGCAAGGGACACTCGACGAATTCCGAAAGGTGAACGCACGGCAAGGGTTCCTTCGTCGATCGTTCCACCCTTCGATCGATTACGTAATCGTGAATTCAGCACAGTTGGAATCAATTTTTTGCAAAACTTGCCGCTCTTGGCTCGCGTATTACAAGCAATTTCCGGGATCTCAGGGGCTGCTGACATTTTCACGCGTAGGATTCAACGCAGACGGCACGCAGGCATTCTTCTATTTCAGCAACAGTTGTGATGGACTTTGTGGGACAGGCGACTACGTGGTTATGGAAAAACACGACGGTCGCTGGATTATCCAAAGGGAGGTAAACATGTGGGTTTCGTGACACCAAAAGGAATTCCGCCAAACAATCGCATTCACCCTCAGAATCTTCCCAGCCGAGCTTTTGGGCGATAATTCCGTAACGCCATGAAAAAGTTCGGCCGTCTCGTTCCTCGTAGCTTTTACAACCGCGATCCCCGTCTGGTCGCGCCCGAACTGTTGGGGAAGATTCTCGTGCGTCGCGATGGCAGGAAAATCCTGTCGGGGCGCATCGTGGAAGTCGAAGCCTATCTCGGAGTGAACGATGCCGCTTCGCATTCGGCGCGTGGCGAGACTCCCCGCAATGCCGTGATGTTCGGCCTGCCTGGCTTTGTGTATGTGTATTTCATCTACGGCAATCACTACTGCATGAACGTGTCTTGCCTTCCTAAGGGAATTGCGGGGGGGATTTTGTTTCGCGCGCTGGAGCCCTTGGAGGGCATCGAAGAAATGGCGTTGGCTCGCGACATTTTGGTCGCCGGCCCTAAAGATCTGAAAAACCTGACCAGCGGCCCCGGACGACTGGCTGAAGCTTTTGGCATCACCCGCCTGCGCGATAACGGCAAAGACCTGACCAGTAAAAAATCCGATCTTTTTATTGCCGAAGATCCCGCAAAGGACTATGATCGCGCCCGTCGCGTTTTGACCACGGTGCGCATCGGGATCACTAAAGCTGCCGAACTTCCTTTGCGTTATGTGCTTGCGGGGAATGCATTCGTCTCCGGACCAAGAATTCGCGATTGAATGCCGATGGTATAGCTTAAAGCGAACTTTTTGAATGCAGTCGATTTAAGCGACGCTGGCTTGTTTAAGTGGCCCCAAGGCGGAGCATTCGCGCCGATCGTCACCACGGGGCTGCAGACGCCAAGGCACGGCATTCTCTGTGAAGACGTCTTGGCGAATTCAAGTGGCGAAAACGGCTCAACGAAGTTTCAACAACTTAGCTTTAAAGTGGATTTTTTAGCATGCGGAAAGCTGGAGAACTGGCACGCAGCTTGCTGCTTTTATAACTGAACTCGGAAGTTCCGGGTTCGTGCATCCAGAACGTCGTGCCAAACATCTGATAAGACAAGACTGATTGGTTTTCATGGCTCGAACGACGCAACTGTTTTTCTTCTTTTGTGCAACACTCTGCTGCCTGCTTTCCTTGTCCGCGGCCAATGCCGCCGAACCCATCAATCCCATATACTCCTCGGTTGCACCCAGCGCGCCCGGCAGCATTGTGATCGGCTTTGTCGGCGGATTCGTTCACGACAACGATTTTCGCCACGTCCCGGTGCAGTTGACCAAGCGCTTGCAGGACGAATATCCCAGCGGAGTTTGGATCAGGACGTTTCAAAACCACCACTTCCATGACGCCTATCGCGCCGTTCTGGCGCGGCTGGATACCAATCACGACGGAATTCTTTCGGACGACGAAAAGAAGAGCGCCCACATCATCCTGTTCGGACACAGTTGGGGCGCTTCAACCGCAGTGACCATGGCCCGCGCCCTACAACGGCTCCATATTCCGGTAATGCTGACGGTGCAGGTGGATAGCGTCCAGAAAAAAGGACAGAACGATGCCATCATTCCCAACAATGTCGCGGAAGCCGTGAATTTTTATCAGCCTTACGGATTGATTCACGGACGAGCCAAGATCACGGCAGCAGATCCGACGCAAACGCAAATCCTGGGAAATTATCTTTTCGATTACCACAAACAGCCGGCAGTTTGTCAGCAGACAATCTGGTATGTGCGTTTGGTATCGAAAACGCACATGGAAAGCGAATGCGATCCGCGCTTGTGGTCACGGGTGGAAACGCTGATTCGGCAGCACTTGCCATCCGAAGCCAACACCGCCAAAAATCTAGGGCAGTAAAATATTATCGATTAATCGCGTCGTTCCCACATAAGCGGCGACGGCGACCAGGCTTTTTCGATCAAGATCTTCAATCGGCTCAAGCGTTTCCGGATCGACAATCTCGAAGTAATCCAATCGCACCGTCGGATCTTCGCCGACGATTCTTAGTCCTGCTTTTATCAGAGTGGCCGCGTTGTGTTCGCCTTGCTGAAATAAGCTCTGTACGTACAGTAGCGATCGATAGAGCACGAGCGCGGATTTTCTTTGCGGTGCATCGAGATAGGCATTTCTGGAACTCATCGCCAAGCCATCCGGCTCGCGAGTGGTCGGGCAAACCACGATCTCAACGGGGATATTCAGATCACGCACCATGCGGCGGATGATCGCAACCTGCGCAGCGTCTTTTTGTCCGAAGAAAGCGAGATCTGGCTGGACGATATGAAAAAGCTTTGAAACTACAGTGCTTACGCCGCGAAAGTGGC
>DATBAX010000427.1:0-17641 GCA_036271275.1 Terriglobales bacterium
GAGGCAGGTCACAGCAAATGCACGCCGGAAAACACAAAGAATGCGGTGCTGGCGGCGTTCCATGGCGGAGCAGATGGCGTTATCCTGTCGCGGAAATACTCCGAGATGAAGCTTGCGAACCTTCGGGGCGCTCGTGCGGCATTTGAAGAGCTCGGTTTGACGTAACTTGATAGCGACCTGACGCAACCAGATATCAAGAATTAATCATCCTTTAATGCGCTGCAAAATTACTCGCGTTGAGAAGTTCTTTGGTTTCTTCGATTCCGTCGCGGATGCAGAATCAGCCGCGCTGAGCTCCCGATTGTGCGGCCTCAATCACACGATTTTTTCGATTGGGAGAACGCGGTCATCTCCTGTGTCGTAAGCCCCGGTTGAAATCGGCCATAGGAAATCGAATAAACGGCGGGCCCTCCCCTGGTTCCGGTCACCGTTACTTCGATGCCCCCATCCGTGCTGAAAAAAATGTACTGCGTACGGCCATCTGTCACCGCGTGATACTTGTGGTAGCCGGGCAGATGACTTGCGTACCACTTCGCGAACACATCGCCCTTTCCCCCCATCACAATGTAGAAATCTTTTTGCATTTGCTTGCCGCAGAAATCTGATTCGGGTAACGGATTGGAATTGGTGACTCCTGGATAAACCGGAAGGCCGGTCAATGGATCGTTATTGGTAGCCGCACTTGAGCCGTTGAAGGCGACCGCGAAAATCACGATCGCGAGCCATCGACAGTCGGTTCTAATCAACCTCTGCGCCTGAGCCATAGTCTGTATGCTGTGCCGCTCACAACGCATCTGCCAGTTTCCTGGCCAAAGGTTTCACCGCGTCCGTGTTGCAAGGACAGGTCATGTACATGATGCGGATCAACATGTCACCCTTGCGTACCATGATCATGGAGTCCCCGGCGTCAAATGCTTCGTCCCCGATTCCAGAGATGATGTGTCCTCCGGGCATTCCAGCCAGCACCGTGCGATTCAAGCCCATCTCTCCGTCAGCAGCTTGCTTTTCCAGCGAGAAAGAAAATACCGGAACATTCCCGTTACTGTCGATGTCGGATTTTCCATCTTTCTCTGAGGCCTTGAAAAGTCCGCCGGCGAATTGTTGAATCATCTTCTGCTGCTGCGAGTCCGCGCCTTTGCTCGCCATCATGGCGCTCATGTGGCGTGAGGTCATATCGGCTGCATCTCCCACCGCGAGATAGGAACAGCTATCGCCCGTGCTCTCGGTGCGGACTACTTTCACGCCGGCCGCGCGGCCTACGTCCTCTTTGCTCAATAAGCGGCAGGGATCTTGCGAGCTTCCTGCTGCGATTTTGCTCGATGCAGCTGAGTTGTTAGATGAGCTTTCTGTGCTATTCGGGAGTTCGCTCGCCAACTGATGGACTTTTTGGCTCACCCGATGCGCCACGTAGTAAACGCCCCCGACGGCGAGTGCACCCACGACAACGATAAATATTCCAAAAGCCACCAGTACCTTGATCAGAAGGTTTGATTTCGCAGGCGTAGTGGCTGCCGATACCGGCGTCGTTTGCACTGCGGCCACGACCGGCGGTTGTACTAGCGGAGCGGCCGCCTCCCCAGACGCCGCCCCGCACCTTGCGCAGAACATTCCACCGTTCAGCGAAGATCCGCATGAGACACAAAATTTCCCCATGATTGAAGTCTCCTTGCTGCCTCTGATTTTATTGCGACACGTAAAAAACGGCTTGCTCGTTCTGTATGGAGAAGCCGGCCAGACCGCTGAATTGATCGACCAGTGCGCCGCCTCCCGCCGTGGTCAGATTCTGGTTTGCCCAGGTGGTCGCCGTAGGCTGGTAAAGCTGGTTGACCTGGCTTCCTGACACGTAATAAACGTGGGCTTCGTTATTCGGAGTGGTGATGAAAGCAAGAATTGCGCTGGCGGAATCCGGTATTGGCGCTTTCGTTCTTTTTGTCAGGTCCGTACTGACCCACTTGACGCCATTGTTATTGGAAGCAATTTGAAAGATGTGTCCATTGCTACTGCTGGTCATATAGACCCTGATTTTCTTGGTACGCGGAATCACAAAGGCGGACACACTCGAGGTCTCGAGCGGCGCTGTTTTGTTCAACTCAGTCAAGTCCGTGTCGGACCAGCTCAGATTGTTGTAATAAAGTTGGTGAAGATGGTCAGAACCGTCGACAAAGTAAACGAACTGCAAATTGCCGTTATTGATTCCGGTCGAAAGATTAGTGGCCAGAGTTCCGCCGGTGATGCTGGTTAAGTCGGTGTCCTGCCAGGTCGTTCCGTTGTCGGAGAAAAGCTGGTGAATGTGGCTCGAAGCAGCATCTCGGTAATAAACGTGTAATGCCGGCGAAGTCGTAAACGCAACCAACTGTCCGATGGTGCCCGGCTTGCCTTTGGTAAGAGCGGTCAAATCGGAATCGACCCAAATGGAATTGTTATAGAGCAGTTGGTGAACGTGAGAAGGCGTGGTTCTGGAAACGTAATAAACGTATTGAAAATTTCCCACGGAAAACCCAGTCACCGGGCCAATCGCCTGAGGTCCTCTGGATAAAGTTGTCAGATCGCTATCGGCCCAACCGGTCCCGTTGTAAAAAAGTTGATGCACGTGGGTAACGCTTCCATCCGATATGTAATAGACATGGCTTTGATTGTTGGGCGTCGTGAGGAAAGCAGCGACGTTCGCCGAGAATTGGTTCAACGTAGCTGAATTGAGGTTTTGGTCTGCCCAGTTTGAATTGTTATAGAAAAGTTGATGGACCTGCTGACCGTAAGCTGGTAAGCACGCGAGGCCGCACAGGATCGCGAATGCATAGACGCCGTAAAGCAGGCGGCATCCAGTTTGTTTAGCGATGCTTTTACTGGTCATGAAATTCTCCTTGTCTTCTTCTGACTGAATCTGAATGTCGAAAATTCCCTTCGAAGCTACCCGACAATGCAAGCTCATTTGGCTTTCCTTCGTGATGCTTCGTGTCCTAAATGGTCTAAAGCAGTCCGGTATTTGGCCTTATAGTCCAGGGAACCGGACATCCGGCTCCCTGGTTTGAATCGCTACTGGCTTACATAAAAAACATATTGCAGGTTCTGTACAGAGAAGCCGCTCAACGGAGTGAAGCTCTTGGTAAGTGCGCCGTTTCCTGAAACCGTGAGGTCTTCGTTGGACCAGGTAGTCGCCGTCGGCTGGAAGAACTGGTAGACGTGGCTTCCAGCGGTGTAGAACACATGTGCTTCATTATTAGGAGTGGTTACGTATGCCGCAATCGAACTTGACGGATCGGGAACTGGCGCTTTCGTCTTCTTGGTAATGTCCGTTCCTGTCCACTTGGCGCCGCCATTCGAACTCAACTGCCAGATGTGTCCAACTTCCAGTGCCCGGAAAAACACATGGATTTTCTTGGTGCCCGGCACCACGAAAGCGGCGACCGGAGAGGTGACAGGCTGCGGAGTATTGCTGGCAACCGTCACATCTGTATCCGACCAAGTTGAGTTGTTATAGAAGAGTTGGTGCAGATCGAGGTTGTCGCCCAGGAAATAAACGTACTGCAGGTTGCCAATGTTGAATCCCGTCCACAGAGACGTGGGTTGTTTACCCGCCGTCAGCGAAGTCAAATCCTGGTCCTGCCAGGTCTTGCCATCGGTGGAATAGATTTGATGGATGTCCCCGATTCCCCCTTGCTGCTTGTAGTAGACGTGCAGAGCCGGCGAAGTTGTAAAGGCAACCAGGCCACCGATATTGTTTGCGCTTACCTTCGCTTTGCTCAAAACCGTGAGGTCGGAATCAACCCATGACGCATTGTTGTAAAGAAGTTGATGCAGGTGTACGGCACCCTTTTGATTGAAGTAATAAACGTATTGGAAGTTTCCCACCGAGAAGCCGGTCACCGTACCCATCGCGGCTGGTCCGCCGGATAAAACGGTCAGGTCCTGATCACCCCAGGTCGATCCGTTGAAAAACAGTTCGTGCACATGACCGGAAGCGCCTCCGGTGAGGTAGTAAACGTGTGATTGATTGTTGGGCGTCGTAATGTATGACGTAAGACCCTGATCGCCCCCGGCCGGAGTAACGCCACCGAGGCCCTGATCTGCCCAATTTGAGTTGTTGTAAGAGAGTTGATGAATTTCCTGTCCGTAGGCCGGGAGAGCGGCCATCGAAATTAGTAGTCCAAATATGCAAACACCCAGAGACCACCTGCGTCCCGTTTCCTGGCGATTAGCTTTGTTGCTCATAAATTCCTCCTGAATTTCCAAAATTTCCTAAAACTTCTGCTCTCGACGCAAACGAATCTGAGGCAAATTGTGCTTAGCGTCAATGAAACAGCGTTTTAAGCCTGCATTAACTGGTAAGTTCCTGCTGGATTGGTACTTAACGTTGCGTCTTAACAGACCTTTCGAGCTAATCGTGTTAAGATTTCCGTCTTCGCTATGGGGCCCATGTTCGACTCACCACCAAAACCACCCAGATATCGCATTGGACCCTACGATCTGGACGTGGACGAGGGCCGCCTTTCCCGCGACGGCGTTCGTATAAAGTTGCAGGACCTCCCCTTTCGCTTGCTTGTTCTCCTGGTAGAACGGGCAGGCCAAATCGTCACCCGGGAAGAAGTCCGCCAGCGGCTTTGGCCCGACAACACTTTCGTGGAGTTCGACAACAGCCTGGGTGTCGCCGTTCGCAAGCTGCGTGAGGCATTAAGAGATGATGCGGACGCTTCCCGCTTTGTCGAGACGATTCCCCGCCGCGGATACCGATTTATTGCCCCGGTCATCGTCCTGAACCAGTCTGGTTCCGATCAGACGATGAAAGATGGACTCAAGATCGCCCTGCCGGCGGAAAAAACATCTGACAGATTCTTAGCTGTTTCACCTCGAAAAACCTGGCGCTGGCTCATCCCGTTGCTGGCAGTTTTCGTAGTCGGCGCGGCAATCTATAAGTACCAGTCGAGTCGGCGAAATCTTCAGACGTCCTCAAGCGCCCAAGGCTTGGCATCGCACGCGCAAATCCGGCGGTCCGTGGCCGTCCTGGGCTTTCGCAACCTTCCTGGACGTCCCCAGGAAGATTGGCTCTCCACAGCTTTCTCCGAAATGCTCAACACGGAATTGTCGGCAGGAGGCAAGTTGCGGTTGGTGTCGGGAGAAGACGTTGCCCGGGCGAAGCGCGAACTCTCACTCACTACGGAGGACACCCTGGCGAAGACGACCTTGAAGCGCTTGCATACCAATCCTGGAGCAGATGTCGTCGTCCTGGGCTCTTATACATTGCTGCCGGGCAAGGATACCAACCAGATCCGTCTCGACATTCGGGTGCAAGACACGGCCGCAGGCGAGACCATCTCCGAAGAAGCTCTTACCGGGAGTGAGGAAAACCTGTTCGAACTCGCTTCAGAAGCCGGGGCGCGACTTCGACAAAGTCTGGGCGTTAATTCCATTTCCGAGGACGCTGCGAATGCGGCGCGGGCATCGCTGCCATCTAATCAAAACGCGGTGCGTCTCTATACCGAGGGTCGGGCGAAGCTGTGGTCGTTCGATTTTATTGGCGCGCGCAGTTCCCTGCTGCGGGCTGTCGATGCCGATCCCAACTATCCTCTGGCGCATTCCGCCTTGTCGGAGGCCTGGGAACACATGGGGTACAGCGCAAAAGCGATTGCCGAGGCCCAGAGTGCCCTGAAACTTTCGGGCCATCTGCCGCAAGAAGAGCGCCTGCTGGTCGAGGGACAATATCGCAAAGTGGTTGGGGATTGGCCGAAGGCGGTTGAAGCCTATGAATCCCTCTTCAATCTTTTTCCTGACAGTCTCGACTATGGATTGCGCCTGGCCGCGGCGCAGCGCCAGATCAAGGCTACCGACTCCTTGCGTACACTCGCGATTCTTCGCCATCTGCCCCCACCAGCCGGGGACGATCCGCGTATCGACATGAATGAGGCGGTGGCCTGGATCAATCAGGATTTTGCCAAAGCCCACGCCGCTGCCGAACGCGCCATTGAAAAAGGCAATGCCCAGGGAGCCCATCTGCTGGTGGCGCGAACTTATGGAATTCTTTGTCAGCAAGGAACATCTGTCGGCGCATCGATGGCAGAAACCGTGAGTGACTGCGAGAGCGCCCGGCAAAGCTATGCCGCCGAGGGAGACAGCAACAACGAAGCCCGTACTCTCAGCGACTTTGCCGTTCTTTATTTTAACCAAGGGGAAATTGCGCGGGCCGAAGCCATGTGGCGCGAAGCTAATAAAGTTTTTCGCGAAGTCGGCGACATTGAGGGCGTGGGCGCTACTTTGAACAACTTGGGGGACGCCCTGATGTCACAGGGCAGTCTGAGCGAGGCCAGAAAACTCTTAATGCTGGCGATTCCAAGCTACGAAGCCACAGAGGATAAAGATGGAGTGGCGCGTGTCCAGAACGATCTTGCCGAAATGTCGCGACAGCAAGGTGATCTCAAAGCTGCGGAGAAGTTTTACGAGCAAGCAAAAAACGCCGCGCAAGAAATCGACGACAAAAGCTTAATCGCTTACGTCGATAGCGGTATGGGGGACGTCTTCATGGACCGCGGTGATTTCGATGCCGCTCGCAAATCTTACGAACAATCCCTGACTGTGAGGGGCGAGATTGGGGAGAACCAAACCATGGCGGAAACCAGGCTCGGCCTGGCCCAACTCTCGATCGAACAAGGTCATGCCGCCGATGCCGAGGCTGCCGCCCGCAAATGCAAGGAGCAATTTCATCAACAGCAACAGGCCGATGACGAACTGACCGCCAGCATAGTTCTGACCCAGGCCCTGCTGGCACAAGGCAAGCAAGCAGACGCAAAGGCGGAAGTTGCTGCCTCCGCACTGCAGGCTTCGAAAAACCAGAATCGTCTTGTAAGCCTCCAGTTTTCCCTGGTGTCGGCGCGTGTCGCACTCGCTTCGGATCAACCGCAATTATCCCGGCCCCTGTTGGAACAAGTCATCAAAGACGCCAAAGCATGCGGATTTCTTGAGATTCAATGGGAGGCCATGTTGTCTCTAGCAGAACTGGAAAAGAAATCGGGCCATGCGGTTGCCGCGCGAACGCAGTTCGCTTCCCTCGCGACGACCGCCCGAAAAAAAGGATTTGATCTGATTGCTCGCAAGGCCGCCGCCCGGCTATGAAAACGCCTTACTTCTGCTTTGCGGCAGTCTCCACTTTCGCGAGAATCTGATCGAGTCCTGCCCGATCTAAGAATCGGCCGTTAGCAACGACGGCGGTAATCTTTTGAGTGTTGTGAATGTCATCGAGCGGATTCGCGCTCAGCATCAACAGGTCAGCAATCTTGCCGGGTTCGATCGATCCGTAACTGGTTTCCATTCCAAGAAACTTCGCGGGATTACTGGTTGCCGTCTGAAGCGATTCCATCGGAGTAAAGCCGGCTTCGACGAAATTGGCCAATTCATCGTGCAGGCTGAAACCTGGCATGATGTAAACGCCCGGAGCGGTGTCTGTCCCCGCCATGAACGGCACTCCGGCTTTGTGCAGCGCGTTGACCATCTGCAAATTCCGCGCGAAGTAATCCTGACGTAGTGTGAGCGGATCGTGTAGAAGATCGGGCATCATCTCCTCGGTGAAACGGCGCCAGGTCACGTCACGCCAGTAGGCCGGGACGTACTTGTCGAGCGGTTGATGTTTCAGATCGCGTTGATCGAGAAATGTCCCGCCCCGTTGCCAGGCGAGCGTCGGTACCTGCCACGTCTGATTTTTGGCTAGAAGTTTAGTCAGCGCGTCACATCTTTGTGGGTCCTGCGTGGTGAGCAGCAGCTTGAGATTTCCCTCACCCTGAATGAACTTGTCCTCTTTAGTGGAGCAGCCTTCGAAGAGTCCCATCAAATGTTCGATACTTTTTTGTCCTGCGTCGACCACTTCCCGGATGCGCACTTTGTCTGGCACGTGACCAACAAAGGGCAATCCTTGTTTGTGAGCTTCCGCAGCGGCGGCTAGATACGCATCGTGCGAAATTACGGACTGCACTTTGATGAAGTCCACGCCCTGCGCCTTGAGCGAGTCGACCGCAGCGATCGCGCTTGCCGGTGTGGTGACAGCGATCGAACTGGGGAATCGCAATTTGCCGTCCGGAAGGTAACCGTCGAGCATGGGGCCGGAAATGATCATGTGCGGGCCGATGATTTGGCCGTCAGCGATCTCTTTGCGCCACTTTGTCAGGACTGGGATGTCTCCACCCATGTCGCGCACACCGGTGACGCCGTTCGCTATGAACAGCGGCAGGATGATGTCGCGACCGCCGGGGAACCAATCGCCGAAAGCAGAATGCACATGCATGTCCCACAATCCCGGAATCAGGTATTGACCGGAACCGTCGATCACATGCGCGTTCTTCAGGGTTTGGAACTTTGCCGCGGTGGATACGCTTGTAATGCGGTGACCGACGATGACAACCGCTTGGTCCGCCAGAACGGAAGACATCCCCGGATTGATGACGGTCACGTGGACAATCACGGTCGGGATTGTCGATTCTTTGTTCTCCGCCGTGGCGAATGCTGTTAGCAGGAGAAGGATCGCGATCAAGGGTAGCCGTCGAAGCGAAGAAAAGATATGCATGACGCAGAGATTACTATGGAACCGTCCGGCCTGAAACGATTTCGTCGGACATGCTCAAGGTTGGTTGATCATGAACGTGGACATCTGCTCGAAGAATGTTTTCAGAAACTGTTCGGCTTCTGTGGGCAGCGCTGCTTCTCTGAAAGCCTGTTCCATGAGCTGCATCCAGCGGTCGCGGGCCGCTTGATTGATGCGAAACGGCATATGCCTTGCCCGCAAGCGAGGATGGCCGCGCTGTTCAATGTATCGTTGCGGGCCTCCAAAGCGATAAATAAGAAAATCGCGAAGCCGTTGCTCGGCGCCTTCTCGCTCATTTTTCGGATACATGGGCCCAAGAATATCGTCCCCATAAACCTGCCCGTAGAACGCAGCTACCAGCCGCGTGAACCCTACTTCTCCCACAACAGAAAAAATCTCGTCTTCCTTCATGAGACTCTAGTTTAACGCGTGGCACACTCTGTCCGACCTATCGACTTCTTAGGGTGCCGTGCCCAAGCTCGGCTTGGGCGGGATTTTGGCGATCCTCTACCACGATTTGTGCAAAGCGGGAAATCCGCTTGAGATTCCTTTCGGCCTGAAATCGGCGCGGAATGACAAATCTTACTGGCTTCCGGAAGCGGAATGCCATGAGATCAAGCAAGACTAATCTCGGATACCTCCAAAGAGGTATTTTCAGGCCCATCTTCAGCGGTACTGAAAAAACATTCCTTCTTGGGATGTGTTCAGGTCCGGAGTCCGTGAAAGTATGTTGTAGGACATCCGCAGAGAAAGAAGTATTGAGGGCCCTGCTTACGTTGGGTTCGTACCACTTGGCTTTTTGTAACTACTTTGAAGCGCAATGTGGAGGAGAATAACATGTCTGAACAAATCAACAACACGCGTCGTCGCTTTTTCGGGACCGCAGCCATGGCGCTTGCCGCGACCCAGTTCAGTACGATCGGCTCGGCGAAAGCGCTGACCGGCAAGACAAAATCAGAAATTCTGCCCGCGATAACGCCGGGTGCAAACACATCATTCGGTTCACTGAAGCAAATCGACGCCGGCCTTCTGAATATCGGATATGCGGAAGCCGGCCCCACCAGCGGCCCTGCAGTGATTCTTCTGCACGGCTGGCCTTACGACATTCACAGCTTTGTCGATGTCGCGCCCCTGTTGGCAACAGCGGGCTATCGAGTGATCATTCCATATCTGCGCGGTTCGGGCACCACGCGTTTTCTTTCCAGTGGAACGGTCCGCAATGGCCAGCAAGCAGTAGTGGCTCTCGACATCATCGCTCTCATGGATGCACTGAAGATCCAGAAAGCGATCGTTGCCGGTTTCGATTGGGGTGCGCGAACCGCGGACATCATGGCGGCTCTGTGGCCGGAACGCTGCAAGGCGTTGGTTTCGGTGAGTGGCTATCTGATTGGCAGTCAGGCAGCCGGCAAGACGCCCTTACCGCCCGCGGCTGAGTTCCAATGGTGGTATCAATTTTATTTCGCGACCGATCGTGGACGCGACGGCTATGACAAAAACCGGCACGATTTTAACAAGCTCATCTGGAAGCTCGCTTCGCCGAAGTGGAACTTCGATGACGCCACATTCGATCGCACTGCCGCGTCCTTCGACAATCCTGATCATGTCGCCATCGTGATCCATAATTACCGCTGGCGCCAGGCTTTGGCGGAAGGCGAGTCGAAATATGACGATCTGGAAAAGCGGCTTGCCGCTGGTCCAATCATTGCAATACCCACCATCACTCTTGAAGGGGATACCAATGGAGCGCCGCACGCGGACCCCAGCGCCTATGCCAAGAAATTCTCCGGCAAATACGCACACCGGACCATTAATGGCGGCGTCGGACACAATCTTCCGCAAGAAGCTCCGCAGGAGTTCGCTAAAGCGATCATCGAAGTCGATGGTTATTAATCCGTGCTAGTCTTCGTGGGCCGCGTCATCCGGCGCGACCTACTTTATTTCGAAGTCGAAACGCGACAGTGTGAGCCATTACGGACAAACAAATGACAACTCGTCCTCCGTTGCCTCCGTTCACTCGCGAGAGCGCCATTCAAAAAGTTCGTCTCGCCGAAGATGGATGGAATTCCCGTGATCCGGAGAAAGTATCGCTTGCGTACTCGCTTGATTCTCGTTGGCGGAACCGCGATGAATTTGTGAACGGGAGAGAAGAAATCATCGCTTTCCTGAAGCGCAAGTGGACCAAAGAACTGGATTACCGGTTGATCAAAGAACTTTGGGCGTTTACGGACAATCGCATCGCCGTACGGTTCGCTTACGAATCCCGCGATGGCTCCGGCAATTGGTTTCGGTCCTACGGAAACGAAAATTGGGAATTCAACGAAGACGGCCTGATGCGGCTAAGGTTTGCATGTATCAACGATCTCCCTATCAAGGACGCAGACCGCAAATACCATTGGCCGCTTGGCCGCCGTCCGGACGAGCATCCGGGGTTGAGTGAGCTGGGCTTTTGATTGGAGGGCTAGTCCGCAATCGAACTTGCTTTCAGGAAATGACTACCCTCGCGCCCGTATTCTGTCCTTCCTCGTTCAATATTAAATTCACAATGACGCGAGCTATTTTCGCGCCACCCGCAAAGGAAGGTTCAATTGAGTTTGCGTAATCGGTGGGAGAAGAACAAACGAGGCGCAGATCAATCATCGCCAGTCCGAATTCGATGCCGACTCTTAGGATAACGTCGTTGAAAATCGTCAAAGCGACGGAAATCTTCCGCTGCAAATCAGGATACAAAAAATGTCCGTTGTAAATGGTGCAAAGAGTTAAGGGCAACTGCCGCTTCCTGCAAGATTCCACCACAGAGCGATACTCCTCCTCAAAACTTTGCGCGATCCCTGCCAATTCCTCCAAAACCTCAGACGCAGAGTTAGCCGGCATATGGAGAATCTCAGATTTTTCAAGCGCGTTATTTCCCCCGACACTCAAAACCAGATGCGAAGCATCGGGAGGTATGCGCAACAACTGGTCTGGAACGTGGTCTGTGGTTGCACCGTCAATCGCAAGCAGTGTGGCGCGCCAACCCGAGGGCAGAAGTTGACGGACATGCGCGATCACGTCGGGTCGTTGCTCCGTATAACGAGCGTTATCGAAGATCGAGTCGCCAATCAGGACAATATGTGCCATCTACATCACCTGCCGACGCCCGCAAAGCGTTCGCCGGGAGTATAGCCGATGCAGGCGCGCCTCCCTAATGCCGGCGTGCTTCGGCAGCGGTGCGGTTTGCAATGAGATTCGTGTCAGGGCCCGGCTTCAGCCGTGCCGAAATAACGTCAACAAGGACGGGTTTTAACCCATGAGCTCGCGGCCTATCAAAAAGCTGCGATACGCGCGTGATCGAATCTCCGAGTTTGTCGGCACGCCTGAAGGCCATGCCCTGACACGGATCTTTTTCAAACTGCACCACCACCCGTCCTTCCCAATATTGAGTGTCCCAAGCCTGGGGCCAATGTGCAATTTCTTTCAGCTTGACACTCTCCGGCCTTTGGAACAAACTGCGTGCAAATATTCGTCTCCTCAGGGCCGGATATATCTTCAGTTGAGGTGCCCTCCCCATGCGAGTCAAATCCTTCCCCGTGTTCGATGACCAGAAAAAGCTCTCCGTCTTTTGCCTGTGCGTTCTTTCGATCGGACTAATGCTGGCCGCGGATGCACTCGCTCAGAATCCTTCTCCGTATCCGAACGCCGCTACAGACCGCGCTTTGCATTCCAAAACCGCGATGGCTCCGCCCTCCGCGAATGTGCCCTTTACCGATCCCGACTTTGGCTCTTCCATGGTGCGCGCGACCGACGAAACCACGGATTACATTCACACTGGCGGCTACCTGATGACTCAGGGCAGCGGTCAGCAGAATGAATGGAGCGCGGACACCGGCAAATTCTGGGTGGCGGGACAGGGCGGCCGAGTATTCGCTTTCGCATTCGACGCACCCACCCTGAAGATTCATTCCCTTCCGCTTGCGCCTGCTGGAAAAGGATTGCTGGTGCCGTTGCGTCTGGGAGCGACCTTCAGCTTTACCGATCCGGATTTGATCTACGGCACCACGAGCCCGTCGCCGCTCACCATATCGAGCTACCGTTTTTCCACTGGCAAATCCACGGCGGTGATTGATACGACAACTTGCGGAACTCAACCAGCGCTCGATCCAAAAGGCCGGAGTGACGATGATGTCGGTGTGTCATTGAATAGTGCCCGCTTTTCTATTTCGGAGGGTGGACAACAACAGGGTGCACATCAATTTGTGGTTGTCTATGACAAAAAGCTGGGATGTCGCTGGTACAACACCGAGACCGGGCAGGTTGGTGGCGCGTGGGGTCCCACAGGCACTGCAATTGGGCCTACCATTCCTTACCTGGTTCGCCACGCCTACATATCCAAAAGCGGCAAGTATGTCCGCATCATGAATAACGGGCAGGGCTTTTATGTCTGGGACATCGCTACCCTGAAGGTGTCACCATGCGGACATAAATCCGGGCTCGAGTGCTTTGGATATGGAGTGACGGGATACAACAGCTACGTCAATGCCTCAGCGGTTGTGGAATACATGCAGATGGTAAAACGTCCACTCGGAAATCTGGCCGCCATGAGCCAGTTATATTTGCCCTTTGACGATCCGCATGAATTTGAGATCACGCTGCATTTTTCCTGGAGCAACGTCGATGTGCACGACAGCACTCCGGTCTGCGCATCGAGCTATCAGTATGAAGGGGAACCGGATATTACGGAGCCGTTTGAAGGTGAGATCTTTTGCGCCGAGACGGACGGTAAAGCTTCGACGATATGGCGATTCGCTCACAATCGCGCCAATTGGAAAGCGCCCTACTTCAATACCCAGCCGCTGGGAGGTATTTCCATGGACGGGAAATTCTTTCTGTTCACCTCAGGCTGGGACCAACAGCTAGGCCTGAGCAGCGACGGCAGACCTCGTACCGATGTTTGGATTGTGAAACTGGATTGAACGAAATGCGGGGCAGAAGTCGCTAAGAGTGCCGAGCACCGGAAGCGAATCCCAAACACCTTCACTCGTCGCGCCGACCGATAGCAAAGCATCGTGATACCTTCGTCTAATTGCTCCGCCTCCACTATTCTGGTTTGATGACTTCATCGCATCCGAAGCAACTCGGACGAAGAGACACGCCATCGGTTGGGTCATCCGGAATGCGACCCGGATTCTGGAGCAGCGTCGCCTTGAAGATCCTAATCGTTGCAAGAAACCTGGCGGTGGTCTTCTTACTAACTGGACTGGCCACCATTCATCTCGAAGGCCAGGAAAGGACTAAAACACCCATGTCTCAGGACGTCTTTTATCGCACGGTAAAAGTTGACGGGCTTTCCATCTTTTATCGTGAAGCAGGACCGAAGGATGCACCTACGATTCTCCTACTCCACGGACTTCCCTCTTCATCGCGAATGTTCGAACCATTGTTCGCGCGGCTTTCGGATCGCTATCACCTGGTCGCGCCGGATTATCCAGGTTTCGGCCACAGCGATTGGCCCGACCCGAAAACATTCGCGTATACATTCGATCACATCGCCGACGTCATGAATCATTTCACCGAGGCGCTCGGTCTCTCGCGCTACACACTGTACATGCAGGATTATGGTGGGCCCGTGGGCTTCCGCATGGCGCTCGCGCATGCGGAGCGTGTCCATGCTCTCATTGTTCAAGACGCAGTCGCGCACAATGAAGGACTGGGGGTGAATTGGAAAGCGCGGCGGGCGTTTTGGGCCGATCGTGCTGCCAACGAAAGCGAGCTTCGCGTAAATCTTCTCTCGCTGGCTGCGACGCGGACACGTCATCTCGGGAGCGATCCAAATGTGGATCGCTATGACCCTGATTTATGGGCGGACGAGTTTGCGTTTTTAAGTCAACCCGCCCAGGCAGAGATTCAAAGCGACCTGTTTTACGACTATCGCACTAATGTGGATGGCTATCCGAAATGGCAAGCCTGGATGCAGGAGAAGCAACCACGCCTGCTGGTGATCTGGGGGAAATATGACTTGTCGTTCGACCTCGGCGAGCCCGAGCGATATCGGAAGGATGTCCCGAAGGCTGAAGTCCATGTTCTCGACGCCGGCCATTTTGCGCTCGATACCGCAGCGGACCAGATTGCCCAGTACATCCGGGATTTCATGAAGTAGCGGCCCGCAAATGCGACGACCGCCTCTACTATTCAAAGCTTAGTCAACTTCGATGAATGCACGAGGAAAAGAACATGGCAAATTCGGCAATTGAAGTCCGCGGTCACGGCACGGGCGATAAACGTGTCGCGAGAGTCGATATGAAGCTCGAGGTCGTCGTCATCCCGGTTTCGAACGTGGACCGCGCGAAGGAGTTTTACGAAAAGCTGGGATGGCGACTGGACGCCGACGTCAACGGCGAACATTCCCGTCTGATCCAGTTCACGCCTCCGGGCTCCGGATGCTCGATCCAATTTGGCAAAAACTTATTCGGCACAAATGCTGCGCCGATCGTGCCCAGTGCAGCCCAGAGCCTATACCTCATCGTCTCCAACATCGAGGCTGCGCGCACCGAACTCGTCGCCCGCGGCGCCGAACCCAGCGAGGTGTTCCACTGTGCAACTGGATACGCTTGCAGGTTTCCGGGCAACGACGGACGGGTCAGCGGCCCAGCGCCTGAGCACGGCAGCTACGCTTCGTTCGTTTCCTTCCGCGATCCCGAGGGCAACGTCTGGCTACTGCAAGAGGTTACGACCCGCCTTCCCGGACGCGTCGATTCGGGCGTGACTTCGTTCGCTTCCGCAGCCGGTCTGGCAAGCGCGATGCGACGTGCGTCGGCCGCACATGGTGAGCACGAGAAACGGATCGGCGCTGCGGATCCAAACTGGCCCGATTGGTATGCCGAGTACATGGTGCGCGAGCAGAGCGGCGAAAAACTGCCCGAATGACCACCATGTCGGCCAGTAAGGCGCCAACAACGCCGTTTCCAGGCTTATACTCTCGGCAAAGAACGGATACCACTACATGAGTCATCTGTCACTTCCGATCATCGCTTTCTTCCTGTTAACAACTCTGGTAGCGTTATTCGCTTTCGGCAAAGCAGTCCGCGGATCTAAGATCGCGATTATCGGATCGATCTTATGGATGTGCCTCCAATCGGCCATCGCTCTATCTGGCTTCTATCTCGTCACCAACACCTTTCCGCCCCACTTGATTTTGGCGATAGCGCCTCCGCTCCTTTTCATTGCGGGCTTGTTCTTGACTGCGACCGGAAGGCGATTCCTCGATAACATGGATTTGAAGTGGTGCGTTCTCCTGCACACGATTCGGATCTTCGTTGAAATCAATCTCTATTGGCTGTTCCTTTATAAGCAAGTCCCAGCATTGATGACCTTCGAGGCAGGCAATCTTGACATCCTGGTTGGGATTAGCGCTCCGATCATTTGGTGGGCCTACAGCGCGGAACGTATTGGCCGGAGGGGATTGCTCATCTGGAATGGCCTTTGCCTGCTCAGCGTCTTGAACGCATTCGCACGGGCGATGCTTTCTGCCCCGTTTCCCACTCAGCGATTTGCGTTCGACCAGCCGACGGTTGCGATACTCAGCTTCCCGCTCGTCCTGCTTCCAGCATTTATCGTTCCGGTGGCGATTTTTTGCCATCTGGTCGTTTTTCGAAAGATGCGTAATCCTTTGACTTAGGAAGACCGGATGAGGTATCTCTTGAAATAACAGTTATTCCCTAGAACGAATGCGCGCGATTTCGCCACTAGAACAGAATCTTTAGCGCCAGTTGCATATTGAACGGTTCTCCCGAACTGCCAATCTCGGCGGAGTACCTCGGGAACCGATACCATCGCCCAATTGTCCATCTTCCCAATTTCTGGTCTGATCGGAGTGCGTTGTTGGCTTGGGATTGAGCGCGCAACGAAAAATATCGAGGAGAAGCAACATGAAAATACTAATGGTGGTGGATGGACGTCTTATCACCGGACAGAATCCGGCATCGTCGACGGTGGCCGTCCACTCCCTTTTAAATCTCCTGGCTTCAGAACAAGCCGCATAAGATCGCACTTTTAGTCGTTTCAACATCCGTGAGCCACGAGTATCTAAAACACAAGGAGAACAAATTTATGTCGCATCATTATTCCGGTCCGGATTATGGCTTTCCTCATGGAGATGCCCGTCTCGACCTCACCGACTTGTATGCCTTCCCTAAACCTGGGGATGCCGGCAAGTCGATCCTGATTATGAATGTTCATCCGGACACAGGTGTCAACCCCGCCGGGCCCACGACCGATGAGCCGTTCTCACCCGACGCGATCTACGAACTCAAGATTGATACGGATGGCGATCTGGTGCCCAATATCGCATACCGGGTGCGCTTCTCCTCTTCCGAAAGCGGAGCGCAAACTGCTACCCTGCGCCGGGTCGAAGGTGCGGAAGCCGCCGGGACCGGCGACGGCGGCCAGATTATTCTCCAGGGAGCGAAGGTTTCCATAGGACTGGATTCCCAAGTGACTGAGGCCGGGGAGTACCGGTTCTTCGCCGGCTGGCGCAGCGATCCATTTTTCTTCGACACCATGGGCGCTTTGAACAATCTGGTATTCACCGGTGACGATTTCTTCACTGGAAAAGATGTATGCAGCATCGTGCTGGAAGTACCAAACTCTGCCTTGGGCCCTAATAAGATCGGCCTGTGGCATCGCAGTCTGGACGGCGTAACCGGCAAATGGGTGCAAGCCGACCGCGGCGCCCGGCCTTCGCAATCTGTATTTCTAACCGGCGATCATAAAGCTGAATACCTGGCTGCGGAACCGAAGGACGACGCGCGTTTCGTCGCCGTCTTCGCGCACTCGCTCGAACACACTGGTGGCTATAAGCCGGAGGAAGCAACGCGAGTGGCAAAAACTCTGCTGCCGGACATGCTCTACTACAATCCGACACGGCCGGCGGCCTATCCGGAGAATGGCCGCAAACTAACCGACGATGTGATGGATGGCTTCATTTCCATCCTCTCCGATGGAAAGGTGAAGGGAGATAACGTGGGCGTCCACACCGACCTGCTCACTACGTTTCCCTATCTGGGCGTGCCACACAAAATTCGGTCAGCGGAAAAGGTGGCTGCCTAG
>DATBAX010000428.1:0-5218 GCA_036271275.1 Terriglobales bacterium
TCCCGGACGCCAGTTTCGTACCGTCAATTCCTTCGCCAATAATTCCGGATCGAATAAGTGATCGGGATTATACCCTTGGACGGCGTTTCTCCCAATCAACTTGCTTTCGAAACGTGAGCCCAGCTCAGGAACGTCGATGGATCCTGGGATGGGAAGACGATATTCGTAATCGGCAGGCTCGGCATTTACGCCTTGAAGCTCGAAGTGAAGCTCGCCTTTCTTGGGTGAGACTTTCCATTGGTTGGGCAAGAGCATCGACTTACCTGTCAGAGACGAAGAAGCAGTTTGAAGGATTTCTTCCACCTGCCGGAATTCCAGTTTTACGCCCAGCGACTCGGCCGCGCCACGGATCACGCGCCTTTGCACAGCGAGAGGAAAATCCGCCAATGATTTGAGATTGAGCACACCGCCAGAAATTTGCTTTTGCCAGATCGTGGGAAGAATATCTTCGACTTTACGTGACCAGTAATCCTCTTCGGCACGCGCGATGTCCGCTGTTTCGGCCAGCGCTTCATACACCGCCGGGTTCAGATTGCGTTCCAGGCGCGGCAGGATTCCGTGGCGCACTCGATTTCGCGAGTGCCGCAAATCCCGATTGCTTTTGTCCTCCCGCCACGACTGCTGAATGCTGGCAAGATAAGCTTCAATGTCTTTTCGCCGGGTATTGAGAAGCGGGCGAATGATGGAGGTTCCCGCATTGACAGAAAGTTTCGGATAAATGCCGGCCAAGCCCCGCGTTCCAGCGCCGCGAACCAGCTTTAGCAGTAGGGTTTCGGCCTGATCGTCCAAGGTGTGCGCCGTGGCGATGCGGTTGAATTGGTTTTCTCGCAGCAAGCGCTGGAAGTATTGGTAGCGCAGATTTCGGGCGGCTGTCTCCACGCTCAAATGCGTTTCTTTCGCGTGGGCAGCCACATCGCCACTCTCACTCAGCGACGTCAAGCCGAGTCGTTGGGCAAGCTCGCCGACAAATTGCTCATCCTGATCGGAATCCGCGGCACGTAATTTGTGATTGAAATGAACGGACGCGGTCACAATCCCAAGTTCGTTCCGAAGTTCGGCCAGTAGGCACAGTAAAGCGACCGAATCCGCGCCGCCCGAAACCGCAACCGCCACGCGGTCCCCCGCCTTCAGCAGCTCGTGCTTGCGAATATATGCGAGAACGGTTTGTGCAAGCTTAGCCACGGAAACATGGTACATGGGTGAAAAGTGGAATGGATGAAATGGTGGAGCGGACACTCCTGTCCGCTAAATGCATCAGGCCGAGGCAGTCGTTCAGATCTGACAGAAGAGCTAGCCGAGCCCGGTTATCCCCACATGCGTCGCGCCTATCCCAGCAACCGATTTACATCCGCATGAGGAGGCGCGTCTTCGAGAGTGCGATACGTGCCCGTGGCCTTCAGCTCTTCTGCCATCTTGCGCACCAGGCCGAGCGTAGCCCGCATGGGTCCTGATCCCAGACTCACCCGCGCTATTCCCAATTTTTGCAGTTCCGGCACGGACGGCGATCCAGGCCCAGCGAGAATATTGATTGGGAATTTCAAATCCGCAACCATTCGTCGAATGGTTTCAGGATCACGCACTCCGGGGAGAAACAAACAATCGGCGCCGGCATCGCGAAAGGCGGACAGCCGCTGAAGAGAAAGATCGTAGCGCGCTTCGGGCGCACCGACCTGAAGCAAATACACATCCGTGCGAGCGTTGAGAACGACAGGCACTCCTGCTTGTTTAGCGGCTTCCTGCACGGCGCGGATCTTTTCCAGTTGCAGCGATAAATCCCCCAAGGGATGATCGGAATCGTCGGTACCATCCTCAAGATTCATCCCAACCGCGCCCGCTTCGATCACCTCACGAGCCGTTTGCGAAGCGTCTTCGGGTCGATTGCCATATCCAGCCTCAACATCCGCCGTCACCGGGACTTTCACCGCGCGGACGATGCGGGCGACTGCCTGTAACATCTCGGCGCGCGAGATTTTCTCGCCATCGGGATATCCCAGCGTGAACGCGATCCCGGCACTGGTTGTGGCAATGGCACCGAAGCCGGCCTCTTCAATCACGCGAGCGCTGATTACGTCCCATGCATTTGGCAGCACCAGAATGCGAGGACCTTCATGCAGAGCGCGGAAGGTGGAGGCTTTGGATTTTTGTGTCTCAAGATCCATGATTCGATCTAAAAGAAAAAGTAAACCTTGTCATCCTGAGCAAGCGTACTTTGCGCCGCGAAGGATCTCCTAACTATTCCGGCCACTGGGCGCAGCGCACGCCGCCCTGAACTCATGACGGAGAATCATGTTTTCTGATCCGCACTCTCTTCTTCAGTTTCTCGGTGAACTTTCCCACGCTCACCATCGCGCGCCCCACGGTTCCTCGTCCGATGAGTTCCGTATTGTCGTAAGCCGTCACCTGCATGATGTAGAAGCGCCCATCAAAAGATTCCAGGACGGCTTCAGCCCTAATCTTCGCGCCAATTCCGCTGGCCGCCCGGTGCTCAATGTTGATCGATGTTCCAACGCTTATTTCGTCACCCTCGGCGAAAGGCTGAAGCACCAGAAATGTCGCGCGCTCCATGAGACGAATCATGTCCGGCGTGGAATAGATGGGCGGGAGAGAAGCATGGTGCGCGGTCAGAGTGTGTTTGAACTCGACCACTTCGTCAGCTTCAGCACGAGTTCCGATGGGGACGGGTTTGGGCATGAATAGTTTGATCGAAAAGAAATGAACCGATGATTCTATCGAATCATTGCGTGATCTTTTCCGTCCACGACTACTGGCTGGAAGTTTGCTTCAAAATTGCATCGAGTTTCTCGGGGTCGATGGCACGACTGCGAAGCTGGTCCCCAAGAGCCTCCCATTCTTTCTTCGTCATCTGGTTTCTGAGTTTGGCGGCTTCTCTTAATGCGTCCTTGTCCGAAATCGTTATATACAACAAAAACGCAGCGGGCAAATCCACTTTCCCAGCCGCGCCTGTCGCATCGATTTGAGCTAACGCCTTTGCTGCCTGGTGATTGTTATGCATCGCCGCCTGTGCATACCATTTGCTGGCCTCCTTTAAATCCGGCTGCATACCCAATCCCTTCTGATAGAGATATCCCATACAGAACTGGCCCTGGCTATTTCCTTCCTTCGCAACCTGCTCACACCAGTGACGGGCCTCGCCGTAGTCTATGGCGACTCCCTTGCCGACAAACAATCGGGTCGCCATTCCCATTTGGGCCTCTGGGTCGCCTCTCATCGCGGCCTTTCTCAGCCACTTTGTCGATTCGGCGAAGTCCTGATTCAGTTCGTCGCCCTTGTCGTACATAGCAGAAATCCTCTTTAGTCCGTCATCGATTGCCCAGGGCTTTAGTTCCGCCTCAGCCCGACTGACGGCATCGCCTGCACTTTTGCTCCCAGCTTCCTGCGCCAGGAGAAACCACGCGTATGCGATTGAGTCGCTAGTGACGATGCCGTCACCGTTGTAGTACGCAGTCGCAAGATTGAACATGCCGTTCGCGTTCTTTTGCTTCGCCGCTTTTCGATACCAACCCACCGCTTCCTGCTCGTCATGCACCACTCCAAGTCCGCTGCGGTACAAGGTTCCCAAATCACTCTGCGCCACGGCGTTGCCCTGATCCCCCGCCGCCCGATACCACTTCGCGGCCAATTCATAGTTTTGCGAAACTCCATTTCCGTCTTCGTAAGCTCTGCCCAAGTCGCATTGAGCGGCCGCATCCCCCGCTTGGGCCTTCTCTTTTAGAGCCGTTAGCGCCATCGAGGAAAGCTTGGCCGGCGTGCCCGGGACTGCAGCCACAGTCGCCCGTTGAGGATTTGGAGCGCCGCCAACTTGTGCTGAGGCCATGGCGAAGGCGAATAGCAGGTTTACCAACATAATGCCGCAGAGTATATCGCGGAATCCGGAAATCAATTAGAAACGGCCCCGGAAGACTACCGAGGCCGTTTTTCAAATTGCGTTTTAGGGACATCAAACGTCCACGCCTTTTAGAAGGCGCTCTCTATGCAGCGTTTGCCGTCCTGCGGGCTTCGATGCCATCCAACGCCCGCCACAGCGACTTCGCCGCATGTTCCCCGGCATCCAGAGCGTTCTCCATCTCCTCAGGATTCGACTCGATCTGTTTCGCCAACTGCTGCCGCCAGACTTGCGAGTGAAATACATCAGCAGTGGTGTGCAGGGTGAAATAGCCGCAAGTCTTTTCGTCAGCGCCGTACATCTCGCGGAGACCGCGGGCCTTTTCTTTTGCCACGCGCGGGACCTGCGATTCGTAGGCGTAGAAAGCCGCCAAAGCCTCAGCGAGCGTGCCTTCACTGGCAATGCTGTAAAAGGAATAGGTCAATTCGCGAATTTCCGGAACCGCCTCGTGCGCGCTTTGATCGCGGCTGGCGCCCATTCCTTCCGCGAAATCGAGCCAAAGTTCCGAGTGCGGCGTGGCTTCTGCGCCCGATCCGTCGGCGAGTCCATCTTCGTCCGCCAGATTGGCAAGAACGGCCTGGCGCAACTCGCCTTCGTCCAGACGACTTCCAAATTCCTCAAGATAACCCGGGAACGCTTCAACGTGCTGGTAGTAGTCGCAGGCATATTCGCGCAAATCGTCACGCGTGAGCTCGCCGGCACTCCACGCTTTGTAAAAAGGGTGGCAAAGCAAATCATATTTTGCGATGCGGGCATCGAGTTGTTCGAAGAATTCTTGGGTTTTCATGATTGCGTCTCCGTTCGGAATACACCAAATATACGGGGGTGCGGAAGATGTGACAACTGGCGTTGGCCTTCGGGAGTGATGCAGTCTGAGCAAAAACTTTAAAAACTTGTCATTCCGAAGGCAGGTTTATCGGCCGAGGAATCTGCTTTTCCTAACTGTGGCACAGGCCGGACGCGGAGCCCCTCGACATCGTGCTCGAAATGAGAGGGCTCGATCGGTGCGCTGAGGCGAGTCATGACATTGGGTTGATGTTGATAGAATAGATACTCATCGTTTCGAGCAGCCGAAATGCAGCCCTTCACTGAACAATTCGACGTCGTCGTAGTCGGCGCGGGACACGCCGGATGCGAAGCCGCCATGGCCGCCGCCCGCATGGGCCTGAAGACCGCGTTGTTCACGCTCAATACCGATTTGATCGCGCAGATGTCCTGCAATCCGGCGATCGGCGGGATTGCCAAGGGTCATCTCGTCCGCGAAGTGGACGCGCTCGGCGGCATTATGGGCGAAGTCACAGACGCGGTCGGCAT
>DATBAX010000429.1:0-3534 GCA_036271275.1 Terriglobales bacterium
CTTCGCCGCCTTTACAATCCTCGCTCAACCAATTACCGTTCGTTTCCATGAAGGCCACAAACTGGGAGTTTAAAAATCGGGCAATGTTGTTTGGGATGGTCTTCGCTTTCACATTCCCGCTTTACGCATTGGACAGTCAAAATTCCGCTTCCGCACTAGCCGATTTACTCGCGCCCAAGCTGCACATGAACGCCGACCGGCTCGCTCAACTTTTATTGGGTTGTGGCGCCTTCGTGCTGATCATTGCCGCGTCCATCCGCACCTGGGCTTCCGCCTATCTTCACGCGGAAGTTGTCTATGCCGCCGAAGTAAAAACCAAATCGCTGGTGGCCGACGGCCCTTATCGCTTCGTTCGCAATCCTCTTTATTTGGCGAATGTATTGATGGCAGTCGCTCTGGGCGCCATGATGAGCCGGCTCGGCTTCATCGTCGCAATCGCCGCGATGCTGCTGTTTTGTTATCGACTGATTCTGCGCGAAGAAGCCGATCTGCGAACCACTCAGGGAGATTCGTATCACCGTTACTGCGCGGCCGTCCCACGTTTATTGCCAGCGCTTACGCCGCGCATCGCATCTTCAGGCCGCCCCGCCAAATGGGGCGCGGGATTCAAAGCCGAAGCCTGGTATTGGGGATTTGCCGCAGGCGAGGTGGTTTTTGCCATCACCCTGAAGCTCAAATTCTTCTTCGTGATTCTGGCCGCCAGCGTCCTCTTATTCTGGGTCTCATCTTTTCTGTCGCAGAAAAAATCGAATTCCAAAGCCGCCAGGCCTTGAGAAGTAAAAAAAACTGATTTTGGATCGAGCGGCCGCTTGCCAACATCTGCAACGCCCAGACCGGCTAAATGCTGAGTGCCAAATGCTGAGTGCTCAACGCCGAGTGCTCTTCCCCCACCGCGAACCGTTCCATAAGGATATAATCGCCACTTTGCCCGGAGAACTGTGCGCGTCCTCTTATTAAGTGATATTCATAGCAACCTTGAAGCGCTGGAGGCCTGTCTGGCGGCCGCGCCTGCCTATGATCTGGTGGTCAATCTCGGCGACGTGGTGGGTTATGGCGCGAGTCCGAATGAGGTAATTGCGATCTCGCGTAAATTGGGCAGCGTGTTTGTGCGCGGCAATCACGACAAAGCCGTTTGCGGCATTACCGACGTCAAAGATTTCAATCCGATTGCCGGGTTGGCCGCTTTGTGGACGCGCGAACAGCTCAGCGAAGAAAATCTGGAATGGCTGCGAGCCATGCAGCACGGACCCATTGGGGTCGAAGGCATTCCGGATGCACAGTTCGTGCACGGCTCGCCTATCGACGAAGACGAATATGTTGTCACTCTTCGTGACGCCATTGAGCCGCTCCTGGTTTCCCGCCCGACGCTTACCTTCTTCGGACACACTCATTTGCAGGGAAGCTTTTCGGCGGAAGAGGACCATGGTGATGCTTCCCGTCCGCTTTACCGGACCGTGGGCCAGATCGAAAGCAGCGATTTTCCTTTGAAAAAAGGCGTGCGCTATATGGTGAACCCCGGTTCCATTGGACAGCCGCGAGATGGCGACTGGCGGGCCGCGTTCGTACTTTATGATACCGATAACCAGATCGTCACTTTTTATCGCGTGCCCTACAATTTGAAATCCGCGCAAGACCGCATCATCGCGGCGAACCTGCCACAACGCCTGGCGACCCGGTTGGCGGCGGGGAGATAATTTCAATCATGAAAAACAAAATGATCCTCGTGCTGCTGGCAATGGCTTGCTGCTCGGCCGCCGCCGCCCAAATTCCGAGCGCGCGAACTATTACCCAAGTCGCAATTTCCCCGGATGGGAACCAGGTCGCCTGGGTGGAACCTTCCGCTGGTTTAGGAATGCAACCGGGGACAGGCTCAGTGATTTATGTTCAGGATTTGAAGTCCGCGGACGCCAAACCCCGGCGCATTCCCGCCACTCGCGAAAGCACCACGATCATTGACGACAGCGTTGCCTGGTCTCCGGACAGCAAACGGCTCGCGTTTCTTTCGGACGCTGAGAGCGTGGGCCAATTGGAGATTTACGTGGCCGATGTCGATACCGGAATGGCCAATAAGCTGACCAGTTTGACCGGCTTCCTGGCCGATCCGCGATGGGCTCCCGATGGACAGTCGCTGGCGTTTCTGTTCACTGAGAATGCGCCGCGCGCTTCCGGTCCGTTGATGGCGATGACTCCCGAACTTGGCGTGATAGAAAGCAAGATTTACGAACAACGCGTAGCCGTATTGGGCATAGCTTCGGGGGCCGTCCACAAACTTTCGCCGCCCGACATGTATGTCTACGAATACGACTGGTCGCCGGACGGCAAGAGTTTCGCCGCAATCGCCGCGCACGGTGCCGGAGATCCCAACTGGTGGGTGGCCCAACTTTACACGCTGAACGCGAACGGGCAGATGAAATCGATTTACAAGCCACATCTGCAACTCGCAGTACCGCGCTGGTCTCCAGACGGTAAAAATGTCGCCGTCATCGAAGGCCTGATGAGCGACGCAGGCTCAACCGGTGGCGACATTATGGTTGTCTCCACAACCGGAGGCGAAACACGAAACGTCACGCCCGGAATCGCAGCATCGCCAAACGGAATGTTTTGGATCGCGCCCGACAAGCTTCTGTTCACGGAAAATGTTGACGGCGATGCCGGAATTTCCACCATAGATCTATCTACAAAGAAGATTTCAAAGTTATGGTCCGCGCCGGAGGTAATTACCGCGGGTCCGTGGGGAGCAGACGAAATCTCACTCACCGCGGACCGCCACAATTCCGCCGTCATTCGAAGTTCTTCCCAACATCCGCCGGAAATTTGGGCGGGCCCGGTCGGGGAATGGAAACAACTCACTCATCACAACGATCAAATCCATCCCGAGTGGGGCGAAATGAAAAGCCTGCACTGGACGAACGACGGTATGCGCATCCAGGGCTGGCTGATGTATCCAAAAGACTACGATCCAAAACAGCGTTATCCCATGGTCGTGGTTGCGCATGGCGGCCCAGCCTCGGCCGCGCGGTCGCAGTGGCCGTCATCGTTCTTTAACACTTACGCCCTGTCCGCCCACGGATATTTTGTGCTGGAACCCAATCCCCGCGGCAGCTTTGGTGAAGGAGAAAAATTCGCCCAGGGCAACGTCAAGGATTTTGGCTACGGAGATTTCCACGACATCCTCGCTGGCGTCGACGAAGTCGTGAAGACCCTGCCCGTCGACAACAACCGTATCGGCATCACCGGTTGGAGCTATGGTGGATACATGACCATGTGGGCGATCACGCAGACTCATCGTTTTCGCGCCGCAGTTTCCGGAGCTGGACTTTCCAACTGGCTAAGCTATTACGGCGAAAACGATATCGACGAATGGATGGTCCCGTACTTCGGCGCAACCGTATATGACGATCCCGAAATCTACGCGAAAAGTTCGCCGATGGATTTCATAAAGAACGTAAAGACCCCAACCTTAGTTCTGGTCGGCGAACGCGACGGCGAAGTCCCCGAACCGCAGTCACGCGAATACTGGCATGCGTTGAAAAC
>DATBAX010000430.1:0-17349 GCA_036271275.1 Terriglobales bacterium
GCGCATCCCGTTAGAATGCATTCATGCCATTCATCAGGCTGCCCGGCGACGGAGTCGTAGTTCGGTCTACAACCAATGACTCCCTGTCCAGCGCGAATGTAAGGTCGTGGATCCTGGCTGCCACCATTCTCGCTTCCAGCATGGCATTCATTGATGGCACGGTCGTCAATGTTGCACTGCCTTCGCTCCAGAGCAGCCTGCATGCGACCGTTGTGGATGTGCAGTGGGTGGTCGAATCGTACGGGCTTCTACTTGCGGCCCTGATTCTGGTTGGCGGATCCCTTGGCGACATGTGGGGCCGCCGCTTGATGTTTCTGACCGGGGTCGTAGTTTTTGCTTTGGCTTCCGCAGGTTGTGGGTTTGCGTCGAACATTTCGCAATTGGTGATCGCGCGGAGCATTCAAGGAGTGGGCGCGGCTTTTCTTGTTCCCGGGAGCCTCTCGATCATCAGCGCATCTTTCGACGAGAATGACCGAGGTCAGGCGATTGGCACGTGGTCCGGTTTCACTTCCATCACTACGGCAATTGGTCCGGTTTTAGGCGGATGGCTTATTCAGCATGCGTCGTGGCGCTGGGCGTTCTTTATCAATTTGCCGATCGCCGTCGCCGTGATCGTGATTTCGCTTTGGAATGTCCCAGAAAGCCGCAGCGCTTCGGCTGATCGTGTCGATTGGGTTGGCGCGTTAATTGTCACTCTCGGATTGGGCGGATTGGTTTATGGGTTTGTGGAGTCTGCAAATCTGGGCTGGGGAAATCCTCGGGTGTTCGGGAGCCTGATCGGCGGCGTGGCATGCCTGACCATTTTTGCAATGGTCGAAGTCCGGGAAAAATCGCCGATGGTTCCACCGGCGTTGTTCGCGTCGCGCACGTTTAGCGGTGCAAACCTGCTCACGCTGTTCCTTTATTCGGCAATCGGAATTTTCTTCTTCTTGTTTCCGTTGGATCTCATACAGGTCCAGGGATACTCCGCAACCGCGGCGGGCGCGGCCATGCTTCCGCTCATCCTGATACTGTTCCTGCTCTCGCGATGGTCTGGAGGATTGGTCGCCCGCTACGGTCCCAAAGTTCCATTGATCGTAGGCCCGCTGATTGCCGGAATCGGGTTCGCTTTATTTGTCCTATCCTTGACTGGTGGCAGCTATTGGAAAGAATTTTTTCCCGCAATCATCGTTCTAGGTTTCGGAATGGCTGTGACGGTGGCGCCGCTCACGACGGTCCTGATGAATTCGGTCGCGCAGGATCGAATCGGCGCGGCTTCTGGGATCAACAACACCGTCGCGCGAGTTGCGAGCGTACTTGCGATTGCGGTGCTTGGAATTGTGATGGTGAACGCTTTTCGTTCTCATCTGAACCCGGAACTGGCCAAGCTTTCACTTCCGTCCGCTACTCTGCATGAGATTCAGGACGGCGAGATCAATCTTGCTGGACTTGAACTGCCTGCTGGGCTCGACACAGATCACAGAAATGCTGTTCGGGAAGCAGTTCATGCCTCGTTCGTCCATGGCTTCCGGATGATTATGTGGATTTGCGCGGGTCTCTCTGTAGCTAGTGCGATGGTGGCGTGGACTATGATCTCAGCAAACACTTTAAATCTCAGTCAAAAGCCCCGCCCTCTCGCATAAACCGCGAGAAGGACGGGGCACCCTGACTTCATCTTGACTAGAATCCTGGCGGGCGTTCGTCTTTTACGGCGAAGGCTCGTTCCAGGGCGATGCCGGCGCGGCACATGGTTCCTTCCTCGAAAAGGCGTCCTATCAGAGTGACGCCATGGGGAACGCGGCGGGGCGGAGAGAATTGAGGCAATGGGTTTTGCGGATCGGGGGCCCAATCGCTGCGTGCTTGCGATACCTCGACAAAACCTGCACGCAAGGTGAGCGAAGGATGTCCGGTGAAGTTGGTGATCACGAGAATTTCGTCGCGCAGTGATGGGACGAGCAGCAAATCCACTTCAGAAAATACGCGCGCCATTTCCTGCGCCACTTTGCGTCGTAACCGATCGGCCTGCACGAAATCGACGGCGGAGAGAAATCTGGACTGGCGGAAAATATTCGGCCATGCATCGGGCACCTGGGCCTTGAGCTCGTCCAGTTTGTGATTGAGGGTGAATTCTTCGAAAGCGGCCGCGCCTTCGGCGAAGAGAATCAAGTTCAGTGAGTCATACGGCCAATCGGGGATGGAAACTTCTACGGGAACCATCCCGATCTTCGCGACGCTGTCCAGAGCGGCACGATCGACTTCCGTGGCCGGCCGTTCTTTCATCCAGCCGGGAAAGTATCCGACTCGCAAACCTTTTACGCTCTCGCCTGCGTCGAAATCGAGTTGACTGGGCACACTGGCGACATCGCCGGCGTCGGGCCCGGAAATTGCATGCAGCACCAGCAGTGCATCTTCAACACTTCGAGTCATGGGCCCGAGTTTGTCGAGCGACCAGCAGAGTGTCATGGCGCCGGTGCGTGGCACGCGGCCGTAAGTGGGACGCAATCCGGTGATCCCGCAGCGCATGCTCGGGGACACGATGCTGCCGCCAGTTTCGCTGCCGATAGAGAACCCGACCAAACCCGCAGCCGTGGCCGCACCTGGTCCGGCGCTCGATCCTGACGCTCCTTCTTCGAGCAACCACGGATTTACTGTCTGCCCGCCGAACCAAATATCATTCAGGGCCAGCGCACCTAGACTTAATTTTGCAACCAACACCGCACCCGCTTCATGCAAACGCTTCACCACTGCGGCATCGGCGGTAGGCACGCGATTGCGGAAAAATTCTGCGCCATACGTGGTCGGAATGCCCGCAGTATCGAGAAGATCTTTTGTGCCCCAGGGAATGCCGTGCAGAGGCCCGCGATAATTCCCGGCGGCGATTTCTTCATCGGCTTTTTGTGCTTGCGCGACGGCCAATTCTCGAGTGAGCGTGATCACGCAGCGCAATTTGGGATTGAATTTTTCCAGCCGGGTTAAATAAATTTCGGTGAGGCGTGTCGAAGTGAGTTTGCGTTGTTCAATCCAGCGCGAGAGTTTGGTTAACGGAGAGAAAGCAATGTCTTCGTCGTTTGCAGGTACGGGGCCGGGATCGTTCTTGCTACGAACGAACCGATCGTGTTCCGGGCCGGATTTCAGGCCGGGTAACACTGGGTCCCAACGCGTGGCGGGCGCGAGTGACGATTCCAAGACCGCTTTGCGCGGCCCGGTGCGGCGTTCATACAACGCAGCCATCGTCCGTCGCCAACTGTTTGCGGCCATGGCGCGGTCGCGATCGGTCAACTCCACCTGCATCAATTTTTCGGCTTCGGCAAATGTCATAGTGGAAACTTCCGGTCCGACTGGGAGCGAAGTGCCAAACGCAGAAGGCGCGCCGGGTGGCAACTCCGAAGGCGTTTGTGCTCCGCTGAGACGGGCGGTAGCCAAGCCCAGGATGCCAATTGATGTTTGAGTCAGAAATTCTCTGCGCGATTTTGCCATGGTTCCCCCGCCGTATTGTAGCCGGGGAGAGGCCGAATCCTGCGGTCGCGGTTGTCAAATCTTAAGACGTGTTTGGATCGCCGTGGTTCCCACCTTCCCCAGTCGCGGGAAAGATGGGACATCCACGGTGTGATTATCCATACTGCCGGCGTTTTTACAGCAGTTTGATGGAGGTGACCTTCAAGGTATCGCCCTGAACGTCTCCGGAGACATCCACGCGAAGGTGATCTTTCTTGTCGGAGGCCTTGAGAGCATCGGTGATCTTGGCATTGCCATCGGCGTCGAGTTTCAGAAATTGCTTGTCCTTGGTGACGATACCGAATCCACTGGCCGAACATTTCAGGGCGCAGGCGCGGGTGTGGGCATCGGGATCGGCGGCGACTTTCGATGAACAATTGACGTCCACGACGGACACATCTTTGTAGGTTTCAGCGGCTGCCAGGGCAGGCAGGGCACAGAGTCCGAACAGCACGAGTAGTGAAGCAAGTTTTCTCATTAGATATTCTCCGTTTTCGATTTGAGTTGTATTTTGCAGTTTCAAGAGAGCTGCGAGTGCAGCACTCTTTTCACTGCCTGCTTTGTGGTTGAGTGTTCTTCACGCACGGTTGTCAGTTGCGAAAGGACAAACGCTCCAATCGCAATTTCGGCATCTCGCATCGCCAGGTCATAGAACATTCCTGTAGTCAACAAATTCACTGCGATCCCGAGCAGCCAGAACATGACGACGTAACTTCCAAGCTTGGTCCAGCGGCTGAGAACAACCAGTCCCGCGATGATTTCCACCACCCCGATTATGTGCATGAAGGTGGCGGGGCTGACCGGGACCACTTTTGTGGCCAGCGGGCTCAGATACATGGTCCAATCTGCCAGCTTGTTGAAATACTTGTCGATCCCGGTAATGATGGGCCCAACTCCGAGCCCGATTTTCAGCGCCCACCATCCGATATTGAGGCGATTATCAAAATCCGTCATTTTGGCCCTCTACCCAACAGAGCGTTGAGCGCACGATTGGATACAGGAATTCGGCAAATTTAGCTTTGTAACCATTTTCGCCGCCCAAGCTCTATATCTTATATAGAAGCCATGGAAACCATCGGTACTGTGGAGAAGACCGGCGAAGGCTGGAGCGACCAGGAGATCGTCGACCGGGTAAAGGGCGGCGAAACCGCGCTGTACGAAATCATTATGCGCCGCTACAACCAGCGTCTTTATAGGGTGGCGCGCGCGATTTTGCGGGATGATGCCGAAGCGGAAGACGTGATGCAGGACGCCTACGTCCGGGCTTATCAGCATCTCGATCAGTTTGAAGGACGGGCCCTGTTTTCGACTTGGCTGACCCGCATTGCTGTTCACGAAGCGCTGGCCCGCGTGCGCTCGCGCAATCGAACCGGACAGTTGGAGCAAACCGAGGACGATGGAGAATTCCGTATGGATGTGCTTGAGATTTCGCCGGATCCAGAACAAAATGCGTCCCGAGCAGAACTCGGCCATCTGCTTGAAGAAGCGGTACTGGGACTGCCTGAGCAGTACCGGGCCGTGGTCATGTTGCGTGACATTGAAGAATTGAGCACCTCGGAGACGGCCGCTGCGCTTGATCTCACGGAGCCAAACGTCAAAGTCCGGCTGCATCGAGGACGAGCCATGGCGCGGGGATGGCTGTTCGATCGGATCGGAGCCAATGCAAAGACCGCATTTCCATTTATGGGTGTCCGGTGCGATCGAGTAGTGCAGAGCGTGCTCGCTCGATTAGTCGGGCAGAACGAATTTCAGCGCGGTTGAATTTCTACCGGTGCCGGAACGTGCACGGAATCTTGAGCTTGTGCGGGTACCTTTAACGATTGCGCATGTTTTGCATATTGCACGATAACCGCGGGCTGCGACCAATCCAGGTCCCATCCGTTTTCGATAGCAAGAACAGTGTAGGTGCCGGGGACGACATTCGGCAGGTTGAAACTGCCATCCAGATCGCTCTGATCTCTGCGGAAAAGTTCGCGATGATTTTCGGGGTCCTCAGGTACGAGTACGATCATTGCGCCTGGAGCACCCTTGCCGGCATGGCTGGCAACTCCCTCGACATTCGTCGTCCCGGTCACCAGCGTGATCACGATGTCGGCGGGAGCGGAACCGGCAACTACATTTAGCGTGTGTCCAGGCATGTCGCTGCCATGCGACGAGACTCGCGTTACGGCATACGCTTTGCCCGAGCTCCATGCGAGCACAGCATATTTTCCTGGCTCGACGTCATCGAAACGTACTTCGCCCTTGGCGTCAGTAGTTTTTGTGGTCACGACATTGCGATGGCCATCCGACAGTCCAATGCGAAGTTCCGCAGGAAGTTCTTTCTGTCCCAGAATCTGGACGGTCGCCTGAACGCCACTGACAGTCTCGCCGTTGGCTATGTCGACTTCCTGGCCGTCGTTGACCAGATCAACATTGTTCAGCGTGTGTGATCCAGATCCTCCACCGGCCCGGACGCTGTACTCTCCAGCGGGAACACCGGTCATTTCGTAAACACCGGGAGAAATCGATTGCAGGCCGTCGCTGGGAATGTACTGGTCGGAGTCAAAGGCTTTTCTGCCAAGCGTTGGCATGGAAAAGCCGCGCTGGCCATCGTCGGAAACGTGGAAACGCAAGTGAAGAGCGGGGACAGGCGCGAGCCGGATTTGAATCGCTAAATGATCACCGCCTTTGAGTGGGATGGGCGGCGCCTGGTCCGGGTCCGTGGTGTCCCCATAGTAGGTTGCTGGATAGGCTACGTCCAGAGAACGATCCACGGCCGCGGGAAAGCCCGACGTGCCTTGGCCCCCAGAAGAAGCCGGATGCACTGCGTACCACGGCTTCGCGGTAGCAGACACAAAATAATTTCCCGGCACGAGAAAAGGAAACTCGTAGGAGCCAAGGTCGTCCGTAATCGTTCCGCTAACTTGCACGACTCGGCTGGTGCCTTCATTGTGCGATTCACGATAAAGCGACACCGTCGCCTGCCGGACAGGCTCGCCTGATTCATCAAGAACCGTTCCTGATACCAGGGCCGACGGATTGAGCCGCAGGATGAGATTTTCCGTATCGATGCTGGCGCCGGTGACGATGGCAGTTGAGTACTGCTCGTGCTGATCGTATGCAGCACCGACAAATCCGCGACGCGCTCCTTGCAGAGAGTACTTTCCTTGACCGAGTTGGCCAAATTCGAAATGACCATTCTCGGAAGTCACCATCGACCGCACAGCATTGGGATGCTTCACGTCGGAAATGGTCACGCGAGTTTGCGCCAGAGGCGCTCCGCTGATCTTGTTGACCACGGTACCGGCGATTCGAAATTGTGTTGCCAGGGTAATTTCGGAAAGACCGGAATCCTGGGCCGATGAAAAATTACAACAGCACAACAAAGCCAGGCCCAGACACAAACTCGTTCGCCGATGCAAGTTCATCGGGCTTCACCTGTGATAATCAGTGGCAGTGTGAGCTTCTCTTTCTGGCCCCCAATGAAATGGACGACCTGCCCTTTTCCGTCATAGGCCCGCATCGCTTCCGGATTGTGGTATTCGAGCTCGGGCTGACGGTGATCGAAAACCAATATGCGGTAGTCGCCCGGCGCGATTTGCGGACTTTCCGATTCTTCATTTAAAGACATCGGAACTAATTGGAATTGCCCGGCGCTATCTGGCAGGGGCACAAGATAGGCCCACGCCGATGAACCATTTTCTAAGGCAGACAAAATAAGCGATGAGTTCGGCGACTCGACTTTTGCTTCAAACTGCGCCCAGTCGTCGCGCATGGTGATTTCGATGGGCGGTACGGATGCCCCTATTCCAACGACGAGTGGATGATTTAGAAGATCGATTCCGCCACAAGTAATCGACGTCGGGAAGCCGATAGATGAATACACTTGTACCCAGTAGGCACCTGGCAGGACGCGGGAGATAACGAGCGCTTCGTCTCCGGGTCCGGAAGGTGGGTCGGGCGAAGCCGTGTTCTCCGAATCAAAGTCGTCGGCCGGCGACAGAGTGAGATTCAGGTAGCGTCTCGGGCCCTTTACCTGGAAGGAGCGTCCGTTGGTATTCCAGGTCGTGGTAGCAGAAGTGCCCGAAGTGAATTCCTCTTTTACATTGATGGCAATTGACCCAGCCGTCACCATGGTGATGGGCGCACCCTGGAGAGCCGTGCCTTTGACCGTAATATTCGCGATCCCATTCCAGGCGGGGGATCCATAGTTGGAAATTTCGAGAGTGTACATCCCATCGGGCAACAGACCTTCAATTCTGTGCTCCTGCTGGTTGTAGCCGAGAGAAAAGCCAGGACTAGGACGGCCCTGAGCAGTCACAATCACCCGCACACCCGTTCCTTCTGGGAAGTTCGCTACCGGTACTTTTACCTGATAATACGGCTTCCTGACCGCAGAGAGACTCACCTGAAAAGTGCTGCCCACGGACAGATCAATTGTTTCGGCGCCAGCCAAATCGATGGCTGGAGGAAAATAAACCGGCGGATAACCGTAAAGCTGCCCACGCGGATCGTAGGTGGAAGGATCGCGGTCGAGCAATTCGCGAGAGACTAACTTGTACTTGCCCGCCTTAAGGCCGGCAAAACGGAACTCACCGTTTAGTTTGGTGAACGCGTTTCCGTCCGGCAGCCAGCGCGCGCGGCCTTCTTGTATCGCGCGATGATAAAGCTGTATGGAGGTCCTATCGGAGTCATCCGGGAGAACGAATTGACCAATAATTAGAGATTCCGGCGTGAGCGAGAGCGTCACTTCTTTTTGCTCTGACGGCACCGGACCGCTTTGGAAGGCATCATCGTCGGCAAGGAAGCCTGGCTTTCGCGCTCTCAACCGGTCGGGGCGATTCGGCGGAAAAAAATCCGACGATTTTTGCGTTCCATTGACGTCGAAAGAAATCGATTGTGGCAGAACAAATTCAAAGTGTCCCTGATCGTCCGTCATCATTGCGAAGCGGTTGTCGGGAGAGGACACCAGCGCGTGTCCGATGGGTTCGTGAGTCACGCTGTTCACAACCGTGCCCTGAATGTTGCTGGGTTTTTCTTCAGGATTGAGATTCTGGGCGGCTAACTTCGGCATCGCTACGTTGCACGACAAAATCAACATCGCCAGGATAAGCACATTGCGTGCACGGCAAGGTCGAATCCGCCCTGGTACCCGGAAGTTGTCTTCGGTCTTCAAAGACGATGCTCCAGTCCTTTATTACACCATTGCCTGGAGTTGGATACCACTCATTGTATGGATGCAGGAAAGAAGCGCGAAGAGGTTGATTTTAACGGTTTCGGTGATTTGCCGTTGGAAAACTCAAACGGGTGCCCCGTCCTTCTTTCGCGGTTTATGCGAAAGAGGGCGGGGCTTTTGACCTGGAAAATCTCGAAAAGCCCCGCCCTCCGCAAGAACTGTTTTCCGTGACATCATGCTTTGGGAATGCGGAAGGACGGGGCACCCCCGGCGCTACAGTTTGACCGTCTTTCGCGTCGCCGCCGATTCGTAAATTGCCATGATGATCTTCATATCCCGCAGACCCTCTTCACCGGGGGTGAGCGGCGTTTTATCCTGCATCACGCATTGGGACATGTGGTCCATCTCCATGGCGAAGTGATCGCGGGGTTGAATTTCCGGTTCTTCGATCATGTTTCCGCGATGCACCCGCATGCGCTGTCCGGTGTAGGGAGTAGCCGGTTCCAATTCAAACCAGCCCTGTGTGGTCACGGCGCGATAACGATTCTGCCCCGAATATCCGTAGCTCGAAGTGCAGTTCGCAAGAATTCCGCTGGGGAAGCGCAGTTGAAAATTCGTCGCCTCTTCCACTTCTTTAAAGCGCACATCGCCAGGAGTCGTATACGACATCGCGTTCACTTCGATCGGTTCCTCGCCGGAAATATAACGCGCCGCCTGAAGACTATAGATGCCGATATCCATCATCGAACCGCCACCGGCGAGCGCGCGATTCAGCCGCCACTGCGTTGGATCGCCCATGTTGAAGCCATGATCGGCCAGAATCACTTTAATGGGTCCGAGTTCCTGCGAGCGTGCTAACCGTATCATCTCCTGATTGAAAGGTTCGTAACGGCAACGGTAAGCCACCATCAGCTTGCGATTCGCCTTACTCGCGGCGTCGATCATTGCCTGACATTCCGCCGGCGTATTGGCCATGGGTTTTTCCGAGAGCACATGCTTCCCTGCCTGCAATCCACGAATCGTACATTCGGCGTGCATTCCGTTGGGCAGCACAATATAGATAATGTCCACTTCCGGATTGTCTTTAATCGAATCGTAATTTTGATAGTTGTAAATATTTTTCGCGTTCACCCCGTAACGCAGCGCCAGCTTGTTGGCCTTGTCAGGATGGCCGCTGACAAAGGCCACCACCTTGGACTTTTCGCACTTGGCGAATGCCGGCAGGATCTGGTTAATCGCGAGCGATCCCAGGCCAACGATGGCCCACCCCATTTTTTTCCCCGGAGGCTCGGGAACCATCCCAGGCGGTTGCTGGGCCGCTGCATCTTTGAAAAGCATGGTGGCCACATTGGCCACGGCCAGACCCTGTCCAACTTTGGCGATGAATCCACGACGGGTAATTTCCTTCCCAGGTTTATCGGACATCACATCACCTCCAGACAATTGTTCGTAGAGAAGTTAAGGAAGCGTGTACTCGAAATCGTACGAATGCTTCCCGTTGACGATGTTAATCGTCATGTTGCCGGTGAGTCCCACCAGTTGACCGGTACCGGAATCAGGCACGACCGTCACACTCAGTTGCGGAACTCCCCGATTCATAGTGCCCGTGTGCTGAAGAGCGAAACTTCCGCTTAGGCCTTTCAGCGTACCGGTAACACGCTCAATCGCCACGTATCCAGCCGAGCCTTTGGTCTCCGTCATTGCCGTGAGCATCTGGCCCTTGCTGGTGCCTTCGAGATCGCCATGGAATTGTTTGTCGATCGTCATCCGGCCCGTGGTCGCGTTTTCAAATATGCCGTCGGGAGTCTGCGGAACCATCTTCACTTCAAAGGGTCCGCTTGCATGGATTGTCACGAGTACACCTCATCGATCGTTAACTCATTTTGCGGTCGGCGCAGGCGGCGCGGCAGTAGGCGCATTCGCGACGAAGGCCGGATCCATCTCCGCGATATCCACGCGGAAACTCACCGTTTGCGCGGTGGGAAAGCTTACAGGAACTTTCTGCGTAACTTTTCCAGTCGCTGCCCACTCAACGCCTCGCTGATAGGTAGTCATAAATCCAACACAGCTCAGCGCGGAAACATCGTGACCCAACGTCGTATGGAAGACCCTTCCCTTTCCATATTTCACCACCATCAGCATCGGCTCGTCGTGGCCGGTGCCTTTATTGGCGGGATCGGAATGAGCGGTGGCCAGCACCGTCATATTTTCGCCCGGTCCACGCAGGGTGCCATAGAGTTCGTCGCCGGCGTGCATCCAGGCCGGTGGTAGTCCCTTCATGATCGGATGTTCAGGTTCCCGGCTGACGACTTGAAAAGGAAGACGAGCGCCGTGAGCGCCGGCCGGACCGGGCGATGTATCGGAGACTAGTTTACCGTCTTTGAAATACCAATAAGGCCCGGACTTTTCTGACCGGTCGCGCCAGCCACCAATTCCGGCCATCAAATTGTAGGCAGGCCAATTGGGAAAAGCGTTGTCTGCGCCATGGACGATCACCAGGCCGCCGCCATTTTTAACGTAATCTTCAAGCTGCGTGCGGAGATCGGCGGGCCAATCCGGAGCGTCATAGTTCCACACGATTGCTTTATACGCTGGGAAATTTGGTTTGAAGTTGCTGAAGTCTCCATCTGATCGAGGAGCAGTCGCGACCGTGACTTGAAACAATCCGGTCTCGTCCAATTCTTTTTTGAGGACGGCCGAAGTCAGTTGCCAAACGTGATAAGGGCCGCCGCTTTGTCCATCCACCAAAAGTACAGGAATCGGCTGGGCTGCCAGTGCGGGCCGGACTGTAAAGACCACGGCGCAAAGTGCAATATACAAAGCAACGACGACGGTTCTCCTCATGATCATCCTCCGGTTTGGCCTTCGGAAAATGAGTTTACCGCAAATGGGTATGGGTTTGGCGGAAAGCTGAGAGCTGACGGCTGATAGCTCTCAATGTGCCGGCGCTTCCCCGCGCTGATTAAATTTGCGAATGAAAATCGCCAACACAGGACCGGTCAAAGCGATCACTCCCAGTATCCAGAAGCAATCCAGGAAGCTGAGGATTGCCGCTTGCCTCTGGACTGAGGCGTATGCTCTCGCCATGGCCCGGGTAGCTGCGTCTGGCGCGGAGTAACCGTGTGCCATCAGATAATTCTTTGTCGCGGCCAGACTCGCGCGAAACCCTATGTTCGCATTCGAAGCGTGCGACGCAAGCACCGTTTGATGAAACTGACTGCGACGGGCCAGCATCGTCGTGACAAACGCAATCCCAAAACTTCCGCCTTGATTCCGTGAAAGATTAGTAAGACTGGAAGCTTTATTATTTTTATTTTTCGGCAGATACGAGTAAGCAAGCTGGCTGGTAGGCACAAAGAGAAAGGCCAGTCCGAAGCCTTGAATCGCCCGCGCCAGAGCTTCATAGCCATAGCTGGTGGCGAGGTTGAAACTCGCATAAGTCCACAACGCGAACGCAAGGATGGTGAAACCCGTGCCAATCATGTATGCCACTGGAATGCGTTTCACCAGACGAACAACCAGCGGCGCCATGACGACAATGACCATCGCACCCGGACCAAGGACGAGGCCCGCATCCGTTGCCGTGTATCCATACAGCGCTTGCAGCATTTGCGGAATTAAAACCGTGCTTCCGAACAGAGTGAAGCCGAAGAGAAAATAAAAACAGTTCGCCAGCGCAAAGTTTCGTTCCTTCAACAACGCGAGTTCCACGACCGGATCGTCGTGATGCAATTCCCAGATCACCCCCACCACCAACGCCACCATGGCCACCGTAAAAAAGAAGACAATGAAGTGGCTTTCGAACCAATCGTCAAGATTGCCGCGATCAAGCACTACTTCAAGCGACGCAAACCCGATGGCCACCAACGCGATGCCGATGTAGTCGATGCTCAACTTGCCAAGTTTTCGAGCCATCTCGACTTCGCGCTTGAACTCCGGCGGATCGGTCACCATGCGGTGAGTCAGGAAGAGCGAAACAATTCCGATCGGAATGTTGATAAAGAAAACCCAGCGCCACGAAAAACTGTCGGTGATCCAGCCGCCCAACGGCGGACCGATCGCGGGCGCAGTGACGATCGCCATGCTGTAGAGAGCGAAAGCGGCGGCGCGTTTTTTGGCGGGGAAGGTGTCCACCAGAATCGCCTGCTCGACCGGGGCCAGTCCGCCGCCGCCGATACCTTGCAGAACACGGAAGAAAATCAACGTGCCCAGGTTAGGAGCGAGTCCGCAGAATAACGAACTCAGGGTGAAGATGGCCACGCAGCCCATGTAGTAATTCTTGCGGCCGAAGACGCGGCTCAGCCAGGCGCTCAACGGCAGGATGATGGCATTGGCCACAAGATAGCTGGTCAGGACCCAGGTAGCTTCATCGCTGCTGGTCGCCAGACCGCCGCTGATGTGCGGAAGGGCGACGTTGGCGATGGCGGTGTCCAGCAACTCCATGAACGTGGCGAGGGTGACCGTCAGCGCGATGAACCATGGATTGATGGCCCCTCGTTCCTTCGTTATTGTCAACGGAGCTGGTAAAGCCAGAACTGCCATTCTTGCCTCTACTTTATGAGACCGCTCGGTCTCATACGATATGATACAATAAGAGACTGATTGGTCGCTTTAATTGTTGAAGTGAAGGGACGTGCTTATGACCAAAGGCGAAGAAACCCGGCAACGCATCATCCGGAAAGCCGCACCATTGTTTAACCGGCGTGGCTACGAAGGCAGCTCCATGGGCGAAATTATGGAGGCAACACAACTCGAAAAAGGCGGGATCTATCGCCATTTTTCAGGGAAAGAAGAATTGGCGGCGGAGGCCTTCGACTATGCCTGGAGTGAGGCCATCAAAACTCGCACCCATGATCTCGATCAGATCGAGAATTCCGTGGATCGCTTAAAGCAGTTTGTGACAAATTTCGTGGAGCGCAGGCCTTCGATCACCGGCGGGTGTCCTCTGCTTAACACCGCGATCGATAGCGATGATGGGAATGCTCTATTGAGAGCGCGGGCGCGGAAGGCGTTGGAACAATGGCAGACCTGGCTGCGAGGGATTATCGCTGCCGGTATTCGGAAGGGCGAGATTCGGTCCGAGGTGGCTGGCAAGAGAGTGGCGGATGTGATTATTTCTTCCCTGGAAGGCGCGCTGATGATGGGACGCTTGCAGCAGAGTGAACTGCCACTACGAAATGCCGGAGAGCATTTGCATGATTATCTGGAGAGTCAGGTTCGGGCCTTGGGCGCGAAAGCGCGTTCAAACTAGGAACGACAGAAGCGCTGCGCCACCTGGACGCTCCTAATGCGGGAGAGTCGTTCAGGATAGATAAGAACTTTCTGGCGGCAAAGAGCGCCGTGAAAAGCTGAAGAGATTTTCTTTACGTTTTTGCGGTTAAACGCTCTTCCACAGCGCGCCTCCCTACGATTTCCTTCTAGGCCTAGCCCACGGTACGCCCAAAATCGATCGCTCCCGATGGTTCGTATTCCCGCGTCCAATCAGCCTTTCGCGTAATCTACATCTCATGCCTCATTTGTTCGAACCTCTCACTCTTCGTGGCGTCACGTTCAGAAACCGCATTGGCATTTCGCCGATGTGCGAATACAGCTCTCACGACGGATTCGCCAACGACTGGCATCTGGTGCATCTCGGCAGCCGCGCCGTGGGGGGCGCGGGCCTCGTCATGACCGAAGCCAGCGCGGTCACGCCCGATGGCCGCATCAGCCCCGCGGACCTTGGCATTTATAAAAACGAACATATCGAAATGCTCGCGCGCATTTTCCATTTCATCGAGAAGCAGGGCGCAGTTCCGGGGATGCAGCTAGCCCACGCCGGACGCAAAGCCAGCACCGGAATTCCATGGGAGGGCGGAAAGCCAATCGATCCCGCATCCGGCGGATGGACTCCGATCTTCGCGCCCAGTGCTCTGCCCTTCGACGCGGGATATCAAAACCCGCAAGCTTTAACTATCGATGAGATTGCATCCATCGTGCAGGCATTCGCAGATGCCGCGAAACGCGTGTTGCAAGCCGGCGGCAAGGTAGTTGAAATTCACGGCGCCCACGGATACCTCGTCAACACGTTTCTTTCGCCACTGAGCAACCATCGCACCGACAACTACGGCGGCACTTTCCAAAACCGTGCGCGATTCCTCACCGAGATCGTCAACGCGACCCGCAAAGTCTGGCCGGATACACTGCCGCTATTCGTGCGGCTCTCCTCCACCGATTGGGCCGACGGCGGATGGACCATCGATGACAGCGTGGAACTTGCCCGCACCCTCAAACCGCTGGGCGTGGATCTGATCGATTGTTCCTCGGGAGGCCTCGTGCCCAACGCAAAAATCCCCGTCGGCGCCGGATACCAAGTACCGTTCTCGACTCGCATCCGTCACGACGCCAACATCCCTACGGCAGCCGTCGGCATGATCACCCAAGCCGCACAGGCCGATCAAATCATCCGCAACGGAGAAGCCGACATCGTGTTATTGGCCCGCCAATCCCTGCGCGATCCCTACTTCCCGCTCCACGCCGCATCCGAAGTCCATTTCAAAGATCAGAAATGGCCTGATCAGTATTTACGGGGAAAGAGTTGATTTAGAGATGGTGAGTTCCAACGCATCCGCTTCAGAGACAGCATCGATATTTGGGCTGAGTGAACCTGCGCAGGTATGAAGTCGTTTACAAAACCGTGTAGAGCGGCGCTTTAGCAGTCCCGCGTTATACCCTCTGCCCTGAAAACGCGCCTCAGCGCCTGAAGTAGGTCAGACGATGCCCACTTGCCGGCTGCGATAGAATAACCATGCGAGGTGGCCATGCCCCAAACGACGCCACAGTATTCGGGAGTACTTCAACAAGCCCTGACGCTCTCCACGCAGGAGCGCGGCTTGTTAATCGACCGTTTGGTTGAGAGTCTCGACGAAGGCCCGGCCGAAGCGGGAACCGAGGAATCCTGGGCAGACGAGATCAAGAACCGCGTCGATGACATTCGTTCCGGCAAGATCGAAATGATTCCAGGCGAGGAAGTCCGCCGCCGCCTTGCGGCCAGGCTTCTCGATGGATCGAAGTAAGCCGTATCGTCTCCACCCTCTAGCGTGGCAGGAAATTGATGATGGGGATGATTGGTACTCCCATTACAGCGCGGATGCCGGCATCGGGTTTATCGCCGCGGTCTCTGAAGCAATCGAAACTATTTCCCATGCGCCGGGCCGCTGGCCTGAATACCTGCACGACACTCGGCGGTTTGTCCTCTTTAGATTTCCCTTTTTCCGTTGTCTACCTGGACGACCCAGACTTCGTAAGCATTGTCGCCGTGGCGCACAGCAAGCGCAAGCCCGGATACTGAAAACAGCGGTTGTAACGATTTCGGCGGGCATGGCGGTCAGCCACCAAAATTCCCCGTTTTGGCACTTCCGTTTCTTTTCATCCAGATGCGGGCTTTGTACATACACTTCCGTCTAGACAGAATGTTCCCCGTGGAACATTACTCACATCTGCAGGCGGTTATTTCTTCACCGTCACACTTACCGGCAAAGAGGTTGAGGGACCATCACCGGTGTCCCCGGCGAAGGATGCGACGATGTTATTCACGCCATCGACGAGCTTGTCCGCAGCGACTGTCAAGCCTGCGCTTGAGGTTGACGATGAAACCGCGCTCAGTTTCGATTCTCCCAACAGAGTCCCGTCTCCTGAATAAAATTTAACTTGTCCATGTGGCGCGGCCGAGCCTGTGGTGCCGATGACTGCCGTCAGCGTGGTCGCGGAGTCAGCGCTTCGAGAAAGAGATCGTGGAGTCGCGGTCACAATTGTGTTCGTCCAGAAACTTGGCTGCCGGGCGAGTCTCCAGGAAAACATTAGGAACGATGTTGAGGTCAGATCGATCGCCGGCTCGGTTGTGCTGTAGGACTGTTCGTTGTCTTTGTAGACCGCCTGACGCGTGCGCGGCTCGGTGCCATTCACGCCGTTGAAAATTGCGAAGGTGTCGATTCTATCTTTGGGGCAGCGCTTCATTCCGTCCAGGACGCCGAAGGTTGCGCTGTCTCCGGGACCTTCCGCTGCCGCACCCCAAAGGATCGGTGTGCCACCCGAGGTTCCATTGAGGGCACCTACAAGGTTTGCAACTTGATGCTGAATGCAATTGGGAAACGTACTGCCGTCGCCAACGATGAAAGACGATCCCCAAGAGTTGACGCCAAGAATATTGCCCAGCCACTGCTGCGAATATTTGTTGTACGTGCCGGATTTCGTTAGATAGCGGGCTTCACTGGCCATGACCGCCATGCCGGCGCCGACGGAAGTGGTGTCGCCGTCGCGCCAGTTGGTGCCGAAACCAAAGGCGTCCGTTTTGGATTGAGAGATTGCGTCGTCCACCTGGCTGGTGATGGCGTCCTGCAAAGCAGATTGAGAGACGGCAAGCCCGTCCGTTTTTCCCGCCATGCCCAACGCGCGATAAAGTTCAAAATGCGCGAGGCCGCTCACGTCATAAAGATTCAGAGTGCCCGAGTTGCCGGTTTCGGAGACGTCCTGAATATAGTTTTTCGCCAGCAAAGTGGCGCTGCGCAGGTAGACCAGAGGATTGGTTACAGGCAAACCTGCCGGCAAATTCTTGCGCGGCCCGGCGGACTGAAGAGCGAAGTAAAGTTCGGTTGCGCCAAGTTCCATGTCGTCGCCCCAAACCGTTTCGCCGTAGCCGTCAAAGGGAGCGATGGTGAGCAGTGGAAAGTAGGGATCAGACA
>DATBAX010000431.1:0-9087 GCA_036271275.1 Terriglobales bacterium
GATAGTGACGTAGACTTATTCATCGTCGGCGATGTAAGTTTCGGCGATGTGGTCGAAGCGTTGGACTCAGCGCAAAAAAAGTTAGTGCGGGAAATTAATCCGGTGACATACCCGATCGCAGAATTGCAGGAAAAGATTTCGCGACAACAGCACTTCGTTATGAACGTGCTTCGTGGGCCCAAGTTGTTTCTGATCGGAGGCGAGCGTGAGCTTGCAGAACTGGTTGGCCCAGGGTTGGATCCAAAAACACAAGAGCAGCCGTGAAGAGATCCGAAATCTTCTCGCTGTTGCCGATCGCGATCTGACCAATGCGCAGATACCGCAATTGTCCGCGGAGTGGCGGCTGATGATTGCTTACAATGGAGCGCTTCAATCCGCCAACGCGGCGATTGCAGCGAGCGGTTTCCGGGTTTCCACGAAAGTTTCGCATCATCGCTATCTGATCGAGTCGCTTTTATTTACTGTCCAAGCGGAAACGAAGTTGGTAAATCAACTGAATCGATTCAGAAAAAAACGCAACATCAGCGCTTACGAACAGTCGGAAACGGTCTCTGATCACGAGGCTACCGCAATGATCAATTTGGCGCGCGAAGTGCACAGTCTTGTGCAAGTCTGGCTTGCCAAACATCATGCTGAACTGTTGTAACTGCAAGTAGGGATGAGATTTCGGTTTATAATTCAGAGTTCTTATATCTCTTTTGGAGCTAACAATGGCTCAAGCCACAATGGCGGCGATTCCCGCACTCAAAGATACTTACATTCAGCTCAAGACCCGCATGGACAAGGCGGTTGACGACTTCCGCAAGGCTTTGGCCTCGACTCGTACCGGCAGGGCTTCGGTTTCGATGCTGGATTCGGTGAAGGTTGAATACTATGGCGATTTTCTGCCGTTGAATCAGGTGGCGCAGGTGCATGCGTCCGAGGCGCAGTTGATTACGGTGCAGCCGTTTGATCCCACAGCTCTGCCGGCCATCGAAAAGGCCATCCGGACTTCGGAGTTGGGATTGAATCCGATGAACGATGGCAAGATCGTGCGCGTCCCGGTGCCGCCGCTTACTGAAGACCGCCGCAAGGACATGGTGAAGCATCTGCACAAAGTTCTCGAAGAGCATCGCACCGCGGTGCGAAATATTCGCCGCGATGGCAACGACGCGATCAAGAAGGCGATGAAAGACAAAAAGATTTCCGAAGACGAAGAAAAGCGGTCGATGGAAGAAATCCAAAAGCTGACCGACGATGAAATCAAGAAGATGGAAGACATGAACAAAGCGAAAGAAAAAGAAGTGATGGAAATAAAATAGTCGATTGATCGAGGCGCCGCCGCTCATTTCTCTCGCGGTGGCTTTGAGCTCCAGGTCAAGTTTCTACGTAGCATCGTTTGGAGAACCCATCCGCACCGTGAGGTGCATTCGTTGCTTTGCCGTGTTGCTCCTGGCTTGTGATTTGGCGGAACGATGTAAATCTTGCTGCGCTTGGTTTCGAGGCATTCAATTTCGAACTTATGTTTGTAGCTTTAAATCAGAAAAACTTGACGGTCTAGGCAACTCCATCCCGTTTTATTCCGTCTTCATTGAGGTGGGTATTTTTCGTCCAGCCTGAAACCCGGTTATAAGCTAAAATAACGAGTCCCAGCTTTGGACGGTCTCCACTGCTCTACCGTATAATTGCCGTTTTCCATACTCCAGTGATCCGAGGTAGTAGCGATTCTCCGCTTTCATCAGGATAGCCCTGCCCTAACGAAGGGTACGTGCGGCGCGCAGTTCCCCCGGGTGCATCCTTTGGGTCCATCTCCCTCATTTGTAAAGTCTTGTCTGCCTGCGGTTCGGCGGCTGACGGGCCTCTTGCTGACCATTTTCATGTTCTGCGCGCTCGGCGCCGGGCAGCAGGATGTGATCGTTGAAATCCCCATTCACGGCAACCGTCGCATTCCCGCGGAAACGGTGCGTTCCCGCATCTTTAGCCGCGTGGGCGACGTCTACGATCAGGCCGCCATTGAACGAGATTTCAACTCCCTTTGGAATACTGGATACTTCGAAGACATCCGTTTCGAACGCGAGCAGACGCCCAAAGGTTGGAAGCTTCACATCTACGTGAAGGAACGGCCAACGATCCGCGAGATCGACTATGTTGGATTGAGCGCCGTCTCTAAGAGCGACGTTCTGGATCGCTTCAAGGAAGCTAAAGTCGGCCTTTCTCCCGAAAGCCAGTACGATCCCACAAAAGTAAAAAAGGCGGAAGTCACCATCAAAGGCCTGCTGGCTGAACACGGGCGGCAGTTCGCCACAGTCCGGACTGAAATTCGGCCCATTCCCCCGGCAGCAGTTAGCCTGACATTCGTGGTCAAGGAAGGGCCCAAGGTCAAAGTCGGAGACATCATCTTCAAAGGCAATAAGAACGTGAACAGCCGGACGTTGCGTGCTGCCATGAAGAACCTGAAGCCCATCGGGATTCCTAAATCCATCTTCCTGGAAAACCTGTTCTCGAAAACCTACGACGCTACTAAGCTCGATGAAGACACCGAACGAGTCCGCGGAGAGTTTCAAAATCGAGGGTATTTCAAAGTTGTCGTGCAGGACCCGACCACCAAAATCCACGACACCGGACATGCGGGACTTCACATCCCTTTGATCCAGGCCGGGCCGGGCAAAGCCGTCGACATCACCATGGCCATCGACGAAGGTGAACGCTACACTTTGGGCGGAATCACTTTCAAGAACAACAAAGCCTTCAGCAATGTGAAAGCGCTGCGCAGTGTGTTCCCCATCAAAGACGGCGAGGTTTTCGACCGCGAAAAAGTTTCCAAAGGATTGGAAGCGTTACGTAAAGCGTATGGCGGACAGGGCTACATCAACTTTACTTCCATCCCGAACACCACTTTTGACGAAGACAAGAAATTGGTGTTCCTCGAGATCGACGTCGACGAGGGCAAGCAGTTCTATGTGCGTCGCATCGAATTCTCGGGCAACACGACGACTCGTGACAAGGTGATCCGCCGCGAGATCATCCTGGAAGAAGGCCAGGTATATAACCAGAGACTCTGGGAAATCAGTCTGCAACGCCTGAATCAACTCGGATATTTCGCACCATTGAAGGCGGATGATCCGGACGTCACCGACCGGCATCTGGATGAAAAAGAAGGCACCGTCGATCTAACGCTCAAAGTAAAAGAAAAGGGCAAGAACAGCATCGGCTTAACTGGTGGCGTGAGCGGCCTCGCGGGTGCGTTCATCGGGCTTAGTTATCAAACGAACAACTTCCTTGGCTTGGGCGAGACGCTGACGGTACAAGCCAATATCGGCAACCTGCAACGCGACCTGGTGTTCGGCTTCACTGAGCCCTATTTGCGGGACCGTCCATTACAACTTGGGTTCCAGGTTTATACCCGTAAATCCACTTACGATCAGGCCCGGCAGGAAGCAATTTTCAGCGGACAATCCCTGAACCTGCCATCGGCTTTGCTGCAAAATCTGCAAAACTATACGCAGTCGAGCAAAGGGTTCAGCACCTCGCTGGCCTATCCGCTGCATAGGTCGTTCAAGCGGTTGGGCTTGAGCTATTCGTATGACGTTTCATCCCTGGTCGCACTCACGAATGCCTCGAAGTCACTGTTTAATTATCTGGCGTTCAGCGGCATCAGCGGACCCAGCGCGCTTGACGGGATTGTCACCAGCAAGATTGTTCCCAGCTACTCCAAGAATACTTTGGACTCAGGTGTTTCCCCGCACAGCGGAAGCAGTTACTACATGGGGGGCGAGTTCTCCGGCTTAGGAGGGACAGTAAAGACGATTCGTCCCGTCCTGCAATACAAGCGCTTCATTCCGGTCCAGAATCGCCGTAACACCGTTGGATTTAACGTGCAGGCCTCGTTCCTCACCGGCTTTGACGGGCGAGTTGCACCGCCGTTCCAACGCTCTTACATGGGCGGTGAAAATGACTTGCGCGGCTTTGACATTCGTTCGGTTTCGCCGGTCGCCTTTTTGCCCAGCACAGCGTCCATCGTTTTGCGCAATCCCGACGGAAGCATCGTCCCCAAAGATCCCAATAACCCTTCGAGAGGGAATTACACAATTCCGGTCCCGGTCGAACAGATCGTCTTCCCCGGCGGCGATGCCAGCCTGGTAACCAATCTGGAATACCGGATCACCATTGCGGGCCCGGTCGCCATCGCTCCGTTTATGGACGTGGGCATCGATCCAATCCTCCGGAATTCGCAACTACGCATCAACACTTCGGAACTGAATCTCATCAATGGGACGGTTTTCGGTTGCCCCAGCGTGGATCAAATCGCATTCGTCTGCCAGGGCGGCGTCAAGCCCGGCAACTCAAAAGATTTCCCGCTTTTCTCGCAGAATTTAACTACGCTGGGTAGCACCAACTGGACCCCGAGAATGTCCACGGGGTTGGAATTGCAAATGTTCCTGCCGATCGTCAACGCGCCCTTCCGTATTTATTGGGCGTTCAACCCGGTCCGGTTGGACGAAATCGCGCAGTCGCCGATTCCGATTTCGCGAGATATGTTCCCCAATGTGAATTGCCCTTCGAAACCGAATTGTCCGAACGTGGCTGCGGGTGAGTACACGTACAAGCTGGCCAAGAATGCGTATTCTCCGCAATATCTGCTGCGCGAGCCGCGAAAGACGTTCCGGTTCTCGGTGGCGACAACGTTTTAGTGGCTTTGACTGCTGATGGGCTTGCCTGGCCCCCGGTTTGACGTTGGGGGGAGGCTGAACCTATAATGCTGTGTCCATACCCGGCAACAAATAATGTACGGGAGTGGTAAGCGTGCCTCAGGTTCGCGCGAGTTCATGCGCGACAGAGATAGTCACATCAAGAAGGGCACCGTATCTGGCGATGTCAGCACGTTCGCGCTAAGTAAACACCGCGCGGTCCATATTGGCAGTTAAGAGAATCTGACAAATTCCAGCACAATTTTCCGAGGAGTTCAAAGTAACCCCATGACAAGCAAGATTCTGCGCTTTTTTACGGCCACAACATTCGCCCTCTCCGTCGCGGCCCTGGCCCAAACCAATGCCAATACCACTGCGTTGCCTTCTGCTCCCAGTGCCGCCAACTCTGCTGCGCCGGTTGCGACCGGAACCAGGGTTGCGACCATCAACATGGAACAGGCGATCTACGCCAGCAATGAAGGTCAGCGTGATCTGGAGGCTCTCAGCAAGAAACTCGAGCCCAAGGAAGCTGAGCTCAAGACCGCAAACGACGAAGTCGAGAGCCTCAAGAAGCAGCTGGACACCCAAGGCACAAAGTTGAACGACGATGCCCGGGGCACTCTGGTGAAGCAGATCGAAGAGAAGCAAAAACGGCTGGAACGCTCCGTCCAGGAAGCACGTGAGGATGCGGAGAGCCAACGAAATGAAGTGGCCAAGAAGATCCTGCAAAAAATGGGCCCGATTTTGTTGAAGTATGCCGCCGAAAACGGTTACGGTTTGCTTCTGGATACTTCCAGCCCATGGCCAAACGGTCCTGTGATCTGGAATGGTCCCTCCATGGATATCACCCCTGCTGTGATTGGCGTGTACAACACGCAATCCGGCGTGGCCGCGCCAGTCCGGACAACTCCAACCGCGAAGCCATCCACAGGCGCTCCGATTAGCAGGCCTGCACCTCCAGCTGCAAAGCCGCAAGCCCCAGCTCCCAAATAATCGGGACACCTTGGGTAACAGAAATGTTCCAGAAAAGCCGCGTTTCGACGCGGCTTTTTTATTTTGGATTTCCCGACGCAGGCGAGCCGAAGAAGACTGCTCTGGTGTCCTTACTGATATCCACTTCAGGAGGGCGCCATGTTTACTGAATCACTTTGTGAGTCGAGTCTCCATCAGGATTCACGCCGCAGTTGGACTACGCTGGTTTCGTTCGGTTTGCAGGCGCTCGCAGTAAGCGTCTTGCTGACCTTGCCGTTCCTTTCCACGCAAGGTTTACCGGAGCTGTCATGGGTGCCGCACCTGATGGTTCCGATGTCACAAACGGCAATGCCGGCGCGATCCGTACCTCAAACAGGAAGGCCTGGCGCAGCTACAAGCTTTCATCTGCTGGTCGCTCCGGACCACATCTCAACAACCATTCCCAGGCCGGAGGATGGGGACCCTATTCCTCCCGGCATTCCCAATGGTTCCGTGAATCCATTCAGCAGCGACAATCCAATAGGCGTCATCGGCTCCATCGGAACCGCCCTTCCGACGCTGACACCCATTCCCATTGCCCATCCGCCGATCCTTTCCCGCATGATGGAAGGAAATCTCATCCATCGTGTGCAGCCGATTTATCCGCCCATTGCCATCCAGGCTCGTATCGAGGGATCGGTCGTACTGGCTGCGGTTATAAGCCGCGAGGGATTGATCGAGAAGGTGCAGGTGTCCAGTGGTCATCCCATGTTGGTGCAGGCGGCGATCAACGCGGTAAGCCAATGGCGGTATCGTCCGTATGTCCTGAACGGGGAACCGGTGGAGGTGAATACGCAAGTGACTGTGAACTTTGTGCTCGCCGGTAGATAGGCGGGGGCTACTCACGCGTGGGAGTAGCCCTGCGGTAACGTGGGGCGGGCGGGGACGGCCCCTATAATCTATGGAAGTGGCTACTGTCGAAATAGCGAAACGCGTGGCAACGCGTCCCACGTGGGCGGAAGTCTCGCTTGGAAACCTACGCCATAACTTCCGGGTGGTGCAGGAGCACGTGAAGGAATCGGTGGCGATTTGTGCGGTCGTCAAAGCCGACGCTTACGGTCATGGCGCCCTCGAGTGCGCGCTGGCGTTGCAGGAAGAGGGAGCAATCTGGTTGGGCGTGACTTCGCTCGACGAAGCGATTCCGCTGCGCGAAGCTGATGTTCGGACTCGCATCCTGCTGATGACTGGTTTCTGGCGCGGCGAGGAAGAGGAGATCGTCCGGCTGGGATTGACGCCGACGATCTGGGAACCGGGACAAATTGAATTGTTAGAGAAAGCCGCCGCGCGTCTTGGCGTGGCCCACCATTCTGTTCATTTGAAGGTTGATACCGGGATGGGACGCCTCGGCGTCGCACCAGAAGATTTGCCGCAGATTTATGGGGCGCTGAAGGCCTCGCCGCATCTCGTGCTGGAAGGGTTGTCCACGCATCTCGCGTCTTCAGAAGTGCTGGACGCACCTTCAGTCGAAGAACAACTGAAAAGCTTTGAAGAAGCGCGGCAGGGATTGCGCAACGAAGGACTGAATCCGCCGTTGGTCCATGCTGCGAATACGAACGCAGCGATTTCGCGGCCGGAATCATTGCATACGATGGTGCGTCCGGGACTGGCGCTCTACGGTTACTATTTGCCTTTTGAACGAGCGGGGAGGGAAGTCAGCGGCGGCAAGTTACGCCTGGCCATCAAGCCGGTGCTCACCTGGAAGACGCGCATTCTTTCGCTGCGAAACATGAAGGCAAATCAAGCTCTGGGATACGGCGGAACCTACGTCACCAAGGCGCCCGCAAAAATTGCCGTGCTTCCAGTCGGTTATGCCGATGGATTCAATCGTCAGTTATTTTCCGGTGGGCGCGTTATCGTGCGCGAAAATTACGCGCCTATCGTCGGACGAATTTCCATGGACCTGACTTTAGTGGATGTCACTGGAATTTCGGGAGTGTCCGTTGGAGATGAAGTGGTTCTATTGGGTTCAAGCGACGGACTCAACGTCGACGCCCGCGAACATGCCCGCCTCGCGAATACAAATCCGTACGAAATTCTTTGCGATATTTCGAAGAGAGTGCCGAGGAAGTACGGCAGTTAGCGGTTGGCCCTTCAGCCTCTCTTCCCGATTGAACAAGAAAAGCCTTAACCGCAAAGAAGATCCTCAAAGGTCGCTAAGAAACCCAACTGATGTGGGTTCCCTCCAGATTTGGAACAGGTTGCGAGGAAATTTAGCCAATCCTGGTCTTGCTGCCTTCAACATACTTTCGCAAGACTGCATTGATTGTCGTCTGATAGCCTTTGCCGGTTTTGCGAAAGAAAGCAACGACATCGGGATCGAGACGCAAGGTGATTTGCTTCTTGGGCCCCGGCCAAAGTATTGCATTCGCGAAGAAATCAGGACCGAGTCTGGGAATATCGGAATAGTCGATATCCTCATCTCGGAGAGAATCAATCCGTTTCCAATCCGTTTTGGATTGCGTTTTCGTATTCTTTCCGTTCTTCACGATTTGCCTTTCTCAGCGAGATAATGCGAATTATGTCAGGCTCTCGTTCCACGAAAGCCACAAGGGCAATCCGGCCTTGAGTCACGCCGATTCCAACCCATCGCCTCTCACCGTAGTCTTCAGTTACGTCCGGACGATGACCAGGGAGCCTCTGAACATTTCTACCGCATCGGCCAGGCGAAACCCATGTTTCCGGATGTTGGTACGATTCTTAGCTTCGTCCCACTGAAATTCCCAACCAGCGCTTGAATCGGAATGCATAGGGTCGCCTCAATGATGAACTTGTTCATTAATGTCCCCACGATACCGATCGTGATGCCCGATCGCGCTTCGTTTTACCATTTTAGTGTAGTTACATTTGTAGTTACGAGTCAAGCGTGAAATTTCGAAGTCTCTTCACTGGCCAAAGCCTAAATGCCAACTGCTAAGTGCTAAAAGCCCCACTGATTGCTGAGTGCTGACTGCTGTTTTTGTTATCCTCAATACAGATGCCTTCACGCTACGAACAGTGGATGTACGACTGGGAAACCCGCCTTACCTCGGTCGATAACAATAGGGTGGTGCGTCCGCTGGATTGGGGCGTCGAATGGGCGCAGCAATGGCCCTGCCGGAACGGTCACCCCGAAGGTTATGTGCCTGACGATGGCGAGAAATTTCTGCGCGAATTCAACGAGCGAATCGTCGTTGATAGCGATCAATTCTTTTCGTACAAGAAGCCGGAAGATTTCCGTTTGGAAAAACGCGAAGTGCAGGTTTTCAGCACACGCGCAGTTCCCGATCCCAAGCTGGAAGAAAAAGTTCGCGGGACTCATGGTGAGTTTCTCCGCTTCACTTCGCCAGTGCGCACGCCGTATCCAGAAAACAATTTGGTCAATGCTCGCTGGTTTCCGGCGAAAGGGAATAAAGCTGTCGTTCTGTTGCCG
>DATBAX010000432.1:0-3744 GCA_036271275.1 Terriglobales bacterium
GCAACTCCATGGCGATGAACGTCTTGCCATCCTGCTCGCCGATGTCGTAGACCGTGCAGATGTTGTGGTGGTTTAGCGCCGATGCCGCCCGCGCCTCGCGCTGAAATCGCGCCAGCGCATGAGGGTCCTTCTGTCCTTCAGGTGGGAGAAACTTGAGGGCCACGAAACGTCCGAGCCGGGTACTTCGGCCTTATACACCACCCCATATCCTCCGGCGCCAAGCTTCTCGACAATGCGGTATCGCGATGTCATCGCCGGGCCTTCGGGTGGTGCCTGTGGGTCCTCCATTGTCGGCGATCTTATGGCTATCATCCATGCAAGTCAACCAGAGGCTTCGCAGCGTAAGATAGCGCCCATGCCAGAAATTTATCAGGGAGTCCGCTCCATACGAAACGCCTTCCTATCTGCTCGTCATAACTCACGACTCGGCGTCCTGAGCTTCTTCCTCTTTTTGCTGGTTCCACTCCAGGCGATGAGCCAGGATTTCGCGTTGCATGACGGCGATACCGTCGTCTTTTACGGAGACAGCATCACTGCCCAGCGGCTATTTACCAAATTTGTTGAGGACTTTGTTCTTACCCGTTATCCATCGATGCATGTCCGCTTTATAAATGCGGGCGTCCCCGGAGATACAGTGTACGGCGGCTACGCCGGCACAATGGCCGACCGTGTAAAGCGAGATGTCGAGCCTTACCATCCCGCGATGATCACGGTGATGCTGGGCATGAACGACGGTGGCTACGTGCCCTTCGACGCCAGGATCGATGGTATTTTCCGGACCGGCTATGTCTCCTTGATGGATGCGCTTCGTAGAGCCGCTCCTGACGCGGCGCTCACCCTGATTCGACCTTCACCCTATGAAGAATCAACTCATGGCACGGACTTTCCCGGCTACTCCAGGGTTATCGAACGCAACGCGCAATTCGTATCCCAGGAGGCAGATCAACTTCATGCGACGCTGAAAGAGCGAGTCTTCCTGGCGGATTTCTATCAGCCCATCGTCGATGCCGTAGAGCGTGCTAATCATCTGTCCTCGGAGTTCGCGCCACTCATCGTTCCAGACCATATTCATCCCGGCGATGTCGGTCACTGGATCATGGCCGCAGAGTTGATGTCGCGCTGGCATGTCAATCCGGTGGTCAGCCGCGTCGTCTTAAATGCAGATAAATCGTCTATCGTCACCGCCGAAAACACGAAAGTCGAATCGCTGCAGCGCAAAGAGGACGGCTTGCGTTGGATCCAAACCGACCAAGCTTTGCCTCTGCCGCTGGACTCCAGCGATCCGCTAACCAAGTTCCTTTTGAGCATTTCGGATATCGCCAAGCTCGATCAACAGATCGTGCAGGTGGATTCCCTGCCAGCGGGAAATTACGAACTAGCGATCGACGAAAAAACGATTGGCGTTTTTTCTCAGGACCAGTTGAATCGCGGCGTCAACATCGCCCTCTACGCAACTCCGATGCTGGGTCAGGCACGAGACATCGAGTGGCACGAACAACGGCGGGCAACTCTGGACCAGGCTCGATTCATTCTCAGCGCGGAGATCACCGCAACCGACGGATCGCGAGTCGCCGCCGATACCCTGGAACGCGCCGAAGCAGAACTGGCTTCGAACATACGTTCCACATTGATTCTCAAACCCCACACATTTGAGTTGCGAAAGACGACGACGCATTCGAACTAATCGGTGGCGGGAACTGCTTCGAAGGTCAATCTCCCGTACGAGGGCTTGCCGCATGCCGAGCGCAAAGCCCCTCCGAGGGTGGCTGGACCTATGTAGCCCTTCCATTCCTGAACAATCTGTCCCAGCGGAGAAATGATTTTCAGCGAAAAATCGGTGTCCGTTAAAGGGGGAACGTGAACGAACTCCATGCCAACCTCTCCACCCAACCAATCACTCGAGAGTTCGGTCATGTCGGCATCGCTGCGGATCGTAGTACGTAATCCCATTTGACCAAACTGCAAGGCTGCACTTTTTAGGTTGACCAGCATTCCTCTCAAAACCGGGTCGCCGCCCGATTGGAGCATGCTCTTGGGAAACGAAGCTATGAGCTGCCAGCCCCGCGCCCGATGGGCTTCGTCCTCCTTTCTCGGAGAGGCCAAGCCGACACTCGAATGAGTCTCAGGTAAAAGCGCGAATCTGTGTTCGGCGATGGCGTTGGCACCTTCGGTATCGCCATCCACGAACAAATACCGGTTCTTTTCGCCCCGATAAGTCAGCAACGGATTCACGAAAGTCGTTCCGTTTGAAATAATCTCGTTGTTGGCGAGGAAAACATTCCTGGCATCCAGCTTGTCGCCGGTTTGTATGGCGGCTGTGTCGCCGCCGGGTTGCCAATCGATCCTATTGTCGCGGATATCCAATCCATCGACGCTGCCGTTTTCCCAGGTCATGATCAGGATCGCGCCTTGTCGCTGGGCCAGCCTTGGACTCATTCCATTATTTAGACAAAGGTTTCCCTCAACGACGCTGGCAGCCGTAACGCTATGCGCGCCGAATATTGAAACACAGTAGCCTTGAGTATCGTGCGCGAAGTTGTTCCGCACCGTGTTACGAGAATTGCCGTAATCGATATCGAAAGCGCCTCCGTCTACTCCCGGGCTGTCAGTGAGAAAAGCTTCGTTCTGTTCAACCATGCAGTCGGCGCACTGCCAGGTCCAAATCGCATTCGGAGTTCCGATCGACTCCGCATGCTCCATGCCCGTGTGCCACGCTGCGGAACGAGCGATGCGTCCGTCTTTCGTATTGAACATGACGATGCCGTCTCCCTGGACATCATGGACCATCGAATTTTGTATGCGAACGTGTGTCGCGGGCTTTTCCCTTGAGCCCGAGACAAAAATCCCCGCCCATTGCGTGGTATTCGAAGCGAGAATTCCGTCAAGCTCGATATCATCGAACGTAACAGCAGCACCGTCTGACCGGATTACTACAAGTCCAGATTCCTTTCGCTTCAATTTTCCGCGAACATCATGCACCCGCAGATCTCTTAGATGAAAATGGTGCAGCGAGCCGGCGTCGCCACCGATAAAGACCCCATACTCCGTGCCTCCCTGAAGATCCAGCGAAGATACTTCCCAGCATGCTTGGTTGAAAAGGCGGAATGAGGATTCAGACTGATTTTTTGCTTCGATTCGCGGGAGAGGACCGGAACCGTACGCGGAAACAATGATCGGATGCCCATCGCTCCCCGATCCCTCCATGCGAAGCGAGCCGCTACAAACCGAACCTCGCTTGAAGAGAACTTGATCGTCTCCACGAAGCTTTAGCGTGTTGACCCGATCCAATGCCCGCAAGGGTGCGGCGAGCGAACCGTCCGAGGCTGCCTGCGAACTGTCACAGTCAACATAGTAAGTCTTGGCGAAAGCAGATGGCGTGATCTGCGAAGCTGACACGATTAGTGCCACCAAGAGAACCAATTGCCAGTGCCTGTCGCCTGTGCGCTTCATCTATCTCCCTGAAAACACGTCGTCTTCACGATATCGAGTGCGAGATGACCAGTGGTTACATCGGTGAAACGATGCCATGGTCGAGGCTATTTGGACAATGGCCCTCAAATATATCGCAGGTTCTGCGACGCTTCGGTCAACTCTAGTCGAAAGCGTCCGAACATTTGATTGACAGTGACTAGTTATACAACCTAGTATTTGCGAGCTTGGGAAAGCGTTTACTTCGTTCAAGCCTTGGAAGGGCGGCGGCATTCATATGATTTTTACTCGGGTGAAATTTTCTGCACTTCTGTT
>DATBAX010000433.1:0-15707 GCA_036271275.1 Terriglobales bacterium
ACGGTCTCAACGGCCATATTTTGCATCGCGAACAACCCATCCTAATAGTAAAAATCGAACAATCGGTTGTTAGCGCCCCGGAACCCCTGGCCCCCGGAAATATTTGGACCTCCGATGATAAGTTTCCCGGCGACTTTGCGCTGTTAAAGACAGTAGGGACGGAACGATCAGCGCCCTGAAGGAGATAAGCCATGAAAAAACCTATGGATCCAACCACTAGGCCGGCAGCCCGGCCCAATTTCACCCGGTACGCGTCAAAACTAATGCTCACGATCTTGCTTTCGGCGATGGCCTTGGCATTCGGAATCCAGCCACCGAACGCTGCCGGCCTCACCTATATCGTAGGGACCTGCAAGAGTGGTACCCACTTCTCCACCATCCAGGCTGCCCTCAATGCCTCTCCGGCTCCTACCACGGTCGAAGTCTGCCCCGGACAGTACCCCGAGCAGATCACCATTACCAAACCGGTCACGCTCGAAGGGATCGTGTCTGCCAATGCCGACCAGGTGCGAATCGTGACTCCCCCGGGCGGACTCATGGTCAACGCCAGCGTCAACACCGGGGACAATGATCTTGCCCCCGCAGCTGCCCACATTGATGTCAGGAACGCGACCGGTCGCGTGAATCTGTCAAACCTGAGCGTGAACGGCATTGCCAATGGGCAAAGCGGAAGCGGAGCCTATGTGATCGGGATTCTCTACGAGCAAACCGCGGGAACGATTAATCACGTTGTCACATTTAACCAGAACGGACAACACACCGTGGGTTGGGGGATCTTCCTGGAGGGTGGCAGTTCCGAGCCGTCGGTCACCGTTGAAAATTGCAGCCAGTACAATTATTCTCAGGGCGCCATCTGGACCATCGGCACCACGGACACCCCGAATCTTACGGCGATCATCGAAAACAATTTCGCTTCTTCGCCTTCCCAGCTCACATACAACATCGTGGTCGAAGAGGGCACGCATGCCACGGTCACGGGCAATGTCATAAGCGGCGGGCTCTACGGAATCTACATTGGGGCGCCTGAAGGATCGGTTTCGAGCAACACGATCCTGGGCAGTCAATTTGGAATCGGCTTAACCGTGGATGGCGTATCGGTGAAGTCAAATAAAATCTACAACACCGTACTTGCCGGGATAACTATCACCGCCCCTGGTCTGAGCGTCTCGACAGTTGAGAGCAATACCATCAAGACGGTGACGAATCCCGGCCAAGGGGGAGGCACGGGAATCGAGCTCAACTGCAGCAACGTTAGTTCCAGCCTGGTGCATTCGAACACGATTATGGATTCGTTCTATGGATACGGAGATGCCCCTCCAGGATTCGCCGGCAGCAACACCTATGACAGCGTGTTCACCGAGATCAACTCGGTTCCTTGCTCGAACTAGCCGGTAAGGCGCGGCCCAACGAGGCCGCGCCTTCAGACTCCTCGACGCCGGGCTGCACACCCTTCAAACCGGATCGGCGCATCAACTTGGGCCACGGATGCGTTAGTGCATAACTGTTAAACAAACGCAATTATCCGGCGAAGATGATGCATAATATTGCATCGCAATGCTGTGACGATGCATATTAATGCATCACTTGACATTTATATTTGATGTATTTTATTGTATCAAATATGGATGGTGATGCAGTAAAAGGTATCAAACCTCTAAGGCAAAAAGCGTTGCCCGCGGAAGTGCGTCGCGCCCTTATACAGGCGCGTAAACAACACGGCTGGAGCCAGAGGGACCTGGCAGGCCGCCTCGGCGTCGGCCAAAGGCATATCTCCGGCATTGAGTCAGGCAAGATCGTACCGCGCTACGACACGCTTCTTGAGATTGTCCGCACGCTCGACCACGACCTGATTATGGTTCCCCGCGCCCTCGTGCCGGTCGTGCAGTCGCTCATCCGCGATCATCTCAAGAACGAGCCGGGGGAAGGAGAGGAACGGCCTCTCTACGCCGCCGACCGCAACGAAGACAGTTCTGAGGCACCGCGCGATGAGGTTTGACCCGAAGAAACTCAACGCGCTTTCGGTGCGCCTGTACGGGAACCACATCGGCGTCATCACTTGCCTGGCGGGCGACCGGCAGCTGTTCGCGTTCGAGCAGGATTATATCGACGATCCTCAGCGCTCTACATTGAGCCTGTCCTTCAAGGGCAGCACCGGCGGACTCGTGACGAACTTCCGTCCCGTGGGACGACGCGTTCCTGTTTTCTTTTCCAATCTTCTGCCCGAAGGCCATCTGCGTGACTATCTGGCCAAGCGTGCGGACGTGAATCCCGACCGCGAATTCTTTCTGCTCGCGGTCCTTGGCGCCGACCTGCCCGGCGCGGTTGTCGTCGCCCCACTCGACGGCGACGCGCAATCATCCGAACCTCACGCGCTTGACAATGCAGGTCACGACAACAGCCATGATCGCGAAGGGCCGTTGCGCTTTTCTCTCGCCGGCGTGCAATTGAAATTTTCCGCCGTCATGGAAATCTCCGGCGGCCTGACCATTCCCGCATCCGGCGTGGGCGGATCGTGGATCGTCAAGCTCCCTTCCGCACGTTTCAAAGCAGTGCCCGAGAACGAATTCGTGATGCTGGAACTTGCCAGGCGCATCGGGATTTCGGTCCCGGAAAACAGGCTTGTTGACCTTGCCAGCATTAAAGGGCTGCCCGAACAAGCCCACACCGTGGAAGACAAGGCACTCGGCGTGAAGCGATTCGACCGTCTGCCGGACGGAACGCGCGTCCACATGGAGGACTTCGCGCAAGTATTCGGGGAATTTCCCAACGACAAGTACAAGTTTCACAGCTATGCGAACATCGCCGCCGTGTTGTGGGCGGAAATCGGCGAGGACGCCGTGCGAGAATTCGTGAGGCGCCTTGTATTTACCGTCGTGATCGGCAATGCCGACATGCACCTCAAGAACTGGTCTCTTCTCTATCCCGACCGGCGCACGCCCGCGCTCTCACCAGGGTACGATTTCGTGGCCACACTTCCTTACATTCCGAACGACACTCTCGCCTTGAGTTTTGGCGACAGCCGCAGCCTTTCTGAAATCACGCCCGAGCAGATGCGCCGCTTCGCCGACACGGCCCGCATTCCGGCAAGTCCGCTCTGGAAGATCGCGGTCGAAACCGCCGAGCGTACTGCCGAATCCTGGAAAACCCTTGAGCAGGCGGACGTTTTGCCCAAAGATTTGAGGGAGTCCATCGGCAAGCAGATCCTGTCCGTGGCCGCTTCTATTCGTTGATTCTCATTTGAAACGGGAGCGCTGGGCGTGAACGACGAGTTCACTGAAGAATCGTCGCAGGTTTTCAATCCCAAGAATAAATTCCGGATTAATTGCAAACGAACTATTTAAGTCTTGGGTGGGCGGTGCTGGACCCGTGATCGAGGTTTGCCGAGGGCCTGACAGCTAAGAGCTATTTCTTCTTCTTGCTCTTGCCCATCTTCTTGCTGATCTCTTCCATTAGCTTGGGCTTCAACTCGGCGAGCATGGTGTCTACGATGCTGGAGATTTCGGAAGCTTCGCCGCCGCTGTCGGAAGCAGACTCTTCTTCGTGCACATCTGTAGGCGCCTGAGTAACAACTTCCGCCGGAGCCGGGCTGCCGATTTCTGGGGCCGCAGTTTCGGCTTTCGGCGTGGCCGAGCTTGATCCGACAATGGACTCGCGAATCTGTTTCCAGTTTTGCCAGGCGGCGGCCAATTCCGATTCACGTCCCGGATTGCTTTCCACCGTGATGGAAGTCTCCGTAGCCGGCGAGCTTGGTTCGGATACGACCGCTCCAGCCGACGCAGCAGCCGCATAAGCCGCGTTTTCGTTGGGAGCTGGAACCGACATTTCGCTGACGGCAATCACATTCTCTATAAATGCAGAGGATGTTTCAGAAGCAACCGCGGCTTCGGGCGCGCTCACTTCGGGAATATTTTCGGTAATCGTCGGAGTCTGTATCTCGGCCTCGGCAACTGCTTCCGCAGGCTGAGTTGCGGGCTCAGGAGAAATTTCAGGCGTTGTTTCCGCACTCGCAACCGCCTCGACGACGGACGGATTACTCTCTACTTCCGGCGCACTCGCCTTCTCTGCTTCGAGCGCAGCCATGGCTGCGTAAGCTTTTTCCATCTCGCGCTCGAGCACGAGCGTCGATTCGTCGTCCGCAATGGCAACCGATTGGGCAATCCATCGAGGACCGCTTGCGCCGGTTTCTCCAGAGGCTCGCTCGTGATGATGCTCGCTGGAATGATCTCCGTTCGTATTCGTGCTGGCGGATTCCGCGGCCGGAGCCGGCGTTTCCTCGTGCGACGGTGACAACGATGCGAGAGCTGCAAGTACCTCGGCATCTGTGGTGGCGCGTGCCATTTCGGCGGCCTGGGCTGGCGTCTGACGCTCTTTCCGTTCTTCTTCCTGCACCGGCGGCGCGGACGCAAACGTCACCGCTTCCGGAACTTCAGCGACGGGCGTTTCAGTTTTCGCTTCTACAGGCGCTTCGACGGATGCAGCAACCGGCGCTTCTACTTCTTCCACCTTTGCTTCGGTGGTTTCAGTCTTACCTGCAAATGCATTTGCAGCAGCAGCAAGTGCGGCGAGTTCCTCCGGAGTGATCCCTTGCGGCAGAGCAGCGGCAACTTCCGCGGTCTTCATCGCTATGGATTTTGATTCTTCACGCTGCGCGGTCTCGCGCAAACCTTCGCTCGCTGATTGCGAAGCTTGCGTCTCTGGTTCTTCGGTCTTCGGAGTTGGCGCGGGAATCGTCAGGCGGCTCTTCCATCCGGATTCTTCGCCAACCGCCGCGCTAGTCGTCGACAATTGTTCAGCCGACGCAATGGCTTTTGCAAAACGTCCGGGCTTGAAAGATTCTGCTTGCGGAACAATTTTGTCTTCGAGCTTAGTAAGTGCGGTGAGAAGTTCGCTGGCTTCGAATGGCTTGATGATGAATCCATCGGCGCGTACACGACGTGATTCTTCGACTTTGAAAGGTTCCAGTTTGCCGACACTCAGCAGAACGGGAATGCGCGCCGTCTCCTGCGCTTCTTTCAGGCGCTGGCAAACTTCCAGCCCGCCGTAGCCCGGCATGTAGACGTCGAGAATGATGAGATCGGGCTTCGATTCGGCAATCTTCTTGAGAGCCGCCGAGCCATTATTGACCGTAACGACTTCGTAGCCGGCATCCGTAAGGATGCGGCGGCCCATGTTTTGGGCTGTCACACTGTCGTCAGCAAGCAGTATTTTCCGCGCCAAGGCGAGTCCTTTGGTGAGGGGGAGATGACGCGAAGGTAACTTGTCCCGGGCTCTAAGTCAATGAAGATAAGGGTTTAGCAGGTTACGAGCGGTCAGTACCCACTGGGTAACTCGGGGATTCGGTCTCAGGTCCTGGGTGTCAGGTCTCTGGCCTCGCTGGATAGCTCGTGCTCAAATCCTGAGACCTGCGACCTGACACCTTTTCCTAGAACGGAATAACTTTCTTTAGCCCCTTCTTTTTCTTCGGTTTGCTGGAGGACATCTCGGCGTCGGTGGCCGGTTCGTCTCCTGGCTTGGCATCAGCCGCAGCCTTGTCTGTCCCGTTTTGGATCTCATTCACCTGCGCTGGGGGCGGTGCCGCCTGATCGCTATCGGGCTGAACATTGGGCTTCAGTTCATTCGGGTCCGCGGCCGCAGGTTTGAGTTCGTTGGGATCGGCTACCACCGGTGGCGCGGCAATCGCCGGTGCGGCCGCAGGAGTTGTACCGACACCGTTTGTGATCTCAACCCCAACCCCTGTCGAAGAATTATCCGCCGGCGGAGTGTCAGAGCGCGGCGCAGGCTGATCGGGACCCGGTGCACCGGTATTGACCGTCTCCACTTTGGACGCCGTACTGCCGCCACCGCTTGCAGCACTTTTCATGATCTCGTCGCGGGTAACATCGACGGCGCTTATTTCTTTGGGATCCACCAGTGTGGGGTCGCCTACTCGCGAAGCGTGCGCCACATCCGGATGTTTTTCAAAAGTTCCCATCACTTTCGAAAGGGTGCTGCTCTCGCGGCGGCTTTCCAATTCCGCCTTATTCTGAGCGACTGCGGACTTCGTCGGCCGCGGCACTGGCTGATGCAAAGCCTCGAGCCGCGCTTTGGCGTCATCGGCCCGATCCATGAGTGGATAACGGGTCAAAATGTGGTCGTAGGCATCGGATGCTTTCACAGTCAACGTCTGGATAAACGACGCCTTTTGCGCTTCAGTTCCAGGGTGCGCTCGAACCAAATTGATCTGGGCTTCGTAGGACTGACCCAACAGGAATAAGGCCTCATCGGCTTTGCTATAAAGCGGATATCTGTCTACCAGAGACTGAAGTCGGGCAATCGCCGCTGCATACGACAGGCGCTTGGCGTAGAAAGCGCCCACCTCGTATTCGCGCTCGGCAATTACTTCCTGTACTTGCAGCAGATGCTGCTTGGCATCGGGGACCAACTTGCTGTCGGGCCATTGCAAAATCAGTTGCCGGTACTCGTCTTCTGCGCGCCGAGCGTGAGTGAAGTCCCGGTCAGGCTTTTCCATCTCCTGAAAATGAATATTCGCGATCTTTAGCTGCGCTTCAGCCGCTTCCGGCATGTTGGGAAAGAAAGTCTCGAAATCCTTGTACTCAACTTCCGCCTGCGTCAGAGCAGCGCCGCCGCCTTCCGCATACCACGAATCCGCCACGCCCAGCTTGGCGCGCGCAATGTACTCAGAATCCGGATAGGTGTTAATTAGCGTCTGCAGCGTCATGCGGGAGACGTCGAAGCGGTTGTGCTTCATGGCGTCCATGGCGCGGTCGAACAACACTTTGTCGGGTTGTTTGGATCCGACGTTCGCTAGCGGATTGTTGACCTTCTTGTTGGTGCAGGCCACCGCAAAAACCAACGCAGCCAGCAAGACGACAGTTGCAATACGACGTAGCATAAGACCTCGAAGTGATTAACTAGTGACAGCCGCGTGGGCTGCCGGTTCAGGTTTCTCTTTAGACTTTCAACAGCGTGGCCTCGGTGGCCACTTTCAATAATTTCTGGGCGTTAGTCGTTGGATCGCCCTGACCGAACACCGCGTTGCCCGCCACCAGAATTTCTGCGCCCGCCCGGACAACCTCCGTTACCGTGCCCAAAGCGATTCCACCGTCGACTTCAAGGCGGTAATTCAATCGTCGCTGCGACCGTAACTCCGCTAATTTGCGGATCTTATGCACGGTTTCGGGGATAAATTGCTGGGCCCCAAATCCGGGATTTACCGACATCACCAAAACGTAATCGACGATACTCAAAACTTCAGTCAGCGTTTCCACTGGAGTCGCAGGATTGATCACCACGCCGGCCAGGCAGTCATGGCTCTTAATGAGATGCAAAGTCCGGTTCAAATGCACGCAGGCTTCCTGATGCACTGAAATCCAATCCGCGCCTGCTTCCGCAAACTCGGGGATGAACTGGTCAGGATTCTCGATCATCAAGTGACAATCGAGCGGTAGTTCCGTAGCTTTGCGCAGCGATCTCACCAACGGAGGCCCAACCGTAAGATTGGGAACGAAGTGACCGTCCATGACGTCGACATGGACGACGGTAGCGCCACCGGCCTCCACGCCGCGAATTTGCTCCGCCAGACGCGCGAAATCGGCCGCCAAAATCGAGGGTGCTAGTTCAATCAACGTCAGTCAACCTGGGCTTTGAAGAGAGTGATTCGCTGTGGAAATCTTACCACCAACGGAGACCGGATTTTTCCCAAAAACGAACCGATCGGGCCTAAAGAATCACAATATGCCCTTCTGTGCATGGCTGTCCGCGGGGTCTACCACTTAGGCTCAACCAGGACGCCCTCATGTTACTTACAAACACGGCCCTGACCGGCTCTTACGATAAGGGTCTGGTAGTTCTGTCGGTAGTGCTTTCCGTTTGCGCGTCATACGCCGCGCTGGATATTGGCGGAAGGGCGGCCAGCGCCCGCGGCAGACTGCGTCTGGTGTGGCTGAGTGGCGGCGCCTTCGCCATGGGGCTTGGAATCTGGTCCATGCACTACATCGGGATGCTGGCCTACCGGATGCCAATCCCCGTCGATTATCACTGGCCTACTGTTGTGCTTTCGCTATGTTGCGCGATCGCCGCTTCCGCCATTTCTCTGTTCGTGGGTAGCCAGCGGCGGATTAGCCTGCTTTCAATTCCGTTGGCCGGCATGGTGATCGGCGTAGGTATTGCTGCGATGCATTACGTCGGCATGGCTGCGATGCGATTGCAGGCCATGTGCCACTATTCGGCGCCCCTCGTGATTTTGTCTGTGGTGTTGGCCATGCTGATTTCTGTGGTGGCCCTGCAAGTCGCGGTCAGATTACGTCACAGAGCTCCTTTGCAAAAATGGAAAAAACTTGTGGGCGCGCTCCTGCTCGGGGCCGGCATTCCCATCATGCATTACATCGGAATGGCGGCTGCCACTTTCACCGTTTCAGACATGCCGCCCGATCTTCGGCACACGGTGGACGTTTCCTCTCTCGGCATCGTCGGCATCACTGCCGTCACTGGAATGGTTTTGGGCCTGGCGGTGGTCAGTTCGATCGTGGACCGTTTTCTCGCACAGGCCCTTGCGCTTGAGAGCAGTGAGCAAATGTTGCGCGCGCTGATTGATCATCTTCCTGATTTCATCTACGTGAAGGACACAGAGAGCCGGTTTGTTGTGGCGAACATGTCATTGGCCCGGGACCTGGGTCTGGAAACGCCTGAAGCGTTAATCGGAAAAACCGATTTCGACTTCTACCCGGAGAAGCTTGCTTCTTCTTTTTTTGCGGATGAGCAAAATGTGATTCACTCCGGATTGGTATTGCTGGATCAAGAAGAACCCGTTATGGACCACGAGGGAAAGATAAATCCTGTGTTAACCACGAAAGTGCCTCTGCGCGATCGAAGTGGCCGCATAACCGGAATCGCCGGCGTCGGGCGCGATATTACCCAGCGCAAAAAAGTGGAATCAGCGATGCGGAAGGCCCAGGAAGCTGCGGAAGCCGCCAACCGCACGAAGAGCGAATTTCTCGCCAACATGAGTCATGAGATCCGGACACCGATGAACGGCATTATCGGCATGGCGGAATTAGTGCTCGATACGGATTTGACTACCGAACAGCGGCAGGACCTGACCTTGCTTAAACAATCCGCGGATTCATTGCTCGACATCATCAACGATATTCTCGACTTCTCTAAAATCGAAGCCAACCGGCTTGACCTGGAATGGATCGAGTTCGCTTTACAAGATTTTCTGTCGGCCACTACAAAAGCTCTCGCCTTAGCCGCCAGCCAGAAAAAGCTGATATTGACCTGTCATTGTGCACCCAATGTTCCTGGCGAGTTGATCGGCGATCCCGGACGCTTGCGTCAGATTCTAGTTAACCTGATCGGCAATGCCATCAAGTTCACTGAACACGGGAGCATTACTCTGGGAGTGGATCTCGACTCCCAGGAGGGAGAACAATACATTCTGCACTTCAGCGTCCGCGATACTGGCCTTGGCATTCCCGCGGAACAGCAAAAACTAATTTTCACCGCCTTCACCCAGGCTGATCCTTCCACCACACGGAAATTTGGCGGCACCGGCCTGGGCTTGACCATCTCATCCCGTTTGGTCGAGCTCATGGGCGGGAAGATTTGGGTGGAAAGTCAGATTGGTGAAGGCAGCACCTTTCACTTCACCGCACAATTCAAAATGATCGGGCTAGCGGCGAGAAAAGAGTTGTATCAAGGCATCGCTTTGACCGATGCCGTTAAGCCACAAATCTGAATGGAAAACGTCCCAAGGGATTTTAGGCGGCGTAAAGCCGTTTGGGTGCGTGATTGGCTTCGCGAACGCCGTGAAGGAGCGGCCCCTTCAGGGCCGCGTTCAAGCTAAAAGCGATTTAACGCGGCGCTGAAGCGCCGCTCTTGCACGGTATTCACCGAGGCTGCAAAACAGACAAAACTGCATCATTTTGGCGCGGGGCCAATTCCCACACTGGCCAGGAATGCGTGAATCGTCTCGAAGGCTTTGATGTCCTGCTCCGCCGTAAAGTCTCCGTGGCCTCCGCCCGGAATCGTGAGCAACTGGTTCTTCACGCCCGCTTTGGTGAGGGCCTCATGCAGACGGACCGCTTCAGAGTGCGGCACGAGCGGATCTGCATCCCCGTGAATCGTGAGCACCGGCGGCACTCCGGCTCGCACATAGGTCAATGGGGAAACGCGTTTGGCCAACTCTTCGCGATTGGGCAAGCTTCCCAACCAGGAGATTGCATACGAACGAATATTCGGCCCCTGCAACATCTCCGCAACGTCGGTAATCCCGTACCAGTTGATAATCACGGCCACGGCTGGTCGAGGACTGGTCCACGGGCCGCTCCATTTGTCGTCTTCATCGTGAGCGCATTCGTTTTCGAATCCCGCGGACGATGGGATCATTCCGGTCGTCAGCGCGAGATGTCCTCCTGCCGAACCGCCGGTGACGATCACCTTGGCGAGATCGAAATTATATTTCCTGGCATTTTGTCCGATCCAATGCAGCGCACATAAACAATCTTCCACTGCGGCGGGAGCCAGCGAGACTCTGCCCAGGCGATACTCGACATTCACTACGGCGAAACCCATTTGCAAATAGGGCAGGACCGAGAGCGCGGACTCTTCCTTCGAACCTTCCACCCAACCACCGCCGTGAATCATCATCACGACAGGCGTGGGAGTCTTGGCCTCGCGCGGCTTGTAGACATCGAGTTTTGCGGCGTAATTGTTGGCTTCGAGGTAAGTGATGTTGGGAGTGACTTCGAAATCATGACTGATGAGGACCGCCGAGCGTTCCGCTTCCGATAACTGCGCCCAACTTGTTGCCGCCACCGCGACCAAAATGCCGGCGATCAACACTCCGCGAAACATACGCATTATTTTCTCCATGATTTTTATTTTAGATTGCAGCGAAGGCGAGTACTTAGCATTCAGCATTTAGCACTTGGCATTTAGCACTTAGCATTCAGCATTTAGCATTTAGCATTTAGCATTTAGCACTTAGTTATTACGGTTCCGAGCTAGTACCATAAAACCCTTCTGCCCAGGGGGATTTGGCATTATCCGCTGGAGGCCAAGTGCTAAGTGCCAATTGCCAAATGCTGAGTGTCGAATGCTGAGTGCTGAATGCTAGATCCTTCCATACTCCGCCTGCACTTGTTTTAGCAACGGCAAATCGCTATCGGCATTTTTCCACGTTCCCAGAAAATCCTGATACGCGGCGCGGGATTTCGTTTTGTCGTCCTGCGCGGCATAGGCGCGGGCCAATCCCAGCCGCGAAAGCGAGACGTACAAATCCGTCGGCTGCGAGTTTGCCAGGCTCAGAATCCGTTGAAATTCCTGAACTGCCTCCGGCCCGCGGCCAGCCATCAACAAAGCAGCAGCGCGGGTATAAAGGGACTCCGTTGTGTTGCGGTCATAAGGCTCCGCTTTTTTCATGAGATCCAGCGCCTTTTGCGGATCGTGGTGATTCATGGCAATGATGGCCTGCACATTCGGCACCTCGACCGATTGAATGAGCTCATCCTCAGGCCGTTGTTGCGCGGCCTGCGCTAACAGCTTCTCAGCCTTGGCTTCTTCGCCGCTTCGCGCATACACATCTGCAACCGAAAGCAACGTCGTCGGAGTCTGGGATTTTTTCAGGACGTCGTCCGCGCCCTTGATGGCTGCCTTGCGATTTTGCAACATCGCATTCGCTAACGCTTCGTTGGCAATGCTTCCCGTCACGGCGTCGGTGAGTTCCAGGTTCCGCGCTTTGTCTTCCACTTGCTTGAACAACTCACTGGCATGCCGCATCTGTCCGCGGGACGCGGCGAGCGTGGCGTCAAACTGTAGAAAATCGTACTGCCCTTCGGGATTCGCTTCCGCCAGCGCCCGCTCTTTGGCGAAAGTGGATTGATCTCCCTGAGAAAACGCAATGAAGGCGAGCTGTTCATGAATCGTGACCGAGCCAAGTTTGTGTTGCAAGGCGGAGAGCTCCATGGCTTTGGCTTCGTCCAGGCGGTTCATGGCCGCGTAGGCAAAGGCGGCAACCGCGTAGGCGTTGTATTGGTTCGGATTCAGGTCTCTTGCAGCCAGCGCTTCGGCCACCGACTTGTCATATTGACCGAATTGCAGGTACACCAATGCCAGATTAATTTTCGGTCTGTTGTCGCGCGGATATGCCTGCTCGTAAAGTTGATACGACTCGACCGCCTTCTCAATCTGGCCAATATACGAGTAGTAATCGCTGGTGATGGCGAATCTTTCGCGCTCGCTGGCACGGTCTTTCAACTCGAAAGCTTTGCGCATGTATTGGAGCGCGAGTTCATTTTGTCCCAGATTGCCGTACTCGACCCCGAGGCCCCGGTAAGCCATGGCGAAGTTGGGGTCCAGCTCGATCGCGCGCTTGGTCACGTCGATGGACCCCAGAAAATCACCGTTGTTATTGCGGATGGAAGCTTCGTTGTCGAGCTTGAGGGCTTCCAAAGACGAGGTCGTCGCTTCCTGTAAGGGAGTATCGAATTTCTGAATGGAAGCCAGCGACTCTCCCAGCTTGCTCCGCAGTTTCGTGCTGGCCTCGCCGAGTGCATCGAGAATTTTTTCTTTACTGCCTGCCTGGGCCTGCTCCTCTCCGATCAATTCACCGGTCGCGGCGTTCATGGCCTCGAGTGTGACTACGTATTGAGTTCCCAGGCTGGCGATCGATCCATGAACCAGGGCTTTGGTGTTGTTTCGCTGACAGATTTCCCGGCCAATCTCGGGCGTAACGCGAGTATCCGGAGGCTTGCCCATGAGCTTCAACATGTGCGCGACATCCTGGTCCGGCACCAGGCTGAGAAACGGACTCTGCGCCAAACTTACTTGCAACGCCGTTTTCAGCGTGCCATCAAAGACCGCATCGCCGGTAGTGTTGGTGAAGTCGGTGAGTACGATGGAATCTTTTTCGGTGAGCGCTTTCGTCTTCGGCCGCAGGAAAAAGAAACCGGCAACGGCCAGAACAATCACTGCCGCGATGATGCCAACGAGAAGAGTCGAAGATTTCTTCGGAGTTGCCGCCACTGCAGAAATCTGGGCCGCCGAAACTACAGAAGACGATAATTGCGCGTGTGTTGTGCCCGAAGATTGATTGACTGCTGCTCCTTCCTCCTCCGAAGTGGCTCCCGGCGTCCGTCCGGATTCGGTTTCGCGCTTCAGCCGTTTCAAATCCGCACGCATGTCCGCAGCCGATTGATAGCGAAGCTCGCGATCTTTCTCCAGACCTTTATTGATGATCCGTTCCAGCTCAGCCGGCACATCCGGATTCACTCGCACGGGCGCTAATGGCGCCTTGCTCAGAATTGCCTGGAAAATCACGGCCGAGGTGTCTCCACGAAATGGCATCAACCCGGTCGCCATCTCATAGAGCACGGCGCCGAATGAAAACAGGTCGGAGCGCGCGTCGAGTTCTTTTCCCTTGGCCTGCTCGGGAGACATGTAAGCGACGGTACCCATCGTCGATCCTGGACTGGTGAGGTGCTGCACATCGACGGCAGCCGTCGCCATGGTGGCATCGGCCGGAGTGTGCCCGCCTTTGCTCGCGGAGGCCGCAACTTTCGCCAGACCAAAATCCAGCACCTTGGCCCGTCCGCGTTTGGTAACAAAAATATTCGCGGGCTTGATGTCCCGATGAACAATTCCTTCGGAATGAGCCGCGTCGAGCGCGTCGGCAATCTCGATCGCGAGGCCCAGCAACACTTCCAATTCCATCGGCTTGTGGGCAATCAGGTGCTTGAGTGTTTCGCCGTCGAGAAATTCCATGGCGATGAAAGCGTGTCCATCCTGCTCGCCAATGTCATAGATCGTGCAGATATTGGGATGGTTCAGCGCCGACGCCGCCTGCGCCTCACGTTGGAAACGCGCCAGAGACTGAGGATCGCGAGCCACTTCATCAGGCAGAAACTTCAACGCGACGAAACGATGCAGCCGGGTGTCTTCCGCTTTGTAGACGACACCCATGCCTCCGCCGCCAAGCTTTTCGACGACGCGGTAGTGAGTGATGGTTTCGCCAATCATGCAGTAGGGACCGGTAGATGCAGGTGCGCAATGTTAAGGCTGGCAGTCTGCCCAAGTCAATTTGGGATGTCATTCTGAGGCGCGGAGTTCCCGGTAAAACCGGAAACTCCCCAACGAAGGACCTGTGCGTTTCCGCTACGCAGCTTCGATCCACCAAAAATGCATGGGTCCTTCGCTTCAGCAAGAACGTTCGCTCCGGATGACAACGCGTTTTGGATTTCAGCGCTACGGATGCGGCAAATGCACGTGCGCACGCACCCAATTGGCGATCTTCGGTTTTTTGGGATTCGAGGGCTCGCCGTACCATAACACCACCGCCCCTGCTGCCAACAACGCCAGCAGCACCGCATTCAAGATCCAACGCCGGCGGGGTGCGGTTTCCGGAACCGCGGCTGGGACGTCTGCCGCAGTGACCTCGGCTTCTTCGTCCGTGGCGGCTGCGGCTGTTGCGCTTGCGTTGTGCAAGCGCCAGCTTCCGAAAACCAGCAGAAGATTGGTGGCGAGAATTACGGCGAACGCGAGTCCGGGGAGAAAGGAAAGTTCGCTGGATCGGGCTTCCGCGATCTGAATCGCCAGAACGACCGTGATAAGTCCGCGCGGCAGCATCCACAGGATGGCTTCTCTTCCCGGAATGCTGATTCCCTTCCACGCCCAGCGGCTGGAATGAATTGCCAGCCATCTCGCCAAAAATAAAGCTCCCAGAGTCCCCGCAATCAGTAGCGGATGTTGCCGGAAAATTCCCAACTGCGCGACCGCTCCAATCAGGACAAAGAAAAACGTGCGCACCAGGAAAGCAAGCTCAGAATGAAACGTCAGGAGCGATTGTTGCGATTCTGCCAGTTTCGTCAGTGGACCGGTTAACCCAAGACTGGGATCGACTCCGGGAAAGTTCGAGATCGTCAATCCGAAAGCCAGTACGGCAATCAATCCGTTGGCGCCGAGCGCTTCCATGCCTGCATAGAGCACCAGCACCATGGAAAATGTCAGCACCTGCCAGAATCGTTGTTCGGAAAGAACATGCAGCAAGCGTGACCACAAAATGCCTGCGATCACGGCAAACAGCAGCGCCACGCCGACCTGGACCAGAAAACGATGCGCCAGTCCTCCCGCCATGGTGCCAGTCTGACTCTGCAATCCGAGCAGAAGGCCGACCATCAGCACGGCGAGCACATCTCCCCAGGAGGCTTCCAGCATGAGCGTGACTTTGACCGGCTCTTCCGCGTCCATTTGCTGCAAGACCGGCAACACCACCGTGCTGCTGGTGCAGCCAAGCGCCGCGCCTACCAAGAGTCCGCTCACCATCGGCAGATGAAGCCCCTTCACTATTACTAGCGCGATTAAAATCACGGTAAACACGTAGCAGACGCAAGCCAGCAGAAAGCTGCCGGGAAAATGGCGGAGCGTGTCGCGCAGATTTAGCTCGAGGCCGCCTTCAAACAAAACCAAAATAATAGCGAGTGTTCCAAGAAGATTGGTGGCGCCGGAAAGCGTGTCGGCATGAAGAAGTCCAAGGCCTGGACCTAACACAACTCCCAGAGCCATAAGAAGAACGACATCCGGAATGCGGGTGACGCGAAAAACGCGGTTGGCCAAAAAGGCGAGAACGAGAAGACCACCGACGAGTCCAAGAACCACGGCTGCGGACATCCGTCACCTTTCTTAAGACGTGTCATTTGAGCAAGCGTTCTTCG
>DATBAX010000434.1:0-6842 GCA_036271275.1 Terriglobales bacterium
ATACACCAGGCGCATGCCGATGATCGCAGCCCACAGCACCAGAATCGAGCCAAGGGTATAGAGGCGGAGATTTGTTTTGTTCGCGCTTTGACGGCTGGAATTAGCAGACACGGATTTCTTCCTTAGACAAACATGGCGGCCCGCTCAAAGAGCGGAAGCCGCCACAAATTTCTGCCCCGATCGGCAGCCACATCCATTGCATCGCCCCGCAACCAGCCGGCGAATTTGCCGGCACCACACTTATCGAACCGAAATTGTAGCCGTAGCCGCCGCCATCGCCATTACCGGCTGACCGGAATCCTGCGTCGAACTATCCATCCTGATTACCTGACCAGCCTGTGGCGATTGCAATCCCATCTGACGGGCCAATGTGTCGATCCGCTCCGGGCTTCGCAGGGACGCATCCTGCATTTGCAGCTTGCGATTTTGCGCCAGCAGGTCTCCACGCTGGCTCTTCAGCGCTTCAATCTTGTATCCGTATTCGATGGCCTTGAAATGTTGAAACGCATACATCATCACCAGCAGAAACAGGCAGCCGAGCGCGAATCCAAATTGCTTCATCTCGCGTCCATGCGCCGGATCTTCGACTTTCACCAGGCGTGAGTTGTCGATCGGCTTAAAAAAATAAACTTCCGGCGTCCCCGCCCAAAACGTCTTGCGCTGCGGAACCGGAACTGCGCCGTGGATTGCTGCGGCTGCCGCCATCTATGCCACCCCGAGTAAATCGGCTGCGGGAAGTTCGTAGGCCGGCAGCGACTGCCACTGTTCCAACAAGGTCGCATCGATTTGTTGAGGAGCGTGATTTTCCACTCGTTCCACCGCCGCCATCAGTTCGTTGATTAAGTTTCCCGTGTACATTTACAGCCTCCGTTTGTTGTTTCGAACTTTTCATCCCGGCTCGGCCATGCAGACTGCGCCGGGATCCCTGGCAGGTTTTCCAGGGTCAAAATTTTTAATGTTTCTAAACTCTCTCCACCGCCCGCATCTTCGCGCTGCGAGACCGTGGGTTGCGATCAATCTCTTCTTCGGTTGCGGTGGCTGGCTTTTTCGTCAGCACTTTGTAGAGACCCTGCTTCGCTCCGTCGCGGAAGGCATCTTTCACAATGCGGTCCTCCAGCGAGTGGAAACTGATGATCACTACTCTTCCGCCCGGTTTCACTATCTGCGGCGCCGCTTCCAGCAGGCTCCGCAGGTCGTCCAGTTCATGGTTTACGAAGATTCGGATTGCTTGAAAGGTCCTGGTCGCCGGATGAATCCTACGTTCTGCCTGATTCATTGGCCGGGCCGCGGCCGATACCACAGCTGCGAGTTCTGCAGTTGTCCGTATTGGCCGCGACCGGCAAATGGCTCTGGCGATTCTCCGCGACCTCCTTTCGTCACCGAATTCGTAAATCAGATTCGCGAGTGTGACCTCGTCCACCTGATTTACCACTTGTTCGGCGGTCAGCTCAGCTTGCGGATTCATTCGCATGTCGAGCGGTCCTTCCGCCTGAAAACTAAAGCCTCGTGCCGCATCATCGAGTTGCAAACTGCTAACCCCGATGTCGGCCAGAATTCCGTCAACCTTGTCGTTGGTCGTTCGTCGTTCGTCGTTCGCAAGTTCAGCGAATGAACGATGAAGCAACGTCACAGTCGGCCAGTCGCGCAGTTGATCTTGGTCTTGCTCGTGATCTTGGCCAACGACCAACGACGAACGACCAATGACGCCTTTGGCAAACTCCAGCGCCGCCGGATCCTTATCGAGCCCAATCAAATGTCCCTGTGCGCCGAGGCGTTTTGCGATTTCCAAACTGTGCCCGCCCAGGCCCACCGTAGCGTCGATATACGTTCCGCCACGTTTGATATTTAAAAAATCGATCGCTTCTTTTAAAAGAACTGGAACATGGCGTCCACCATGCCCATCCCTCTCGGGGATGTTTAAACTTTCCGCCACTAGATGCCCAGCTCGTCGAGCGTGCTTTCATCTTCCGGCGTGAACTGTTGCTCTTCAATTTCCTTGCGGTACGCTTCCAGGTTCCGCACAATCAGGTGCGTCAGGTTCCCGGTCACCGCAACCTCACCTTTGATCTGCGCCGCCTCCCGCAACAACTGCGGCATCAGTAAACGGCCTTGCCCATCCATCTCGACGGCCTGGCCGTAGTAGTTCACGCGATCCAAAAACTTCTTCTTCGTAGGATTGAAAGTGGAGAGCCCCGCCAGCTTCTGCTCGATCCGCTCCCATTCCTCGAAGGGATACAGTTGGGCAACCTTGCCGTCCAAACTGGTGATATAGAATTGCGTGCTGTACTTCTCGTCGATCACCCGCTTGAACTCCGCCGGGACCTTGAGCCGTCCTTTTTCGTCGACGCGAGTTGGGTGATTGCCGCGAAACATAAATATGGCCCTGATTCAGGGTTTGACTACCATTTGCAGTGACTGCCAGTTCGGGGGAGGTTGAAATCGTTACAATGCGGTGCGTTTTCGGTACGTCGGGGCTGTTTTCGGGGGTTCCAGCTACTCTTTCCACTGGTGCCTCTCTATTTTCCAGTCTTGCCCACGATCTCTACCGCGTCCGCCACTTTCTACCACATTTGTCCACATCCTACGCCTAAACCGTTTGTTGTCAATATGAAAGTTATAGGTCATGAGGGGGTTAGTTGAGGTCTTGGGGAAACTACCAAGTCTTGTAGCTAACGATTTAGGTGACCACAATCAGTGGTGTTAACGATCTTTGTTCTAAACCTTCTATTTCGCTGATTCTTCGCCTTTTATAATTTTCCCGAATTTCGCCATTCTGTGGAAATCTCCCAACCCTCCAAGTTTCTGTCATCCTGAGCGCCGCAAAAGCGTTCGAAGAACGCTTTTGCGGAGTCGAAGGACCCCTACGAGCTCAACCATCCCATCCCTGTGTGGAATTTTCTCGAGCGCAAAGAACAGCCGCAAAGAACGCCAACAAAATCTTCTGCTCGTCTTAGCGCTCTTTGCGGATTTTCTTAGCGTTCTTTGCGGTTAAAAGCTTCTCCTGCCACAAAAAAAGGCCCCGGCTTTCGCCGGGGCCTAAAACGCTCATCGCTCTACCAAAGCACTTTCAAGCCAATCTGAATATGCCGCGATCCACCGGATCCAATGACTGGGTTGGACGCGTTGATGTCGGGAGTGAACTGCGCGATGCCCACGGTGCCTGCGGATCCATCCGACAAATCATGGTCGGGATTGGCAAAGTTCGGATGATTCAGGATATTAAACACTTCGCCACGAGCTTCCAGCTTAACCTTCTCCCCGATCCTGAAGTTCTTGATCACCGAGAAATCCAGATTGACGAAGCCCGGCCCGTACACCACATTCCGGCGCATGTCCCCGAAAGTTCCTGGCGCAGGCGGTGTCATGACTGCGCTTCCGGAAACGAAACAGCCGCCGCTATCCAGAGTGTCTTCGTCTGTGCCGTCGATTAGTTGGTCCGCTCCAGCCTGTCCTCCCAAAGCGAATGCCTGGTTGTAGCAGCGCTGGGCCGCCGGGTTGAGCCCGCCGGTTGCGTGGAAATTCCCGCTGCTATCAGTCACCGTGCTGAACTGATCGTAGTCGTAGAACGGAAATCCCTTGGTTTTTCCCCAATGGAAGTCGCCCGGGTTTCCGGTGATATTCCATTTGTCGTTGAATTCAGCAGTACCGCTGATGTCATTAAAGCTGTCATACAGGAACAGCGGCTCTCCGGTCTGGGCAGTGAAGATGCCATTCACATGCCAGCCTTCCAGCATCTGCCCATAACCTCTCTTGGACGGCAGGTCGTAGGTCGATGCGAAAGTGAAGCGATGCCGGATATCTGAATCCGCATTCGACCGTTCCGCTGCCGGATCGTAACTGTTCTGAATGTTGAACTGGCGGTTGTCGCCGGAATCGTCAATCGCGTGCGCCCAGGTGTAGCCCGCGACAAAATACAGACCATGCGAAGTTTTCTGCCGCAGCGTGACCTGTAGCCCGTGATAAATCGAGTTGTCGCCATTTCCCAACTGGTAGATATTGCTCAATGTCGGGAACCTGGTATTGAAAGGCCGTCCCGATTGCTCGTCCTCATCAACGTCATTCGCAAACACGTTTTGATTGATATCGCGAATGCTGTAGAGCTTATCGCCCTTGTTGCCAACATAGCTCATGGTCAACGAAGCGTCATGCCACAACACTTGCTCCACATTGAAGTTCCAGTTGATGGTGTACGGCGTCGTCAATTTGGGCGACGTGCCGAAGACCGGGCAAAGATTGTCAGTCGAACAAACCGCATCCTGAGGATTGAGATCGCCAAACACCGGCCCTCCGGATTTCCAGGCCGCACTCATTTCATCCGGATCGGGACTTAGAGTGGTGGCCACAATCGTGCCGCCGCCCGGAGTCGGAGATCCCGGAACACCTGTCGGGTTCCCGCCCAATCCAATGGCATTGGTGTTGTTCTGGCCAAGATACACATCGATGTGCGGGATCTCGTCGATGATGCCAAACCCCGCGCGAATGACAGTGTTTTGCGTGCCAAACAGATCGTAGGCAAGGGACAGCCGCGGGCCGAAGCTCCGATAATTCGTGTTATATGGTTTGCTGATTCCGTGTCCCACCTGGACCAATCCGAGATTGGGATCGAAGTTGCTCAACAAATCGTTCTGTTCGTGAATCGGCAGACTCAAATCGTAGCGCAACCCGGCGTTGAGGCTGAGCTTGGGGGTGATGCGCCAGTCGTCCTGAATAAACAATCCAAAAGATTTTTGACTGACCACGCGATGGTTGTTGCCCACGAAAATGAAGTTGCCGCTGCGAATATCGCCAGTCGCAAAATCTTCCAGATCAGAGAAGCGGATTTCGCCGGAACCGAAAGTATTTCTGAGATTATCCGAACTGCCGGTACGGAAATCGCCGCCAAAGCGAATATTGTGTTTTCCAACAATGTAGGTCGCGTTGTCGGTGAACTGCAGCGTCTGGTTTGGCGTCGTAGAGAGCGGCCAGGACTCGCTTCCACCGAACGTGTGCGACGTGAAGCCGCCACCGATACGAATTTCCGGCATTCCATAGTTGGTTGGATCCAGCACGCCCGTGTTCAGACCGTAGGCAATGGGATTGGTATTGTGATCGGCATTCGCGATCTGCTGCGAGAACCGGTTGTAACCAACGTGAACTTGATTGGTCAGGCGGGAAGTGGGTACCCAAATCCATCCGCCACCGGCCACCTGCGCCCGTGTACGCGCCTGCGAAAGAAATAGCGGATTCAATACCGTGGTGCTTTCTTCGAGCTGTTTGCTGTCGCCAAAGAAATAAGTCCCGACAAAAGTATTCTTCTCTGAAAAGTGATAGTCCATCTTCAGAATTCCGTTGTCTTCCCGATTCCGATTATCGAAATCGGTGTTGAGGTCCGTGGTCTGGCCCGGATTGAACGGGAGAAGCGCTCGAAGCTTCTCGCTGACCGCGCTGCAATTGGGCTCGCAGAGCGCAAAAGCGTCGGCCACGCTCTCGTCCGGATCGGGGGTCGCCTGGGCGTTCGTAATCGGCGCTTCCACCAGAAGAGGATTGCCCACGACATCTCGAACACCCTCATAATTCGCGAAGATGAACAGTTTGTCTTTCACAATGGGTCCGCCCGCCGACACGCCAAACTGATGCAGGTTAAGCGCGGCCACCGGATTGTGGATGCCGTCCTCGCTCACCGCCGGATTGAACCAGTTGCGGGCATCCAGCGCCTTGTTGCGGTTGAAATAGTAAGTCGAACCATGAAAACCGTTCGTCCCGGACTTAATGCCGACGTTGATGATCGCGCCGGGCTTGTAACCGTAATCGGCCTCAGGGCTGGATTGAACGTTGAATTCCTGAATGGCGTCGATGGGCAAATGGGTGGCCGGCGTGCCTTCGACGCCTTCCGCGTTGATGACGGTCGTTCCGTAGTACGCGTCGTTGTCGTCAAGACCGTCGACAACGAAGTTGTTGTCTTCTGGGCGGTTGCCGTTCGCGGTAATCGACAGAAATCCACCGCCCGGCGAACGCTGAATGCCCGGCTGCAACACCACGAGGTTTTGAAAATCGCGTCCTAACAGCGGCAGCGAGTTGATCGCGGCGTTGGAAAAAGTACCGCCTAGTACGTCGGACGTCGTGTCAACCAGCGGCGCTTCGCCGGAAACCGTCACCACCTGATCGACGGAACCCGCGGTCAGCTTAATGTCCACGCGGATGTCTTTCGCCACTTCCAACTGGAGACCGACGCGCACTTCTTTCTTGAAACTCGCCGCCTCCGCGGTCACGGTGTAGGGGCCGGGCTCAAGATTCGGAGCCGCATAATCGCCCGCCGCCGTCGTGGTCAGCGTCCTCGAAACTCCTGTAGCGGTATCGGTGATCGTAATTTTGGCGCCCGAAATCACGGCCCCGGAATCGTCGGTCACCGAACCCAGAATTCTTCCCTGGGATGTTTGAGCGGACAGAAAAATCGTGCTGCACAATACCGCGACAATGGTTAAGACGCTGTGGCGAAAGAGTTTCATTGGTCTCCTGGGTCCCTGGTTCTGGATTCGGCCGTTCGTTTGCGTGTCTGCACAGCAACTTCTCGGACACTTGCATTGCTGTTGGAAATTAGTTCTGTTCAGGCGGTGGGGGTGGCCGCCGGCGGCTCACAGTCCGGATTCAAGCTTGCCGGACGCGACAATACACACAATCTGCTCCAGATTGTGCTCGCGCGTCGAAAAGAAAAATAGAAGAGCAGTATTGGTCATCGTCTGCTAAACCCGATTAGCAGCAGTTTTCCGGTTCGAAGAAGTTTGTCAAAGAACATGTCATAAGTCAATTAAGAACTTCCACGTCCCAGCTAGGGACGCAGGCCTCGTCTGTCCTGGCAAGCGAGC
>DATBAX010000435.1:0-6486 GCA_036271275.1 Terriglobales bacterium
CCGGACATGAACGCCACCGTCAAATTTCTGGCAGACGAAAATAAGACCACGACCGCCAGTTCGCAGCCTGCGGGGGTGTTCGTGCCGACGCCGGCGATCCACGATCGCGACGGCAAGAAAATCGTCTTCCTTTCATTCGAAGGCAAGGCTATGGTGCGTGAAGTGAAAATCCTGTCGCAACGAAGCGGCGGGGCTTTGGTGCAAGGATTGAACGGCGGCGAAGATGTCATCACTTCAGCGCCGCAAGATTTGAAAGACGGCGACAAAATTAAGATCAAGGGACAATCATGAGCACAGCTACAGCACCAAACGATATCGCTACCCAAACCAAAGTCGTTCAAGTCCGTAACGTGAGCAAGGTTTTCAAGCGCGACGCCTTTCAGGTCACGGCCCTGGATAGTGTCTCGATTGACATCGCCAAAGGCGAGTTTCTCGCGCTCATGGGCCCCTCTGGCTCCGGCAAAACGACATTGCTGAATATGATTGCGGCGATTGATCGTCCGACCGCCGGCGAACTGTTGGTTCAGGGACAGAATATTTTCAGCTTTAGCGATTCGCAGTCCGCTCACTGGCGCAACACGCACATTGGCTACATTTTTCAAACATTCAATTTGATTCCCGTCCTCACCGCATTTGAAAATGTGGAGCTTCCACTATTGTTGACCAAACTCACCGCGCAACAGCGCCGCGAGCATGTGATGACGGCGCTAAAGCTGGTTGGATTGGAAGAACGTGTCAGCCACCTGCCCAAACAACTCTCCGGTGGTCAGGAACAGCGCGTGGCGATTGCGCGTGCCATCGTTAGCGATCCGACTCTGTTGCTTGCAGACGAACCCACAGGGGATTTGGACAGCCATTCAGCGACCGAAGTCCTTGAAATTCTGAAGCGCCTGAATGAAAGTTTTCAGAAGACCGTAGTGATGGTCACGCATGATCCGCACGCGGCCTCTTATGCGCACGTGACCCGGCACCTGGAAAAAGGTATGCTGCTGCCGCCCGCGTAACAAAAATCGACCTTCTGGAAACTGCGGGCAGATGCGTCGCGTGCTCAACATTAGGACTTAACGAGGCGTGAAAGCGCGGCTCTACCGAATAGCAGCGTTTTTCCGCAAACACTTGCGCCGCTCTGGGGCTATGAGCATGGAGAAATCTTAAAGATAAGTTGAACCCCGAGGCAGTGCCGGTTCGCCATCGTCTTCATCGGAAAGTTCGATCGCGTCGTTTTCAGAACCAGCCACCCATTTCCAGGCGCGTCGTCCGTTTTCGCGAACCACGCTTTGCGCTTCTCCGTATTCCACCAACCGGTTGAGCACAGTCGTGACCGACGCAAGAGGATCTTTGTGATGCAGTATGACCGGTGGAATCTTTTGCTGCATTTGCTCGCACACTTCGCGCGCACCCAGAGGACGCGCCGCTTCCATGAGGACCATGCGGCAAGCTCTGGTGAATCCGGGCTGGCGCCCGCTGGTTTTGCGGTCGACAAGTTCCAGCAAATCGTCGTTTAAAATCCCACCGCCAAAAAGATTGGCAAGACCGACAATCGTTTGTTTGATGGTGCCGATCCGCTTCATGATATCGGCGCGTTGCCGCATCAATTGCCGCAGTTCTTCGTGAGCAGTCTTTACGACTTGCTGAACATTCTGATCGCTGTTGCCGGAAAGACTTTTGTTTACTGTTTCGTCATTCTGCATCTGCCCGCTATTCATGAAGACTCTCCTCGGGCCCCGCGCGTCCTGCCAAGCCACACCATCGCTTATCACTTAATACGGACACTCGATGGAACTTGTTCCGTGGCAATCACAAGCTTGATTTTTCTTGCGCCAGCTTGTGTGCCCAAACTTATTGGCTTAGACGCTAATAGTCAGAAAAGGTAACGAGCGCGGATGTAATTTCCATCATTCGTCAATGTGACAAAAACCACCCACGCCCGGAGACCCCATTTCACGCATACTTCCTCGTTCGTCCTTGACAAAAGTCTTCTACCTGCATAAAGTTCGGACAAGTTGCTGTGTTGCAGCGGATTTTGGACAGGTGCCCAAGAATGAAGAATGTTTACGAAGTTTTGCGGCAAAAAGAGCTCGAATTGGCCAGGCTGGAAAAAGAAGTAGAGGCACTGCGAGTAGCCGCTCCGTTATTGTCGGAAGACAAAGAGATGCTGGCCGAGGCAGTAAACAGTAAGCCAACTCTGGCGCCTCCCACCCCGGCGCAACAGCCGATCCGCATTCCGCAGCCGGCCGTTTCCGCGCAGCCGCAGCAGCAAGCCCGGGCTGCAGGTTGGGAAGACACCGCGAAGCGCTGGCCATAACGTCGGCCGTCGAGACGGAACACCCACAAGACTGGCGGACGGGCCGATCTTGCAGTTTGCCAGGACTCGTGTGGGATGCTTGGGGACGCTGAAGAGCCTTAGGCAGCCCCAAAACATACCTCTTTTTTACCCATCCCAAAAGGTTAGAATTCGCCGAAATTGCGGTGTTATACTTCTCTCCTATAGCAGTCTGTTCGCGCCCATTCGTCGCCCTCCCACTGAATTCGCGTCGGAGTGGATCATCTACATCGAAGGGGTCCCGTGAGTACACCCGCAGCGCCATCAGTCACTGGCGGACACACAACCCGTAGAGCGCCTCGCTTCCCCGCAGCTATTCCCGTGGATGTCACCGTGCTGCGGTCAGGCATTCCCTACACCATCCCCGGACGCTCGACGAATTTTGGCGAATTCGGGATGGGGGCGATGCTGGCGGGAGAATTGACTGCGGGAGATCTGATCGGGGTTGCATTCCGCGTCCCGGAAGTTAGTACCCCGATTCGGACGCGAGCCTTGGTTCGTCATCAAGCCAAGTTGCAATGTGGACTTTCTTTTGTGGGGTTGTTACCTGAGCAGCAAATGATTATTGAGCGCTGGTCCCGCCGCATGGCCGCGGCTAAGCCGGCCAGCCGCTTCCAGGAAATCGCCGCGACGATACCGGAGATCCCCCCGCCCCTGAAATCGCCGGACAAAAAACGACAAGATTATCGAATCATTCTGCTGATCCTCGCAACTCTGTTGGTCACTGGCAGTTTGGGTTGGTGGCATTGGTACCAGGCCTGGCAGGACCTGGAATCGCGGCTTCAGGGGAAGGAAACAATCTCCTTGCAGCAGCGAACCAGAGTGCCAGCCGACGTGATGGAGCAGCTCCTCCTCCATAAGGTCGATCCAGTATTGCCAGAAACAGAACATCCAGCTTCCGGACAGGACATAGTAATTCTGAATGCGGTGATTGGAATCGACGGAGCGGTCATCAGCACACGCCCCCAGAGCGGCCCAGATTCTTTGGTCGCTGCGGCAACCGACGCAGTGAAGTGGTGGAAGTACCAACCTTATTTGATCAATAACCAGCCAGTAGAAGTTGAAACCACAGTGACGGTGAATTTCCAGGGAAATTAGTAAGAAGCTTCTAGCTACTAGTTAAACCAAAGTGCTTTGCTGGAAGCTTTATTGAACCTTGCTATATTCGGCCTTCGCATCTTTCAATAATGGGATGTCCGCATCCGCATCTTTCCATTGGGCCAGGAAGTTCTGATAAGCCACGCGACTGTGGGCCTTGTCGCCCTCCAACGAATAAGCGCGGGCCAGGCCGAGTTCGGACAAAGAGACCAGAGGATCTCCCCAGGTATAGGCTTTGAGATCGAGTACACGCTGAAACGCCTGCGCGGCATCTCCTCCTCGCCCCGCTTTGAGGCAGGCCGCACCTCGGATGTAGAGCACGGCCGTATTGGTCCGGCCATACACCATGGCCCCATCCATCAGGTCGAGGGCTTTCGCGCCATTGCCGTGATTAAGTTCGACGACGGCCTGAATCAACGGAACTTGTACCGATTGAACAATGGTGTCGTAGGGACGCTGCTTGGCTACGTCCTGCGCCATTTTCAAAGCCCGGTTGTCCTCCCCGATCAGGGCCAGCGCACTCGCCGCACTAATCGCAATGCTGGGAGAACTGGACATCTTTAACGCTTGGGTTACATCCTCCTGCGCTTTTGATTTTTCGCCGTAAACGGCTTCGATAATGGCCTCCTGACTAAGTTCTGAAGCGGCTGGCTCTTTTAGCGACAGGCGTTCGGCAGCATCTCTACCTTTCTTTCCAAGATCCCGGGCTTGCTTCAGTTGGCCACGGCAGGCCGCGTCGTAGGCTCGAAACCAGGAGACTTGCATTTCGCCCTGGGGTGCCGATCTTGCTAGTTCCAGCTCACGTTCTACGGCCACGTGATCGTTCTGTAACCAGTCCAGCCCAGCGATCAGGATATGGACATCCTCGCCTCCAGCTTTTCGTTGCACGAGCTGCTCCAGCACAGCCTTAGCCTCATCCAGACGGTTCAAGCCTGCATAAGCAATGGCCTCAGTGGTATAAGAACCGAAATTATCGGGGGATAGCTCAAGCGATTGCCTCGCATTGTCGAGTCCATTTTCAAACTGTCCCAGTTGGTCATAAATATTAGACAGATTGTTGGTCGGAATCGAGTCGCGCGGATAAGTTTGCTTGTAAAGTTCCCAGGCGGTAATTCCTTTGTCCAATTGACCGGAATCAGAATAGTAGTGTGCCATGATGTACAGCTTTTCATGTTCACTCGCCCGGTCGCGCAACTCGAACGCCTTCTGCCGGTTCTGTTCGGACAGTTGGGTTTGACCCAGGTTGCCATAAACAGTACCGGTACGCGCATAAGCCATGGCGAAATTCGGATCGAGTTCGGTGGCGCGCTGGTAAAGCGGCAGAGCGCCCAGGTCGTCGCCTGCCATGTGTTTTGCATCGCCCAAACTGAAGGCCTTCAGTGCGTCCAATGACGATGTGGTCGCCTCAGAAAGCGGCTTGTCGAACTTTTGTATGGATCCCAGAGACTCGCCCATCTTTCCGCGCAAGTCGGATCCGGCTCGATGCAGCGCGTCCAGCACGTCCTCTTTCTTGCTGGCTTGCATCTCCTCGCGAGCCAGCGATTCGCCGCTGCTTGCGTTGATGGCCTCAAGCGTAATGACGTACTGAGTCCCAAGGTTTGCAATGGATCCATTAAGCATCGCCTTGATTCCGTCACGCAGACAGATTTCACGGCCCACGTCCGTGGTGATACGTTCGTCCGGAGTACGGCCCATGAACTGCAAAGTCTGCCTCACCTTTTGCTCGGGGAAGACATTCAGATACGGCGATTGCTCCAGGTCGACAGCGAGCGCCTTCTTCAAAGTGCCATCAAAGACAGGATCGGCTGTCGTGTTTACGAAATCCGTGACCAGAATTACATCCTTTGCCGACATCATGGCGCGACCATGACGAGTAAGAAAGACGACCAGCGCGGCGATTACGGCAACCACTACAACTCCCGCAACCAAATATCCCCGCAACTGATGCCGATTTGTGGGCTGCGAAAGATCAGGACGATTCATGCTGGAGGAACTCTTGGCCGTCGTCACACTTCCCGACTCGGTGTCGCGCCGGGCCCGCTTCAAATCCGAGCGGACTTCGGCTGCGCTTTGATAACGCAGGTCGCGATCTTTCTCCAGCAACTTGCCAATCACTTCTTCGAGCGGCTGCGGAAGATCCGGATTCAACCGGACTGCTGCAACCGGAGGACGATTCAGTATGGCCTCGAAAATCACCGCCGAAGTATCTCCCCGAAAAGGCAGGGCGCCGGTGGCCATTTCGTAGAGAACTGCACCAAAGGAAAACAGATCGGTACGGATGTCGAGATCTTTTCCCCGCGCCTGCTCCGGCGACATATAAGCTACCGTACCCACGGTGGATCCGGGACTGGTCAGGAAATTCCCGTCCGCGGTCGCAGTAGCCTGGGTGGCGGCAGTGCCACTTCCCAGCGGCGAATTCACCGTTTGTTTGGCAAGACCAAAATCGAGCACTTTGGCCTGGCTTCGAGTGGTGATAAAAATGTTGGCCGGCTTGATGTCACGATGAATAATTCCTTTAGCGTGTGCAGCATCAAGAGCGTCGGCAATCTGAATACCCAGATCCAGTAGAGCGTCCGTTTCCATGGGACGGCCGCCGATCCGTTGCTTCAATGTCTGGCCTTCCAACAGCTCCATGGCAATGAAATAGCGGCCGTCGGTCTGTCCGATCTCGTAAATCGTACAAATATTAGGGTGGTTCAGGGCCGACGCCGCCCGAGCTTCGCGCTGGAACCGCTCCAAAGCCGCCGGATCTTTTTCCAATTCGCTGGGCAGAAATTTTAAAGCGACCTGCCGGCCAAGATTCAGGTCTTCAGCCTCGTACACAACACCCATCCCTCCACCACCAAGCTGGCGCTGAATACGGTAGTGGGTAACGGTTTGGCCGATCATGGTTTGATTCGTCATGGTCTAGCGGTGAAGGGTCCGGCTCTCTGGAAGAATCCTCCGATGTTAGGCTCCGCCTCCCGTCAAGTCAACGGAGGGAAACAAAGTGAATTAAACACCAAGGGCACGAAGTATCACAAAGAAAGGCGCTCTAGGAGAATTTCCTTGGTGGTTTAAGCACT
>DATBAX010000436.1:0-12189 GCA_036271275.1 Terriglobales bacterium
GAAAAATACGAAAATTACCGCTTGCATTTGAGCCGGTGGTGCCGCGAAGCGGGAGAAGGCCCGGACCTTTGCCCGACGATCTACAACCTGATTGATAGTCTGGCGCAGTTCCTGGAGATCAATCGTTACTCCTCGCATAACACTACGCAGCCGAAGTTTCTGATGGACCTGTTGCCGGAAGTTTATGGGCCTTCGTCGAAGATGTCTTTTCACTGGTTACTGACGCGAGGCGGCTTTGACGATGCGCAAATCGCGGAGATTGCCCGTCATGTGGATGAACGAGGATGTATCTATCTTCCGCACGCGAATGTGATTTACGTGCAGGATTTCCAAATGGGCTATGCGGCGGAAGAGGCGGCGCGATTTCTGCATCATGCGTGTCGTGGGTTGCCATTGCTGCGGAACGGATCTCCGATTGCGCGCACTGCACCGGTCGATCGTTTCTATGCCCGGATGCTCGAGCATGCGCTGGCATATTTTGGTTCGCGAGTGTTGTTTCCGGCGCGGGCTTCGGTCGGTATGGATGATCTGACCCGTGCCGCCGAGCAGTTTGCTCAGGAAGCGGTGCACAGCTCCCGGATTAAGTTCGATTCGATGGCGCGAGATCTGGGATACGGGATGGGCAGTGAGTTATACGATCGTTATCTGTCTGGACGTGTGCGTCGCGTCGCGCTGCGGCGGCTTTTCCTGTCGGACTTGGAAAAGCCGGGGGCAGCTAGAAAAGCGTTCTTGAAGATTGCAGTTGGATCTCGCTCGCGAAAGTAAGTCAACTTCCTGTTCCGTGATGCTGTTGACTTCCTTGCCTCCCACTTCTGGCGTTGCCAGAAATGGGGCACCCTTTCTCATGGTGGCCGGTTCAACTTCAAGTTCAACATCTTTTTGTGATGGATCATGTGACTGTGATCGTGTCCGGACTTTGGGTTCGGCTTATAATTGCGCCCACGCATGGCGCTTACCTCTGGCACGAAACTTGGGCCGTACGAAATCGTTTCTCCGCTGGGCGCGGGGGGAATGGGCGAAGTGTATCGCGCTCGCGATACTCGTCTTGATCGCACTGTGGCCATCAAAGTTTTGCCTTCGGATCTTTCTTCTAATTCAGAGTTGAAGCAGCGCTTCGAGCGGGAGGCCAGGGCAATCTCCGCCTTGCAGCATCCGAATATTTGCACGCTGCATGACATTGGCTCGCAGGATGGCGTGGACTATCTGGTGATGGAGTGTCTTGAAGGGCAGACGCTCGCCGCACGCCTTGAGAAGGGCCCGCTGCCGGTCGATCAGGTTTTGAAGGTTGGAAAAGAAATCGCGGAAGCCCTTCAAAAGGCGCACAGCCAGGGGATTATCCATCGTGATTTGAAGCCGGCGAATATTATGCTGACGAAGTCCGGCGCGAAGTTGATGGACTTTGGGCTGGCGAAACCTGAGTTGGCGATACCCACAGGTTCGAAAACGCCAATCTCTTCATCCATGCCGACGATGAATCTGGCGTCGCTTACATCGGTGGCATCGCCGCTGACACAAAAAGGTTCCATTGTCGGAACATTTCAATATCTTGCTCCGGAAGTCTTGCAGGGAGCCGAGGCCGATGCTCGCAGTGACATCTTCAGTTTCGGTTGCGTGCTCTATGAGATGGTCACGGGCCGGCGGGCATTCGAGGGCAAATCGCAGCTTGGTGTTCTATCCGCAATTCTGGAGCAAGAACCGCAACCGATCGGCATCGCGCAGCCGATGCTGGAACGCGTCACTCGAGAATGTTTGATAAAAGATCCCGCCGAGCGCTTTCAATCCGCACATGATGTTCTGCTGGACTTGCGATGGATCGCGGGCGCCTCAGGTGCTGAAGAAAAAGCCCAACCGGCGAAGCTCAAAAAGTCTTCCCTGATTTTGCTGGCTGTCGCCGCTCTCGCAGCCGTCTTGCTTGCTGGACTCGCCGGCTACTGGTCGAAGCGTGGCGATACCGGAAGCGTGATCCATGCGGAAATCCCAGCTCCAGAGAAATATTTATTTGACGCAACCGGCGACAGTGGCGGCATGCCGGTACTGTCACCGCAGGGGGACAAGATCGCGTTCGTGGCTCATTCCCCGGAGGACAAGTCTCTGTGGGTACGATCGATAGCAGCGGATGGCGCACAAAGGCTTGACGGCACGCAGGGAGCGATGCATCCGTTCTGGTCACCGGATGGACAGTCCATTGGATTCTTCGCTGCCGGAAGATTAAGAAAGATCGCGGCGATTGGAGGGCCTGTATCCGTGCTCGCCGAGGCTGCAAATCCGCGCGGCGGCACTTGGGGCACGAACGACGTAATCGTCTATGCTCCCGATTTTCAGAGCGCGCTTTCGAAAGTGAGCACGCAATCCGACACTTCCACTCCGGCTACAGTCCTCGACAAACAAAAACACACCACTCACCGCTGGCCGTGGTTTCTTCCCGACGGAAAGCACTATCTTTTTCTTGCGACCAGCCATCTGGGAGGAGACCCTAAGCAAAACGGAATTTACTTTGCTTCGGTGGACAGTACCGAAACGCATTTAGTGGTCTCGACCGACTCGGCGGCGCAATATGCGTCCGGTTATCTTCTTTATCGCTCGAACATGGCGCTGGTGGCACAGCCCTTCGATCCAGCGACCGGCAAATTATCGGGATCAGCAACTCCGCTGATTAACAATGTGCGTTTCGATGACGGGGTATGGCGAGGTATTTTTTCCGCGTCGCAAAATGGACGGATGCTCTACCAGCCGGGGAACGGCGCGATCACGGGAAATCGAATGGTTTGGCTGGATCGGAAGGGTAAAGAACTCGACGCAGTGAATGATCGTTCCTACTCGACCTTTGATTTACGTCTCTCGCCCGACGGCAAGCGAGTGGCCTACGCGACCGGTAACGGCATATGGACCACGGACTTGGAGCGCAAAACCAGAACCCGCATCACTTTCGATTCGCAGCCCATTGTGCAGCCTGCCTGGTCGCCGGACGGGAAGGAACTGCTGTTCGCCATCCACGTGGCGCAAGGCGGAGGCAATGTCGAGGTTCGTAACATACCATCCGACGGTGGCGGACAGGAACGGCTTTTAATTCCCGCAAATAATTATCGTTACCCAGGCTGGTCGCCCGACGGCAAGTATTTGACTTATCTCTGGGGCGATGGCGACAGCATGATTTCTCTGTGGATTGTGCCGGTGGCCGGCGGCAAACCGGTGACGGTCGTGCAGGCACCGTCGTCGCAATCGAATGTGGAAACTTACCGGGTTTCGCCCGACAGCAGGTGGGTGGCGTACGTCTCGGACGAATCAGGACAAGGCGAGCTTTACATCGCCAGCTTTCCGGAGGGAAAAGGGAAGTGGCGCGTGTCGGCAAATGGCGGGGCCTATCCTGCCTGGAGCGCAAACGGACGGGAAGTGTTCTACAAAGATTTCAATGACGAGTTTTATGTTTGTCCAGTCACGCCGAAAGGGTCGGAAATGGAAGTTGGCGCGCCAGAGCATTTGTTTCATGCCACCAATCAGGCCGTGGGCGTGCCTTTCGACGTTGCGGCGGACGGCAAGCGATTGCTGGTGAACCTGTCGGAAGAGGAAACTTCGGCGCCGCTGAAGTTCGTATCGGATTGGACGGCGGAGTTGAAGAAGTGAATCTGGCTCGCATTGCGACGTTGCGGGCAGAGGCTTCAGTCCTATCATCTTGTGCATGACGCGACGCACGCGTCCGTAAAAAACCGAATTTATCAATCCAACTACCTGCGAAAAAAACCCGCCCAAGCTGGGCTTGGGCGGGGTCATCTTTGGAGCTAATTAGAATGTATGGATAGACTGTGCTTAGCCTTCGCCGATGTGGCGGCCGTGAACGGTTCCTGGATCGAGATCCAGAATGCTCCGCTCCCATCGTTCGAGGGCGTCAGGCGCCAGCCGGGACTTGGTGCCGTCGAGCTTCGTACCAGAGGGCAAGTTCGACCCGGTTCCAGAGTCCGAGCTTGTCATAGATGGCCCTGAGGTAGTTTTTAACGACGTGCTCAGTGGTTCCGATTGCGGTTGCGACTTCGCGGTTTTTGAGTCCCTGGGCGACGAGTTCAATGACCTGCTGCTCTCGTTCGCTGGGACCTCGTTTTCCATAGCGCTCGCCTCTGAACATAACTGCCTCCGATATAAAAGTGTTGCCAGTTTTACCCGCTTAACTCCATCCTGGATACCAAAGCGCAAAAAAAGGCGGTTGAAATGAGCTTTTACCGTGCGCCGCGCGATGTTCAACTGTTTGCCGATCTCTTCATTGTCGCAACCCTGCAACAGAAGCTCGGCAATTTGCTGCTCACGCGGTGCCAGCCGGACTGAATCCTCGTTCATGCGACTTCCCCCATCTGGTCCAACGCCAACGAATCAATCGCAACGCCCTGTTTCGGGCTGACAATCTTTGTGATTAAAGCAGCTACAGGAAACCCCTTTGGAGGGCCTCGCAGCTAGCGAAGGAATACTGAATTTTGATGGTTCTCCCGAAATTCATAGCATCCTGCGTGCCAAGTCCGGTGGGTTTGCACAGATTTTTATCAAAATAAGATTTCCACAGCCGATCAGGCCCGTTCATTTGGGCATAGAACAGGTATGAAAAAGGCATTTCCCACTGAATGCAAACGCCATTTTGTCCTATCAGGACGGGATCCAGGCTGGTTTGGTATGCAATAAATTGCTGCAAAATAAGGCTTTTTCTTAGGGAAAAGCCTGTATTGACCGAATTTCGAAGCAGAGCAGATTTTGTCTGATGCCGAAGCCGGCAGCATCCTGCCGAAAAGTCGGCAGCGATGTTCAATAGTTTGTGAAAGCTTAATTTTTGCCTGTGTATTACTCGGCTACCCCAAAAGCAGTAGGTCGAAATGGCATGGGTTCAGCCGCCCACTTGGAAGTTATTACACTTTTTGACTCGTTAGTGCAGATTCTTTACAGACCTAAACGGATTAAGCAGCGGAATCGAATCGACGGCGCGAGTGGCGAAGTTGTTTTACACTGACCGCGTCCTCTTCAACATTATGAAACTCTCGGTCATTATGCCGGTGTACAACGAGCGCAATACCCTGCGAGAAGTCGTGGAGCGGGTTTTGGCGGTACCGCTGCAGATCGAGCTGATATGCGTGGATGATGGTTCGCGCGATGGCTCTCGCGAAATCCTGAGCGAGCTGCAAACAAAATATCCGCAATTGCGGATTTTTCTGCAGCCAAAAAACATGGGCAAGGGTGCTGCGCTTCGCCGCGGAATTCAGGAAGCCAGTGGAGATTTTGTGATCATTCAAGACGCAGATCTTGAATATGATCCCAGCGATTATTCCAATCTCCTGGGGCCGCTCATCCAAGGAAAAGCTGATGTCGTATACGGTTCGCGCTTCCTCGGAAGCGGTCCGCACCGCGTTCTTTATTTCTGGCATTCAGTGGGAAATTCGGTACTGACGCTGCTTTCCAATTGCCTGACGAACATCAATCTCAGCGACATGGAAACCTGCTACAAAGTTTTTCGGCGGGAAATTATTCAGTCGATTTCGATTGAAGAAGACCGCTTCGGATTCGAGCCGGAGATCACGGTAAAAATCGCCAAACGGCATTTGCGGATTTACGAAGTCGGCATTGGATACTGGGGACGCACTTACGAAGAAGGTAAAAAGATCGGATGGAAAGACGGAGTGCGAGCGTTGTGGTGCTTGTTGAAATATTCCATTAAAGAACCGGTGGTCGCCGCGAAGGATTCTTTGTCCCAAATTTCTGTGCCGCAAACTTCTTCGGAAGAAGCTTCTCGCCCGGGCAATTCCGCTGGCATGCCCTAGTACCAAGTTAGCGAGGTTTAGTGCGCGGACCGGCCATTCGCTTGGCCGCCTACCGGAGTGTTTTTGGCGTTGGGCGTTTTATAAGTAAAGTTTATTGGTTCATTGCCATCGGCAGGTTTTGCGGCTTTGGCCGCAGGTGCGGCGTTCTTCGGGGCTGGCTTTGGATAATGAATCGTAGCCTGCTTATGTTCGAGCGCAGTCACTTGCGCATCATTCGCATTCCCAGTCTTCGCCGGGGCCATGCCCACGTTTCCGATCGGCTTGGGATGGGCCGCCAAATCGCCTGAAGTTTTGCGCGCCGGCGTGAGCGGCTTAACGGCATTGTCGTGATACGGCCGTTGAACGGGATCTGCCGCATGCTTGTTTTGTGCCGACGCCAGAGATCCGAGCGCAAGAACTAAAACCACGAAGCAAGATTGTTTTATCAAAGGCGAACCTCCCGGAAAATCGTCTTCGGCGCGACTGAACAGCTTAAAACGTGCACGTGTACTGCCATATTGTATATCGCGAACATCTCTTCGATCCCGTCTGGACAAGTCTTCGATGTTTATGCAAACCTTTCTAGGGCAGGTGTTTAGGGAAATCTGATTGCGGAAGCGCTGCAAGGCTTGTGCCTCTTCATAGTGTCTTGATTGACCACAAAGGACACTAAGTTACACAAAGGAAATCCTTCTAGATGTTTAATTTCTTGTCGCTGGGGTCCGGGAGAAACTAGAGAAATGGCCGGTTTATACGTGCTGGGGGCGCGCCAACGGAAGTTACTGGTGAAGAGTGAGGAAGAGTGGAATCTCTATGAATCCGCGCTCATTCTCAGACTGGACACCGAGACCGGCAAAGTTCGTACTTGCGTGGAGTATAAAAGCCCCGCCGAGGCGCGGGCCAACGAAAATTCTTCCAATGTGTTTAAGGCCGGCACGCTGGTAGGCAACACGCTTTATGCCTGTACTTCAACGGAAGTTTTGATTTTCAGTCTGCCCGATTTCCGGCAAATCGGATACATCTCGCTGCCAAGCTTTAACGACGCTCATCATGTGACCCCGTCATCAGATGGAAATTTGCTGGTGGCCAGCACCGGGTTGGACATGGTGGTCAAGTTCACTCCGGATGGAAAAGTGCTGGAACAGTGGAACGTGTTGAAGGAAGATCCCTGGGCACGATTCTCCAAAGAAATTGACTATCGCAAAGTGGACAGCACTAAGCCGCATGCTTCGCATCCCAATTTTGTTTTTGAATTGGATGGCGAAGTTTGGGTGACTCGCTTTCGTCAGCGCGACGCGGTTTCATTGACCGGAGAGGCAAAGCGAATCGAGATTGCTGTACAAGGTCCGCATGACGGATTGGTGTCCGGCGAACGAATTTATTTCACCACGGTGGATGGACGAGTGGTGATCGCAAATCGCCGCACATTGAAGGTCGATGAAATCATCGACCTGAAACCGATCGACGGACAGAAAGCTCTGCTGGGCTGGTGCCGCGGTTTGTTACCCGTGGATGAACGAAAAATCTGGGTGGGATTTACGCGGGTGCGAAAAACCAATCTCCAGGAAAATGTGCTTTGGGTAAAACACATTTTTCAGGAAGGCATGGCGGTGAAGCCGACGCATATATCTCTCTACGATATCGAGAACAAGCAATGCCTGCAGGAGTTCGATCTGGAGCCGCATGGGATGAACATCGTTTTCAGCATTTTCCCTGCAGAATGACAAACTCTCGCCACGGATTTTCGCGGATTCTCACCGATGAGTTCGAGAGGGAAAGCAAAATTCTGCGAAAATCACCGAAAATTGGTGGCTGAAGCATTTTTTGCAACTTCCCTGACGATTTTCCCATCTGAGGCAATGTCTAATCCAGGATGTGGAAAACATTTGCGCACGGCCCCCGGGATCTGCCGATGGATCGTCAGTCCCAATAAAGTCCCTTTATTTACATTCATTTGACGAACCAAATGCGCGTACGGAAGGTACTCTAATTGCAGTTCACAAGAGGTTGTAAGGTTTCAAGGAACAGGTCTGGCTGTCTTTGATCTTTAATACTGGCGTAGTAACCTTATTGGAGTAACTAGGCGCCCGCTCGACAAGCCAGGACTGAGATCCAGCCTGAAAGATTTCAAGCAGTAAAATTTAACTTCGTGTCAGTGACCGGGAGGTCCAACGTTTTGACGACTACAGCAAGCCATCTTATCGCGCCCCATGGCGGCGAACTCATCGATCTTATTGCCCAACCTGCTCGCATTGACGAGCTGAAAAAACAGTCTCGCGAGTTTCCTTCGTGGGACCTGACGGGCCGGCAATTGTGCGATCTCGAACTTCTGGTCAACGGCGGATTTTCTCCGCTGCGCGGCTTCATGACCAAAGCCGATTATGAAGGCGTCTGTAAAAACATGAAGCTGGCCAGCGGCGTTCTGTGGCCGATGCCGATTACGCTCGACGTTACCGAAGCCTTTGCTCAGACATTGAAGCCGGGCAGCAAAGTTGCGTTGCGCGACCCCGAAGGCGTGATGCTCGCCGTGTTGAACGTCGAAGAGATCTGGCAGCCGGATCGTGAAGCGGAAGCGAAAGCCGTATTCGGTACGACGAGCAAAGCGCACCCTGGCGTCAACTATCTATTGAACATCGGCAATCCCTGGTACGTGGGCGGAACGCTTGAAGCCACGCAAATTCCTTCGCACTACGATTTCAAAAACCTGCGACTCACTCCCGCGGAACAGCGCGCCGAGTTTGCTCGTTTGGGATGGCGCAAGGTCGTAGCCTTCCAGACTCGTAACCCCATGCATCGCGCCCACGTGGAACTTACCTTCCGCGCCGCGAAACAGGTGGAAGCAAATCTTCTGATTCAGCCTTCGGTCGGTATGACCAAACCCGGCGATGTGGATTACTTCACGCGCGTTCGCTGCTATCAATTGCTGCTTTCGAAATATCCTGCGGGAACTGCCAAGCTTGGTCTTCTTCCACTCGCCATGCGTATGGGCGGACCTCGCGAGGCCATTTGGCACGCTTTGATTCGCAAGAACTACGGCGTAACTCACTTCATCGTCGGCCGCGACCATGCGGGTCCTGGCAAGGACACGGACGGCAAGCCGTTCTACGGTCCGTATGAAGCTCAGGAAGTATTCAAGAAGCACGAAGCCGACATCGGCGTCGTGATGGTGCCTTTCAGCATGATGGTGTACCTGGAAGACAAAGACCAGTACGTCCCGGACAATGAAGTTCCCAAGGACGCGCGTGTTCTCAATCTTTCCGGCACGGATTTGCGCGATCGCCTGAACGAAGGCCGCGAAATTCCTGCGTGGTTCACTTATCCGGAAGTGGTGAAAGAGCTGCGCCGCAGCTTTCCGCCTCGGCACCAACAGGGCGTCACGATTTTCTTCTCCGGACTTTCGGGCTCGGGCAAATCGACGATCGCCAATGTGCTGATCACGAAGTTCCTCGAAGTGGGCGGACGTCCCGTGACGTTGCTTGACGGCGATCTGGTTCGCAAGAATCTTTCGTCTGAGCTCGGCTTCTCCAAGGAACATCGCGACATCAACATTCGCCGCATTGGCTATGTCGCTTCGGAAATCACCAAGAACGGCGGCATTGCGATTTGCGCACCCATCGCTCCTTATGATGCGACCCGCAAATTCGTGCGCCAGTCGATCGAACCGCACGGCGGATTCATTCTTGTCCACATCGCCACCAGCGTGGAAACCTGCGAGCAACGTGATCGCAAGGGTCTGTACGCAAAGGCGCGGGCGGGCATCCTGAAAGAATTCACTGGAATTTCCGATCCGTACGAAGCGCCCACTGACGCGGAAGTCACCATCGACACCGGTGCGCTAAGCGCGGAAGAAGCTGCCCAGGAGATTATTCTTCACCTGGAACGGCAGGGCTTTATTGGCGTCAACGGAGAACCAGCCGAAACGCGGGCATAAAGGAAAAGAAATTTTCCTGAAGCCTTCCCTCGGACAAACATGGAACTGGTGACTCTCAAAGTCGTCATCGGGTTTGTAGTCGGCACTCTGATCGGCATGACCGGATTGGGGGGCGGCGTATTGTTGCTGCCGCTCCTCATATTCGTTTTGCGCGTGCCTCCAATCATGGCTGTCGGCTCCGACGCCGTTTTTAATTTCGTCACCAAAATCGGCTCCAGTTGGGTTCACCTCAGTAAGGGAACCGTCCGCCGCAAAGTCGTGCTGGCCCTGGCTGCGGGCAGTATTCCCGGATCGTACGGCGGGGTACGGATCCTTACGCATCTGCGCAACATATACGGGGCCGGCGTCAACGACTTCATCAAAACTGCGGTCGGCATTCTGCTGATTTGTATTCCGATCCTTCTGCTCTTGCAACGAAAAATTGAAGATCATGTCGCTCAGAGGACCCCTACCGCCAAATCTTTTGCGGCCATGATTTTGATCGGTCTGGTCGGCGGATTTCTAGTCGGCATGACCAGCGTGGGTTCGGGCAGCATCATCATGATGCTTCTGCTTTTGTTTTACAGCTATACGCCGCGCGTCATGGTCGGCACGGACATTGTCCACGCGGTCATTCTCACCGGATTTACCAGCTTGCTGCACTATCGCCTGGGCAATGTCGACCCAAAACTGGTGGGATGTTTGGTAATCGGCTCCATCCCCGGCGGCATTTTGGGTTCCTACCTGAGCACCCGTTTCCCGGTACTGTGGTTGCGGCGGGTCTTGTGCGCTGTGCTGTTGTGTACTGGCGCAAGAATGCTCTGGTCTTAATAAATTTTTCGGAGAATCATTACTCGAAACTCATGGGCCCTCATTCAAATTCGGAAACTTTGCAACGCATCCACGACGCGCTGGAAGCTGCACGAGTCATACTCAACGAATTCACACCCGGCGCAGTAGCCACAAAATATAAGTCCGGCGACGATCCCGTAACTGCGGCAGATCACGCTGTAGATGCGGTGTTACGCAAGAATCTCTTGCGCGATGGCGAAGGTTGGCTTTCTGAAGAGACCGTTGACGATCCGTCGCGTTTGGAGAAAAGCCGCGTGTGGGTAGTCGATCCTTTAGACGGTACCCGCGAATTTGTGGCTGGCATTCCCGAATTCTGCGTTTCGATTGCGATGGTCGAGAACGGAATTCCCATCGCCGGAGGAATTTGTAATCCTGCGACGAACGAAACTTTTATCGGCTCGCTGGAATCCGGCGTGACTTACAACGGCAAGCCCGCCAAGCCCAGCCAGCGGACATCCCTGCATGGGGCTTCGGTGCTGGCCAGTCGCAGCGAAACCAAACGCGGCGAATGGGACGCCTTCATCAAAGGCAGCGACCTGAATGTCATCTCCATGGGTTCGGTCGCGTACAAACTCGCGCGAGTTTCGGCAGGACTGGCGGACGTTACTTTTACCCTCACCCCCAAAAATGAATGGGACGTCGCCGCCGGCGCCGCACTGGTAACCGCCGCGGGAGGCTACGTGCAGACCCTGGAGAACACTCCGCTGAAATGCAATCGCAAAGACCCTTTGTTGTCCGGGCTGATTGCATGCGCGCCGGGCCTGCGTAACGAGCTAGTCGCGCTACTGAGCGATCATCTTCAACCCGCTGCCCGCCGCTGACAGAGACTACACTTGCAGTTGTCCCCCGTCGATTGCACAGAGCATGGAATGGAGTCCAAGATCGTTTACCTCATGTATCACGAGCTGGAAATCCCCGGACGGCCTTTGTGCCAGACCGAGGCGGGATACGTGCGCTACATTTTGTCTGCCGAAAATTTCCGCGCGCAAATGCAGTCGCTGAAGCAGTCCGGTGGTCGCGGAGTGAGCGTCGGCGAAGCCCTGACATTTCCAGCCGGGTCGTGCACCACGATTACGTTTGATGACGGTTGCGAAACTGATTTGTTGTTTGCAGCGCCAATCTTAAAAGAATTTGGATTCGGCGCGACGTTCTATGTCACGTCCGGCCTGATTGGAACGAACGGATATTTGTCGGTCCAGCAAGTGCGTGAGCTTGGTGCTCTTGGCTTCGAGATCGGTTGCCATTCGATGACTCACGCTTATTTGCCAGACCTCGACGACGTCCGATTGCATGAAGAAATTGCGGGAGCAAAAATCAAGCTGGAAGAATTTCTTGGCCGGCCGGTCGCGCATTTCTCGTGTCCCGGCGGGCGTTACGATCAACGCGTCAAGGATGTTGCGCGGGCAGCGGGATATCGCACGGTGGCCACCAGCCGCATCCATGCGAATTTGAAGTCCACGGATCCTTTTGCGCTGGGTCGCGTGGCGATGATGCGTGACACGAAGCTGAAAACATTTTCGGCGCTGTGCGACGGAAGCGGGCTGTGGCAATTGGCCGCCCGTGATGGTCTTCGCCACGGCGTGAAGCGAATCCTGGGCAACTCGTTTTACGATCGCATCCGCGCACGGGCGTTGGGTGATCGCGCCACGAATTAGGAGT
>DATBAX010000437.1:0-3572 GCA_036271275.1 Terriglobales bacterium
CCAAGATTCAGAATGGTGTCCATCATGCCGGGCATGGAAAACTTCGCGCCGGAGCGAACGCTGACCAGCAGCGGATTGTCGCCTTTGCCCAGCTTCTGCGCTTGCAATTCCTCGAGCTGACGGAGCGCCGCTTCGGTTTCGCGATCGACTTCCTTGGACACGGCGCCATCGCGCATATATTCGCGACACGCTTCGGTTTGAATGGTGAAGCCGGGAGGCACGGGAAGTCCCGCGCTCGTCATCTCGGCGAGGCCCGCGCCTTTGCCGCCGAGGTCGTCTTTCATTTTGCCGTTGCCGTCGGCCTTGCCACCGCCAAACGAATACACATACTTGATCGCTGAAGTCTGAGTTGCCATTTAATGTAGGTCCTTTTCTATTTTGAAGATTCTTTGGAGTCTTTACCTTCCGTCACAATTTCGGAGAAGTCGGCAATGGTGGAAAATTCTTTCAGCAGCGTTTGTAACAGAGCCAGGCGATTCGATCGGATGCGCTCGTCGTCGACCATGACCATGACTTTGTCGAAGAACGTATCGAGTGGTTCTCGAACAGTCGAAAGCAACAAGAGGGCGTCTTTGTATTCCTTCTTGCTGGTGTAATCTTCGATTCTCTTGCCGTTGGTTTGCAAATATGCCGCTAACTTTTTCTCTTCGTCTGGGGATTCGCTCAAATATTCGAATTCCGCCGCAACCTTAATTCCCTTTTCTTCGGCTTGCCTCAGAATATTTCTAATACGTTTGCACGCCGCACCAATTACCTGAAACTCGGGCATGTGTGAGACTTGTTTGACAGCATCGACCCGCAATAAGGCATCGACCACGTCATCGGCATCTACCGCAAGAACCGCCTTTACGACATCATATGTATTGTGGCAGACGTCTTTGAGATAAAACTCCAATCGTTCCCTAAGAAATGCCGCTACGGCTACGTCGAACTTGAGGCCGCCCTCAAACTTCTTTTCCGCCGGGGATTTCTCATAACCGTCGCGGGCGTCATGGATGAGCTCGGTAAGCCGGAAAGGGAGGTTGTGCTGGTGAATGGTTTTCACGATTCCATTTGCTGCCCGCCGTAGTGCGAAAGGATCTTTCGATCCAGTAGGAACCAATCCCAATGCGAACATGCCGGCAATTGTGTCCGCCTTATCCGCAACGGAAAGCACCGCTCCTTCCACCGAACGTGGTGCGTCGTCTTCGGTGGACTCTGGCTTGTAGTGATCGTAGATCGCGTCGGCGATCGCAAAACGCGTGCTTTCCGCCAGACCGGGATCGAGTTCCTGGGCTTTCGCATACAGGCCGCCGACAATTCCCTGCAACTCGGTAAACTCTTTCACCAACTCCGTCGTCAGGTCGGCCTTCGCCATGCACGCAGCTTTGTGTACCACCCCCGGCCGGATCGGCATTCCATTCTGCTTGACAGTCTCCGACAACCAACTGGCCAGGCGTTGCACCCGCAGCGTTTTTTCGTAATAGCTGCCAAGATCTTTCTGGAACGTAACCGACTTTAGAAGTTGCGTACGATCGAGTAAAGACTGCTTCTGATCGGTCTGCCAGAAAAAGCGAGCGTCGTTGAAACGGGCGCGCAGTACGCGTTCATGGCCATGCCGGATAATGCCTTGCGGATCGCCATCCGTGTTTAGCACCGCCAGGAAATGTGGCGATAGTTTGCCGCTGGCATCTTCAACTGCAAAATATTTCTGATGGTCGCGCATGACGGTGACCAGCACTTCTTCCGGCAACGCCAAAAACTCGGGATCAAAGCTACCGAGAATGACGGAAGGAAATTCCGTGAGATTCACTACAGCGTCGAGAAGGTTTTTATCTTCGCGCCAACGCGCTCCGGAAATCGTGCGAGTGGCCGCGTCAAGAGCTTTGCGTATCTGCTGCTCACGTTCAGGGCGACCGAGAACATGCGCTTCGCGCAATGCATCAACGTAAGCGGTGCCCGCGGACGATATCCGAATGGAACGGTTCGCCAGGATTCTGTGTCCGCGAGATTCCTTTCCGGCGCTGACTCCATCGAACTTCAGCGGGACCACTTCCCCGTCAAGCATCGCTACCAGCCACCGCACCGGACGCACGAACAGTTCGCTCTTCTCGCGCCAGTACATATTCTTTGGCCAATAGATGGAGTTTATTTCTTTAGGCAGCAGCTCGGATAAAATCTCCGCGGCAGCCCGGCCCTTCTTGGTGATAGTCGCCGCCAAATATTCACCTTTGGCCGTGGTGATCGTTTTCAACTCGGCGACATCGACTCCGGCTTTTTTGGCGAAAGCATGGGCTGCGGGCGTGGGTTGGCCGTCCTTGAATGCGATGCTGGCCGACGGGCCTGTGACCTGCTCGGTAACATCGGGCTGGCTGGCTGGAATTCCGGAGGCAAGGACTGCCAGTCGGCGAGGCGTATCAAGGGATGAAATCGCTTTGGCTGAAAATCGCTCGCGCTCCAGCAATTTGGAGATGCGTTCGCCCAATTCCACCGACGCGGCTTCAATCATCCGGGCGGGGATTTCTTCGCATCCGATCTCGAGTAAAAAATCCGGCATTTTTAAATAACTCAGTATGACTGCGGAAATCCAGACCCTAGTACGACCACGTGTGCCTGAAGTAGGGGCCCTTCGACTGCGGAGAAAATTCGCTGCGCGAACTTTCTCCTCCGCTCAGGATGACAGAAAACTTTTATGTTCCTACTGGTGCCAACTTTTCTTTCTTCGTTTTAAGCTGTTTCTCTTCCACCGGCACTGCATCTGTCTGCTGATCTACGTAGGCTCTGGCAATTCCCACCGCTAATGCACGAACTCGGGCGATCACACCTACGCGCTCAGTGACGGAAATCGCGCCGCGGGCATCCAGAATGTTGAAAAGATGTGAGCACTTCAGGCAAAGGTCGTAAGCGCCCAGCAAAGGAAATCTTTTCTTGTCTTGCTGGCTGGTGTTTTTTTCTTTGTTCAGCGCGGCGTACTGATCCAGCAATGCCTTGCACTCTGCTTCGCACAAATCGAAATGCTTCCAGGCTTTTTCGACGTCCGCAGCTTCAAAGTTGTATACGGAGTATTGGAGTTCGTCGGCAAAACGCACATCGCGATAGGTCGTCACTCCGCCGGTCACAGGATCGCGTGCCCAAACGATGTCATAAATCGAATCGACATCTTGCAGAAACGCTCCAATTCGTTCCAGGCCATAAGTCAGCTCAGCCGAAATCGGGTCAAGATCGACACCACCACATTGTTGAAAGTATGTGAACTGGGTAATCTCAAGTCCATCCAGCATGACTTGCCAGCCGACTCCCCAGGCATTCAGCGTGGGCGATTCCCAGTTATCCTCTTCGAATTTCAAATCGTGTTGTCGCAGGTCAATCCCAATCGCGCCCAGCGATTCCAAATACAGCTCCTGCACGTTTTCCGGCGGCGGCTTGAGGATCACCTGCATCTGCATGTGCTTATAAAGACGATTGGGATTTTCTCCATAACGCCCGTCAGCCGGACGCCGCGAAGGCTGCACATAAGCGACTTTGTAAGGCTTCGGCCCCAGCACGCGTAGGAAAGTCTCCGGAGCCATGGTTCCGGCACCGACTTCGACGTC
>DATBAX010000438.1:0-4660 GCA_036271275.1 Terriglobales bacterium
GCACTCAACATTCCTGCCCGTTACGCCACCGGATATTTAAGTGACATTGGAGTGGTGCCAATACCGGTCGCGCCCATGGATTTCAGCGCCTGGTTCGAAGTCTATCTCGACAATCAATGGTGGGCATTTGACGCGCGCAACAATACCCCTCGCATTGGACGAATCCTGATGGCGACAGGTCGTGACGCTTCTGATGTTGCGATTACCACTTCTTTCGGCATTGCGAATTTGACGAATTTTACGGTGGTGACGGAAGAAGTTGGCGATGAGCTTCTAGCTGCTGGCTTCTAGCTTCTAGCTAGCCCCTCGTTTTCATTCCTTAATAGAGCTTGTCATTCCGAGCGGCGAAGCCGTGAGTGATCTGCTTTACCGCTCTGCATAACCACCGTGGAATCAAGCGAATAAAAGAGACCGTAGCGAAATTTGATTATCCATGGTACAAAATGCCAGTGATTATGTGGCATAATGTCCTAGGAGAATGAACATGGCTAGTTCCCTTTCAAGCGCGAAACAGCTCGGCGAATATCTGCGCGAGTGGCTGGGTGCGCGGTTCGTCTCGGAATTCGAATTGGCGTCTCTGGCGGAGAGGGGATTGCCCCTCGCGACGGTCACTCGCATGACGCAGCATGGCCTCACTCGCGATGAGGTGCATGCTCTCGTGATTCATCGGCGAACGCTGAAGCACCGCAAGAGCAATAAACAAAAATTGTCGAAGGAAGAATCTGACCGGGCGATCCGCACGGCTCGCATCCTGTCTCGAGCGCAGGCGGCGTTCGGGGATCCGGACGCAGCACTCGATTGGGCGCGGCAGCCGAAGGTTCGCTTTGAGGGCAGGACGCCGATTCAGATGATGTCCACGGAAACGGGTGGACGCTTGGTGGAAGAGATGCTGCTGCAAATTGATGAAGGCATGTTTGCCTAATTCTTCCGTCAGCCCTGCGATTTTTCTCGATGATCCTTTGGAGAATCAGCAACTACGAAACGCTGGATGGACGGGGTGGACTTTTCGCCTCTGCGCGGTGGCATACCCGGGGCCGTCCCGTGGTGTATCTGGCGAATAGCGCGGCCGGCGCGCTGGTTGAAGTGCTCGTCCACCTGGAATTGGATCCCGCGCGTTTGCCGCGTTCCTACACTCTGTTGAAAGCTGATGCTGCGGACGCTCTTGCAATGCAGCGCGTCGACGCAGCGGCCCTCGCACGGAACTGGCGTGACGATTCGACCATTACACGCAACCTTGGCGACGAGTGGTTGGCGGCAGGGAAGTCGGCGTTGCTCGAAGTTCCGTCCGCAATTTTGCCGGAGACAGTGAATGTCTTATTGAATCCGCTCCATCCCGACGCGTCCAAGGTGCGAGTGCAGTGGCATGAGGCGTATCCCTATGATCGGAGATTATTCAAAGGAAGTTGATGGATCGCGGAAAAGTTCTTTACTGCTCGAACATCGTCACTTGCCGGATGTCCGCCATGTCTCTGCGCTGACGCCTTGTCGCCCCTATTACGGCGAGCACGGTCAACGATTCCAACGCCGTACGAGGAACAAATATCCGCTGGGTATTCGATCGCAGATCCGGCGGATTCACCAGAAACCCCTCAGCAGTCGTTAAGCTGAGGTCATTGGGCATCATGCCCTCGAGAATTTCACCGTCTTTAAATTTTAGGCGTACCCAAAGTCCCTCGGTGCGCGGGCGAGTGGTGAAAGTCTTGCGTGTGGGCGCCTCGGTATCGGTGAACTCGCGAACGAAGTAAACGACCTTGATGTCCTGTAACTCGATGGCTACGACGGTGCCAGAGGTATTCAGCAGCTCCAACTTGCCTTCGTTGATGTAATGGGACGGCGAAACGTGTCCATTGATCGTATCGCGGTCCATTTTGCGGACAATGACCTTTTTGTGGGTAGATGGCATGTGTTCAGCGAAGCTGGCGTGGAGTGCGGCGTTCCGCTCTCCGGCTGTATCCGATTCTCGCACTTTTCCGTACAAAATGACCGGGTATTCACATTCTTAGTAGCCAAACTGTCAACGTTGTGGTATTTTCGGTAGTTCGCCGTCATCGCTCGTGACGTACCTAAGCCTAATGAATAGAGTGATTTGCCTAGACGTGGAAGGATTTCTGGGGACGTTGGGACTGTATCCTGTGGAAATCTGTACGGCAGCTCGGAACGCGCACAGAACGAATGGCTGATTACATCTACACCATGGAAATCCGGCTGACGCCGGACCAGCAACGCGGCGTGACCCTGGTACAGGACATCGCGCGGGCGGCTGGCATGAACATTTACCTGACCGGGGGCGCAGTCCGCGACATTATCAGCGGATTTCCTATCCGCGACCTTGATTTCACGGTTCAAGGGAACCCGCTCAAGTTACAGAAAGAATTGGAGCGCGCGGGGGCTGTTATTGCTGCCGCCGAGGATGACGTCAAGGCACTGTATCTGACTCTTCCCGGCAACGTGCGCGCGGAAATCAGCTCGGCCCGTACCGAGACCTACCAAAAAGTTGGCAAACCACCCACAATCGCTCCAGCCACCATTATCGAAGACTTGCGCCGCCGCGACTTTACCGTGAATGCAATGGCGCTGTCGCTGAATCCTGGTTCACGTGGCCTGTTGATGGATCCCTTCAACGGCGCGGCCGATATCGAAACAAAGGTTTTACGTATTCTGCACAACTACGCTTTCGTGGAAGACCCGTCACGGCTGCTGCGGGCCATCCGATTTGCAGCAAGGTTCAAATGGCCGTTGGAAGAGCGCACACAGGCGCGGTTCGAGTCGGCGAAAGAAAATAATTACATCGAGTACATCACCGACCGGGCCATCGGACACGAGATCGAACAATTGGCGTACGAAGACGATCCGCTGACCGTAATCAAGACGCTGGAAAAGGAAAACTGGCTGAAGGTCTTGAACGCCCACTGGACAACCGCCAAGGTTGATACTGCTGGGCTCGGCCAGATGGCGAAGACGCGACAGCAGATGAGTGAATTGGGATATCTGACGCTTGATCCCGCGCCAGCCGTGTTGAACTTTTTGACTGCGAAGCTCGCCGATAAAGATATCGCCGACATTCGCAAGCTCATTCCGCGCAAGACGCTGGTAGAAGCCTGGCGCGATCTTGAAGACAACGCCAAAGCGTTGTCCAAGCGCCTGTCCGGGAAAGAAGCGGCTACGCCCTCGCGGACCTGGAAATTGCTCTCGGAAGAACGTCCGGAGATGATTTTGTTCCTGGCCGTGACTTCGAAGCAGCAAGCGGTCACCGGAAAGATCCGGAATTTCTTTACGAAATGGCGGCAAGTGCAGACCAAAGTTCCGTTGCTTGAAATGACGGAACTACACATCACCCCGCAGATGCCGGAGTACCCCAAGATCGCACATGAAGTCTTCATGCTGCTTCTGGATGGAAAGCTGCGTTCGCATAACGAGATCCTGAAATTCTTGAAGCCGTTGGCACCACCGCCTCCACCGCCCCCGCCGCCTCCGCCGGTCAAGCGCGGACGTGCAGCCAAGGCGGCAGCGGCGGCCGCAGCTGCTGCAGCCGCGGCGGCTCCTCCGCCGGTGGCTGAAGGCAAAGGCAAGAAAAAAGGTAAGGGACAGCTTGCGGTTGCGCCTGCTGCGAAACCAGCCCCCGCAGCGAAGGTTGCGCCCGTGACTCCGCCTGCGAAGGCAAAGGCCAAGGAGCCTGAGAAAAAAGCTGTCGCAAAGAAAGCTGCAAAAGCTCCCGCCAAAACTGCGGCAAAGCCGCCTGCAAAAAAGAAACACTAGATCGGCGGATCGACGTCGAGAAAGAGCAGATTCCTCGGCCGATAAACCTGGCCTCGCAAGTGACAAGTTTTTGGGTTTTTCCGCGAACTCCATCACAACCTTGCCCGCCGGCTTGCCAACAGGCTTATAATGTTTGTATGCGTGGCTGGATTGCACGTCCGGCGCTAGTTGTGGCTCTTTTGGCAGTTCCGTTGTTGGCCCAACGACACGGTTCGTCCGGAGGATTCTCGGGACATTCCGGCCCGGTCTCTGGCGGCTCTTTTATGAGCCACGGATCGAGCATGGGGCGCTCAAGCTTTGGTCAATCAGGCATGGCCCACGGCCCGATGATTAATCGCGGCCCATCCTTTTCTGGATCGCAGCGTTCCAATTCTTCTCGCTTCGGTAACAACTTTGGCAGTGGACGTCGTGTCCCGTTCGCGTCTTCTCGCCGTTTTAATCGCAGCAATCGATCGCGCTTTTTCTATGGTGTGTCGCCTTGGGGCTTTTATGGATACCCCAGTTATTACGGCTATCCCTATTACGATACTTACGATTCTTCGGCCGACGCTTATCCGGAAAATAACTATGCCGGCGGATACGACGACCAATCAGGGCAGATGGCTCAAGACAAGATCGATCGCCTTGAGGACGAAGTGGCGGAGTTGAGGGAACAGCGCAGTCCTGCGCGTTCGTCTGCGGTATCAAAGCCGGAAATTCGGACATCGACCGTACTCGTGTTCCAGGACAAGCATACGCAGGAAGTTTTGAATTACGCGATCGTGGGAGAAACTCTGTGGGTATTCGACGCGCAGAAGGCCGCGAAACTCCCCGTAGACAGTCTCGATGTCCCTGCAACCATTAAAGCCAACGACGATCGCGGCGTCGATTTTCGTCTGCCCGACCAGCAATAACTCCCTTTCAA
>DATBAX010000439.1:0-21847 GCA_036271275.1 Terriglobales bacterium
AAGCTGGAAGAAAAAGTTCGCGGGACTCATGGTGAGTTTCTCCGCTTCACTTCGCCAGTGCGCACGCCGTATCCAGAAAACAATTTGGTCAATGCTCGCTGGTTTCCGGCGAAAGGGAATAAAGCTGTCGTTCTGTTGCCGCACTGGAATGCCGATGGGCTGGCTTACAATTCCTTGTGCAGCGTGCTGAACTGGCTGGGAATTGCGGTCCTGCGATTGAGCATGCCGTATCACGACATTCGCCGGCCCGCTGAGATCCAACGCGCTGATTATGCCGTGTCGGCGAACATTGCGCGCACGCTCGATGCCTGCCGCCAGGGCGTCATCGATGCCCGCTGCTGTCTCGATTGGTTGGAGTCGCAGGGCTACAGCCAGCTTGGCATCATGGGCACCAGCCTTGGATCTTGCTATGCTTTTCTAACCGCCGCGCATGATTCGCGGATTCGAGTTGCAGCTTTTAATCACGCTTCGACGTATGTTGCCGATGTGGTTTGGCACGGACAATCGACGCGCCATATTCGCGAGGGACTCGAGTCGAAGATCGATCTGGCCCGCCTGCGCGGACTTTGGAGCGCGGTGAGTCCGATGTCGTACTTCAAGCAATTTGCGCGCTGGCCGCGAAAGTCGCTGATCATTTATGCAAAATACGATCTGACTTTTCTGCCGGAATTTTCCCGAGACACGGTTGCCGAATTTGAGAAACACGGCCTCGATCACAAAGTCGTAGTGTTGCCTTGCGGCCACTACACCACCGGCGAAACTCCGTACAAATATATGGACGGCTACCAACTGGCAAAATTTTTCCGCACTGCTTTTGATCGGTAGAATTCTTGTAAAAGCTATGCCATCCTCTGAGGAACATCAGAAGAACGGTTTCTCAATTAGCACAGATCCTGAGCGTCTGGACCTGGATGTGATTCATGGATTTCTGACGGAAAGCTATTGGGCCAAGGGTGTGCCGCGAGAAGTGGTAGCTCGATCTATCGAGAATGCTCTTTGCTTTGGGATTTATAGCGATGGCAAACAAGTCGGCTTCGCCCGCGTGATCAGCGATTACGCCACTTACGCCTACATCGGCGACGTGTTTGTGTTGGAGGGTTATCGCGGGCGTGGACTGTCGAAATGGCTGATGGAGTGCATCATGCAGCACCCTCGTCTCCAAGGTTTACGTCGATGGAGCCTGGTTACTGGAGACGCCCACGGCCTGTATTCGCAATTTGGATTCACACCGCTGCAATCGCCCGAACTGTGGATGGAAATCCACAAGCGGGACGTGTACCCTAAAGCTCCCTGAAAAGACTTTCCTATGAAAAATACTTTGATGTCCCGTTCTTTATTGGAAGAAGACCCGCAAATCGCTGCCGCCATCGATGACGAAGCGCGCCGCCAGCATGAAGGCCTGGAGCTGATCGCGTCCGAGAACTTTGTCAGCGAAGCTGTGCTTGAAGCTGCCGGTTCGGTGTTCACAAACAAGTATGCAGAAGGCTATCCCGGTAAACGTTATTACGGCGGATGTGAGTTCGCGGACGTGGTGGAGAACCTTGCGCGTGATCGCGCGAAAGAACTTTTCGGCGCCGAGCACGCTAACGTGCAGCCACACGCAGGATCGCAGGCGAACATGGAAGCCTATGCGGCGGTCATTCAGCCCGGAGACACCATCCTCGGCCTGAACCTGGCGCATGGCGGGCATCTTACGCACGGGTTTCATCTGAATTTTTCGGGTAAGACGTATCGCATTGTTCCTTATGGCGTGACCAAGGAAACTGAGACGATCGACTACGATGATCTGGAAAAGTTGGCCGAGAAAGAACATCCGAAGCTGATTATTGGCGGCGGCAGTGCGTATCCGCGGATCATCGATTTCGCCCGCATGCGAAAGATTGCCGACAAAGTTGGCGCACTTTATCTTGTGGACATGGCGCACTTCGCCGGGCTCGTAGCCGGTGGCGCGCATCCTTCTCCGGTGCCGCACGCGCACATTGTGACTTCGACGACGCACAAGACGCTGCGCGGACCGCGTGCGGGCATGATTCTCTGCAAGCAGGAATTTGCCGCTGCCGTCGATAAAGTTGTTTTTCCCGGGATGCAAGGGGGGCCGTTGATGCACATCATTGCGGCCAAGGCGGTTTGCTTCAAAGAAGCATTGCAGCCTGACTTTCGTGACTATGCGAAGCAGGTTGTTGCGAATGCCAAAGTACTTGCCGAGACTCTCGCTGGGGAAGGTTTCCGCATTATTTCCGGCGGCACCGATACGCATCTTATGCTGATTGACGTCTTTTCCAAGGGCATGTTCGGTAGCGAAGCTGAGAAAGCTTTGGGCGACGCGGGTATCACCGTAAACAAAAATGCCATTCCCTTCGATACCAATCCGCCGATGAAGCCCAGTGGGATTCGCATCGGATCGCCGGCGTTGACCACTCGCGGCATGAAAGAAACCGAGATGCGGCAGGTGGGACGCTGGATTTCCGAGGTATTGCAGCATCGCACCGATGCCGCAGTACTGGAGAAGATCCGCAGGCAAGTCGTGGAATTTGCTGAAGGCTTTCCGTTGTATCCCGAACGCCGGGCAAAAGCGCAGGCGGAGCTGCGGGCCTAAGCCCAATCAACCGCCGAGCACGCCGAGACCGCAGAGAAATGTTTTGAATTCCTCTGTGTACCTCAGTGCCCTCTGTGGTTAAATTCTCACCGTGAAGATTGCTATCGATATCCGGCGCATGACTGAGTTTGGCGTCGGCACCTACACGCGAAATATTGTGCGTGCACTTTCCAGGCTCGACCGCGACAACGAGTACTTCCTGATTGGCCCTCCGGAAAAGGTCGAAGAGATCACCGCGCTTCCGTCGAATTTTAAAAACATTCCGCTGTCTGAAGCGGATTCCACGGCCAAGGGGTATATCGAGTTTCGTGCTCTTCTGAAACGCTTTCGTTGTGACCTGGTGCATGTACCGCATCTGTTCTGGCTTCCCCGCAGCCTTCCTTGCCCGTACGTAATGACCGTGCACGATCTGCTGGAGCACATGTACGGCGCTCGCAAGAGCTCGGGATTCAAACGCTCTCTGCATTTTCAACTCACGCGGCGGGTGTTGCGCGGAGCGGAGCGGATCCTTGCAGTTTCAAATTTCACCAAGAACGAAATCGAAAAAGTATTTGGAATTCCGTCGAAAAGCGTGGAGGTGGTGCACAACGCAATCGATCCGCGTTTTCTGCACGGACACGCCACCGAAGCGGACCGTCAATTTCTCGCCGAGCGCTATCAGATCACGCATCCTTTCCTGCTCTATGCGGGAAGAATCAGCCCGCACAAAAATCTGGTGCGCATCATCGAGGCCTTCTCGGCGTTGAAAGCAGAACTCGAAAAAGAGCAAATGTATCCCGACCTAAAGCTCATCATCATCGGGGACGAACTTTCCAAGCACCCTGACCTGCGCCGCACCGTGATTCGCGGAGGAGTGCAGAACGACGTCCGTTTTCTCGGCTTCGTGCCTATCGATGTGTTGCGGATTTTCTACGACGCCGCCAAAGTCTTCGTCTTTCCCTCGCTCTACGAAGGCTTCGGACTGCCTCCGCTGGAAGCCATGGCGCACGGCACGCCGGTCCTGACCTCGAACGCTTCATCCCTGCCGGAGGTGGTCGGTCATTCCGCGGTGATGGTGAATCCAGAAAATGTCTTTGAAATCATGCGAGGATTGCATCGGGTCCTGCTCGATCAGGCGCTGCGAGAAAAACTCAAGCAGCGCGGCTATGAACAGGTCCAGCGATTTTCCTGGGACGAGTCGGCGCGAAAGATTGTGAAAGTTTACGAGGAAGTGGCCGATAAGCGGCGAACCCCCGGCACCTTTTCGCGGGTAGAAAAGAATCGGCAACCAACCCAGACGCTTACGTAAAAGGCGACGGCAGGTTTGGAAGAACTATCAAGTTCACCCGGGCAACCCCCGTATAACTTTTAACTCCCGCCCCGTCCGCAGGCAACCCGTCTCGATAAAGCTCATCAAAGAGGCGCACCATCCAGTCAGTTTGTTGGAGGTAGTCATGGTTCGTGCTCTGTCCCTGCGTCTTTTTCTCGCCCTTTCGATCCTACTTCTATCTTCCGCAGCCCTGGCCCAGTACGGCGCGAGTCTCCAGGGAACCATTGAAGACAAATCTGGCGCAGCAGTGGTGGGCGCCACCGTCACAGTAACCAACCAGGCGACAGGTGTCAGCCGTGCCACCACGAGCAGCGAATCCGGTTTCTACCGCGTCGCCGGACTCGCTCCCGCCAGATATACGGTCCAGGTGGAAGCCGCTAGCTTTAAGAAAAGCTCGGCAATCAACGTGTTCGTGGGAGCCGAAATTACCAATTCGCAGAATGTCACATTGGAACCCGGTGGCGCCACTGAGAGCGTGACCGTGACCGGCACTCCGGGCGGACTTCAAACCGAAGACGCGAACGTCGGCACTACACTTAGTTCGCGGGAAATTGTGGATCTCCCGGAATTCGGCCGCGATCCTTTCGAGTTAGTCAGGCTAACGCCCGGTGTTTTTGCGGACTCCTCCCGCCAGGGCAACGGGAACTCACTTGCTCTTCCGCAACAGGTGGGTCCGGGTGGTTCGAATTCCCAGATTTTCCAGACTGAAAACCAGGTGCAGGCGATCGCCAACGGACAGCGCGTCTCGGCCAATGATTATTTGCTGGATGGAGTCAGCATCAACAGCCTCGAATGGGGCGGAGCCGCGGTCATTACGCCCAACCAGGAATCCGTCCAGGACATCACCGTCTTGTCCAACAGTTATTCGGCCCAGGATGGCCGCAATTCAGGAGCTCAGATCAAAGTCATTTCAAGAGATGGTACCAACTCATTTCACGGCAGCGCGTTTTTTAAGGACAACGATAAAGGGCTGAACGCCTTCAACAAATTTTACGGCCCCACCAACGTTCCCCTCACCTCGATCACTTGCGAAACCGGCACTCCCAGCCAGTTCACGATTACGGCCAGCCACTGCCCTGACAGGGTGGATGAGAAATATCGCGACTATGCCGGAAGTGTGGGAGGGCCGATCATCAAGAACCGGCTCTTCTTTTTCTTTTCCTACGAAGGAATCCGGCTGCAGAGCTCTTCTCAGTTGCGCTCGCAAACTTTGGAAACACCGCAATTCGATCAGTATGTAATTGCGCAAAACCCAGGCAGCATCGCGGCAAAGCTTTTCGCCACTCCAGGAATCGCTCCGCGCATTTCCACGATCGTGTCTGAGACCGATTGCTGTTCTTTGATTCCGGGCTACGGGATCGGCAAATGGTATTCCCCCGGAAACGCAATCGGAATGAACCAGGCGGTGGGCAATGGGCCTGACGGCATTCCCGACTGGGGAGTTTTCGATCTTACCCTGCCCAGCACCAGCAGCGGCAACCAGTACAACGGACGCGTGGACTATACCGTTGGGAAAAACCAATTCTTTGCCAGCACTTATGTCGTCCGGCTGAATAATTTCAATGGCGGTCAGCGGCCTATCGACGACTCAACTTTCCAACCACGCAATTATGCGGGAACAATTGGTTGGGACCGGGTCATCGGCGCTACCATGTTGAACGAATTCCGAGTCAACTTTACCCGGTATTCTTTTGACCAGACCCTGCCAGTCGGCGAGACGAATTATGGAATCCCGCAGATCCGATTATTCGATTTTGACATCGATGGATTCGGTACGAACGACAACCTTATCGGATTGCCCCAGAGCGGCACCGATCCCGCGAACCTGGCGCAGAATACCTACGCACTGGCGGAAACTTTCAGTTGGGTGCAGAACAAGCATTCGTGGAAGTTCGGCTTTGAAGACCGCCGCGAGCAGGACAACGATAATGAGCCCGGCGCTCAGCGTCCTCAATATCAGTTCCGCGGATTGTTGAACCTTGCCAATGACGCCTGTTGTTTTTACGAGCAGGTGGAAGTGAATCCCACAGGCGGACAACTCAACGGCGCCCGTTACTTCCGCGATAATGACTATGGTCTTTTCGCGCAGGATGATTGGAAGGTCCGTCCTAATCTGACTATTAATCTGGGCGTCCGGTGGGAATATTTCACGCCGCTCAGCGAAGTTCACGACACTTTAAGCAACTACGTCTTCGGCTCGCAGGGCGTTATCAATGGCATCGTATGCGCTCCCATCGCTCCATTGTCCCCTTGCCAGAACAGCAGCCGACTCTATCAACCGGACCGAAATAACATTGGCCCAAGAATCGGCTTTGCCTGGAGTCCAAACATTTATCAAGGCAAAGTAGTTTTCCGGGGTGGATTTGGCGTTGTTTATAACCGGAACAGCGACGCCATTTACGACAACGTGCGGCAGGACACCCCGTACTCGGCATTAGCCACGGCTTGCTGCTTTTTCGACAACGGCAACAATGTGGGAGCGCCGGCGGGGTCCAACATTCTTTACAGCCTTGGGGCCAACACTCAGGCCAATAGTTATCCGGTAAATCCCGCGTTCGCCAACGGAGTCACACCGGGCGGCGCGCTTTGCGCGAATGCTCTGTGCACGGCCACCAATGCGGTGTCTTTGTTTGGATCTTTGCCCAACGAACCAGCCCCGTATGTCTACATCTTCTCTTACCAGGCCCAGCTCCAACCCCTGCGCGACATGGTGGTCAAACTGGGATACCAGGGAAATCGCAGCCGCAAGCTGGTGCGAACCATTGATCTGAATCGCCTCATGCCGGGAGACACTTTTGACGGCTTTCAGGATAAATTTCAGAACGTCGGTTCAAACGGGCTCGGTTGCGCCTCCACAAACCCCACATGCCTGACTCCGCACGCCACGGGGAATGATCTATTCAGCAATATCTACGTTCCGCTGCCTGACGTAAACGCAAGCTACGACGCGCTGGTGGCTTCAGTATCGCAAAGGTTCCATCACGGTTTTCAAGTCGATGGCAACTACACCTGGAGTCATGCCATAGACACAGCATCCTTTGAGGTTGGCTACCAGCAAACCGATCCCAGCAATCAACTTCTGGGACGCGGCAGTTCGGACTTTGATGTCCGCAATAATTTTGTTCTGGATGCGCTTTGGGAAATTCCCGGATTTCGCGGACGCCACGGATTTCTAGGTACAGCGCTGGGCGGCTGGACGGTAAGTGGAATCATGAGCAAGCACTCGGGCTTCCCGTTCTCGGCCCTGATCGGCAGTTGCAACACCAATGCCGACCGCAACGGAGACGGGTACTGTCCCGACATGCCATTTTCTTACAACGGCGGCTTCACTTCGGGTCCGAGCAAGCAGGATTGGACGAACGGAGTGTTTCCCAACTGTCATTCGAATTCCACCGGACAAGTGACCTCGGCAACTTGCCCGAGTTTCGATGTGACCACGCTCGGTCCAGGCTGCCGCTGCCGCAATATCTTTACCGGCCCTGGCTACACCTCGGTCGATATGACATTCGGCAAAGATTTCATGCTGCCCAAGGTCGCGTTCTTTGGAGAAGGATCGAAGCTCGCCATTCGCGCCAACTTCTTCAACATATTTAACCTGTTCAATCTGACCCCGCTCATCCCCGCAACCTCGTCGACCGACATCATCAACAACGGACCGGCCACTACGAACGCCGGCCAATTCGGACGTTCGTCCGATGGCTTGGCGGGAAGGGTGATTGAGTTCCAAGCGCGGTTGAGTTTTTAGTTTGGATTGAGACGTTCAAGGAGGGACAGCCGCCTCGGCTGTCCCTTTTTTCTTAGTTTGCACTACGCCTAGAAATTAAACTTCACCGCCAATTGCACCTGCCGGGGGCTATTGGCCTGATAGAAGGTCTGCCCGAAGCTGCCATCGTCCAGGGTCGTGTCGGGTGTGCCGAACACGGGATGATTGAATGCATTCTGTGCTTCCAGCCGCACCTCAAAGTTCATCTCTTCGCGCACCACGAACTGTTTGGCGATCGACAAGTCGGCGCTGAACGATGACGGTCCTCGCACGCTTCCGATTGTTCGTGGAGCATTGCCCAGAGAGAAATTAGGCGGCAACTGGAAGACGTTGGGATCTACGAAGTAATTATCAAGTTGGTCGGCCCCATGATTGCGTTTGGGAGTGCCCACGATGTTGGGCCTCACAATGTAGCCATAGGTTCCATAGGTAGGCAGCGGCGTTCCATCCGCTGTGGTCAGCTGGAGTGGACGGCCGTCTTGCATGCGCCACACCCCGCTGGTTTTCCATCCGCCCAGGACCGCATCCAGCGCTCGTGGCATGTTGCCCAAGAATGGTTTGCCGCGTCCGATCGGCAATTCGTATACATAGCTAAATTGCACGATCCATGGAATGTCGAATGTCGAGAGGCTCCGTTCCAGCCATGGTTTGTTGGGATCTTGCAGGCTGGTGGTGCTGCCAATCCAGGTTACATTGTCATCGGCGACCGAGGAGTCATCAATCGACTTAGACCATGTGAAGTTCGCCAAAAGCTGCAAGCCGTTGGAGTATTTCTTTTCCGCACTGAGCTGCAACGCATGGTAGATGGAACTCCCAATCAGCTGAACATCAGTCGAAACCCCGGTGAATTGAGGGTAAGGGAGTTGCAGTTGGAGCTCCTGGATCTGCTGGCTGGACAATACGCTGTTGGGATCGCTGATTGGCCCGCCATTTTGCGACGAGAAAGGATTGTCGACGTAGGTCAGGAGCTTGTTGATCTGAGCGGGCGAGGCGCTTTCAATCTGCGGACCCAAAGTGTCCAGCTGGTTGGCGCCGCTAAACGGAAGATGGGTTCCTTTTTTCCCGATGTATTGGGCAATGACCACAATGTTGGAGGGCAGTTCCCGTTCGATCCCGAAGCTCCAGCTCTCTTCATAAGGAGTCTGGTTCGCGCCCGGATTGCGGAGAGGGCCGTTGGCCCCGTATCCGACATCATTTAACAATCCAAGCGAACTGCCGGCTGGCTGATTCAATCCATTTGGATACGGATTGTCCAGGTGCAGGTAGGGAGTTGCGCCATGATTCTGATAGGTGGTGATCATGCCGGTGTATTCGTTGAAGCCCTGGCTGCCATAGGGCACCACACCTGTCACGCCCGAGCGTGATTGTCCGTAATAAATTCCGAAGCCTCCGCGGACGACCATCTTTGGGGCGAACTGGTAAGCAAAGCCGAAGCGCGGTTGGATATCGCTCCAGTCGGTGGCGTAGTTCGTGCGCTGGTCTGAATTATTAAACACTTCGCCGCCATGCAGTTGAAGGGTCGTTGGGCCGTTGAATTGGTCCGTATACGAGATGGCGCCTCCGTTGAGAGGAGATTTCGCACTTGGATCAAAGAAGTCTTGACGATTCAACCGGTCAGTCCGGGGCAAGGTCACATCGTAGCGCAAGCCGAGGTTCAGGGTCAGTTTGGGTGTCACCTTCCAGTTGTCCTGTAGAAAAGCGCCGTACTGAAAGTTTTCCGTGGCTGGCCGAAATTGGATTTCGTAAGAACCACTGCCGGTCTGGCCCATCAGGAAACTGGCCATGGGGTCACCGCCGCATGTGGCGATGTCATTAGGACACTGCGACGAACCGTGCTCGTCGAAGTTGAAAGTGCCGAGAGGCGCGTTGGTCTGAATGTAATTCATCTGATGCAGACGTCCGTCAAAGCCGAACTTCAGTTCGTGGGCGCCATGCACCTTGTCGAGAGTGCTGGTCAACTGTCCGGTGTCCTGCCCGAGCCTGTAGTTGCCGTAGGGATCGGTGCCCATGCTGGTATAGCCGGCAGACTGATACTCGCCGATGAACATGGCCGGCACACCTTTAAATCCATTCGACTCGAGGTAGGAGGGGAAACCCAAGCTGCCCAATGGGTCATTCACACCTTGCGGATTGTAGGCGTCAATATGCCATGCGCCACGAGTAAAGCCGAGTGTGGTGGTCAGCAGTAAAGTAGGTGTAATGGTTTCGGTGTCATTGATGGTAAATAAATGCGCCGTAGTTGGATTGGGGCCACCCTGGCAGGGGTCGGTAAAGTTGCCAAAGCAGTTGAATCCCCAACTATGGCTCCACTGTTGCGAGTACTTCACGCTCATCAGGTTCTTTTCGCTGAAACGGTGGTCCACCTTAATGTCGAACTGATCGTTGTAGCCACGGTTCGATCCAGAGCCGAACCAGTTGTCGTAGATCCCATTATCGATATTTGGCTTTGGAAACAGGTTCATCATTTTTTGCGACACGGGATCAATAAGATTGCCGGGGCCGGCCGGAGGTTCGAGATTTGAAGGCAGATTCGGACTACCCGGGCTGGTATACAAGGCAACATTGTTGTAGGGAATGAAGGTGCTGCGCACGGCTCCTCCAACACTGGAATCATATGTTCCGCTGTATGGGTCCCAGATCTGCCCCGCAGCGACGCTGCACATTCCGGTCCCATCGAAGGTACCTCCTTGCGCCCCGCATACCTCGCCGAAATCTCCCCCACGCTCGGCTATGCTGGGCACGCCCGCTTGAGCTACGCCCTGGGTAGTGTCGCGATATGCGTCGTAGTCAACAAAGAAGAACGTCTTGTTCTTGATGATCGGTCCACCGACGGTAAGGCCGTAATTGTTACGGCGCAGTGGTGCGATCGCTTGACCGTAGTGATTATTGAACCAGTTGTTGGCATCGGTAATCTGGTCACGCACAAAATCGTAGACGCTTCCATGAAATTTGTTGGTGCCCGAGCGCGTGATCATATTGACGACCGAGGCGCCGGTGAACCCGTATTCGGCGCTAAAGTTCGATTGCTCGACCTTGAACTCCTCAATCGCTTCGGGAGAAGCAATATAAGTTCCCTGGGTAATGCCGCCATTCGGTTCGGAGTTGGTGACGGAGGCGCCGTCAGAAAGAATGTCTGACGAGGCCCCGCGGCTGCCGTTGGAAACAAAGTTCGTTCCGCCGGTGTCGCCCGCGTGGTTCTGATCGCTCATATCGCCGACGCCCGGCGCCAGATATGTCAGATCGGTCACGGCGCGGTCAATCAAAGGCAGGTCATTAATGAACTTGCGGTCAATGACTTGTCCGGTCACTGCATCTTCGGTCTGAAGGCGTTGTCCCTCGGCCTGAACGTCGACCGATTGCGCCCCGCCGGCAACTTTCAGAACCATGTCCGCAGATGCGTTCTCATTGACATCCACTTTCACGTTCGTGCGGACGGTCTTTTCAAACCCCTTCATTTCAGCTGTCACCGAATACAAGCCCGGCGGAATCGCGCGGAACAAATAACGTCCACTGCTGTCGGAGGTGGCGTTAAATACGAATCCCTTTCGCTGGTCCGTGAGAACCACTTTGACTCCCTGGACAATTGCGCCCGAGGAATCTGTCAACTCGCCACTGACCGTCCCGAAGTATCCTTGGCCAAGAAGCATGGTAGGCAAAGTAATGAACAAAACGACAAGAATGAGTCCGGTCAAAATCCTCAAATAATTGTGTCGAAAGATCGCTGCTGTGGACATCACAGGCCTCCTGGGGAATTGCGACGAAGCATACTACATCCGCAGGACTCCTTTTCAAGACAAATTGCGAACGAACTGAATTAAAACGATTTTGGCGTGTTCCCGGACGGAGATGATAAACGGAAAGACTTTGAAAATCTTGAAGGGGACGAGTGAAAGCAGAAACAGAAATTAGCAGCCGGACCTGTAAGCCGAATTGCAGAAGTCAACTTCTCGTAAGTCAAAGAAGATGCTGGACTTCGTGGAAACCGCGATGAAATCATATGTCGCAGTGCGGTCTCGATAAACCCTTTAATTCTTCTTAGTCCCCCTGGTGCCAGACAGTCGGGACACTAAAGGGACACCATGAAAACGGACCGCGCGGTTCACAGCGCCAGGACTGAATTGTTTTGCGATTTTGGTTAGGGGCGCGCCGGGAATGTTCTTCGCTTCATCCAATCGCGAATTAGCTGCTTTGGAAATCGCACGTTCGATTGAATTCGAACGTGTGGAATCAAACCGCGTTGCACGTAGCTGTAAATGGTTTTCACGTCAATTTTTAACAATGCCGCCAACTCGTTAGCTGTCCACACTTCTTCATCTGCCAGTGTTGTGGGCACCGCAGGACATTTCTCATTCATTCCGCCCATCCAACCTGCAGCATAGGGCACGTTGAAACCAGTGGTCGAGGAAACCAAGGATTTAATTGTGATATTTTTGTTTCCTTCATTTGTTATGAGAAAAGATAAATATTTGGCGGCGAATGAGCGCGATTTGCCCGACGAGGCAGTTCGCGAGATCAAACTATGGGAGAAGGAGCACAGCCGATCTGTCCTTTCAAGCGATACAGGCCAAAAAGCTCTTGCGAAATTATTCTGGAAAGGCGCCGATCCCTTGGAAATTTTGAGACTCTTGGAAGCGTACTGCCAAAGTCCAATGGGTCCGATTAAAGAAGAAATTCCATATGGCAGAAGGGCCCGAAACCTCAGTGGACGTCTGGCAAACGATTTAGCTGAACTAAGATCTCTTGAGATTTCGGTTTCGCAATCGTGTTTCGACGAAGTGACGAGGATTTCGGGATTGCTACTGGACTATTGGCGTGAGTCGAAGACGGCCCTCACGCCGCGTGGTTCACAAGCTGTCTTCCTCGTGGCCGCTGCAAAGTTTGTCAAAGCGGCAACGGGCAAACCACATTATCCCGAGATCGCATTGATCGTTAAGGCTTTTCGTTGCGGGAAGAAACTCGACTCCAATACGATTAGTAAGAATGTGATCAATTTTGACGCCCGCGGAGAAGTTCCTTACATGGACTACCCCGATGTTGAATATCTAGCAAATAGGCTAAAGCGAAAGTGGAGCCGTCTGCTCAAGAAAAATCCCAAACGCTAGTTTTTCTCTACCAGCGCTCGTTGCCGGTCCCCTTGTTGTCTTGGTCGACAATGAAGGAATCGCAGCCGACGAAAAGAAATTTTTCCTTTCCTCGAAATTCGGTTTCTCTCTGCATAGGCTGTAATTGCGATCGAATTCTGCGAATTTTGCAAGGCCGATGGTCCCACGAATTCCAGATTCGATCAAAGCAGCGTAGTTTAAAAACCCAGCCGAAAGGAAAAATCCATGGAAATTTACGACGGTATTTTAATGCTAAAAAAAACAACTCAGCAGATGACGGTTTACGGAAACGAAGAATTGCGGACGCAATATGTGCCAAAATCTTTTTTCCCGAAACGGAAGAGTTTCCCTGAGTCGGTCAGATTCAGTATTACAACTGCCGACACTCCCAAAGCTGAGTTTCCGATCAAGTCCGAGTCGGAGACGAACGGAGATAACTCTCGCAAGAAGGGAAGGAAAGCCGGCCTTCAAATCGGAAATAGGCACCAAGTAACATCCGATCTTCCGCAGACGACAGACAAGGCGAGATAGCAACGAGGGCGGCGGCGGACATCGCAAATAGACTGCCGCCGCTCTCTTCACGCCGTAGTCAAAAAATTACACTGGATTGTGCGACAAGTGCCGACGCGTAGTGGTATCCAGACTGGCTCACCTTACCTCTACCCGATCTTGGAACACTCAAGCACGGACCAGCCAACCTTCGCCACAGCACGTTTATCCATCGGGACCGACCTCGGGAAAGCGCTAGTTTGATTTGCGCTTCGGCCCGAAACCTAGCCATGGTCTTCGTTCTCAGGTAGTTACATCAGAATTGCGTGAGATTGGCGCAGAACGTGTCGATTTTCGTGCGGACAACCTAGCCCCCATTCAACCTTCGAAAACCTAAGCACGGGCTCGCCTAATAGCGCGATAGCACGTTTATCGAGGTTGCCGACCATTCCGAAAACGAATCACCGGATTTTGCCGCGCCCGACGATATTCCATACGAACGGGAATGCCGCCTTATGATGATCCACGATGCGAGCCGGACGGAACAGCGTTTTAGCAAACTCGCTCGGATGATATTCCCGTGGACGGGATGCACCAACTCCGAATCCGGAGACGCAATCGAAAATTGGCAAGCCGCGATAATGTGGAATCACCACACTTGCTGCGTCAGAATCTTCCAACCGCCCGTAGGACATCCAGACTTGACGTTTCGACATTAAGCATCTCGAATATGCCGCCAGCATAGCTGGAGGGATTTCGGATGAAGCCAAAACGTGCAGCAGTTTACGCCAGGGTCAGTACGGGCGAGCAAAATACCGAGATGCAAGAACGCTCTCTGCGGGAATATGTAAACCGTCGTGGTTGGGAGCTTTCCAAGATCTATCGCGACAAGGGTTTTCCGGGAGCCAAATCAAGCCGACCTGCGTTAGACGAGTTGATGAAAGATTGTAGGAGACGATCAATCGATGTCGTAATCGTCTGGAAATTTGATCGTTTCGCACGATCGCTGAAAACTCTGATTTCTGCCCTCGAAAACTTTCGCGCCCTCGGGATTGATTTCGTGTCGGTAACAGAAGCAGTGGACACGTCCCTGCCAGCAGGGGAGATGCTGTTTCAGATGATTGGGGCGGTGGCACAATTTGAAAGATCGCTGATCGCGGAACGGGTGAAAGCAGGATTGGATAATGCTCGTAAGAATGGGGTGGTGCTGGGAAGACCCGCGCTACGAACACTCACAAGCAAAGAAATTGTCCAACTCCGGCGGGAAAGGGTTCGAGAGAAATTGCCCTACAGAATCCTTGCATCAAAATTCGGCGTCTCGGTGTGGACTGCTCACACTCTCTGCGGCGGCGCGAAACAACGGTAGAGCCTCCAATCACTTACTACTTTTTCCTCAATTGAAATTGCGCTTAAGCAGGAACTACATTTCGCCAGTTTAATTTCAGCAAGCGAAGGACGTACCGCATGTTTATAGGTTCGATCTAGCCCGTTGTTCAACGAGCATTTTTCGTCCGCTTTGGCACCACAGGAAGAGCATCGTTTTATGACGATCAACCGAAACGATAGGCGAATTTTCATGGCCTGACGATTACACATCCCGATAGCCTTGTCTGCGTATTTGAGATCCTCCTTAAAAATAGATCGGAGGAAACGTGCCGAAGGGTATCGCCATCAAAAAGGTATGAAGATGGACACCAAGACCCCGAATCCGGACGAGTAGATCGATCATATCCGCGCCATGTTCGAGGAGATCAATAAGATTCAGGAACCGCAGCGTAAGGGCCTCGGGAAGTTCCTGCACAATCTCGCACAACGTATGAGCCAGCCTCAGAAGAAAGTCATTATGAAGTGGGTACGAGAGGCTGAACCGAAAAAGAAGAGAGATATTCAGCACTAGAGCCGAAGAAGATTTTACCGTTTGGGAGCTTGTACCAGCGGTTCCCAGTCGGCAATCGGACCATTTCCATTGTCTTTCAAGCGGGGGACTATCCTGGTAGCTCGATCTCCTGTGTGTGTGGTGCCACCATGCCCCGCGTAAGAATACTGGCCTTTGGGATCTGTTATTGCTCGCAGTGCGGGCATGCAGGAAAGGAACAATGCGTAAACCGGACCGCATTGCCAAGGGTGTTGCGATAAGACTCGGCAGTCACCGCTTCTCCAACTCCATGATCATTCCGTATTTTGAGCAACTCCGAATCCAAATGCGCCTTTCTAAAGCATTCCGTCCGATGGAATAGGACACGAGGGCGGATTGCGGGCTGCAAACCGGGAAGGTTGTGCCCCGTTTTAAGCCCTCTTGATTTTCGGTAAACGCAAATGTTATAACGATTCCGTTAAATCCTCCGCCGTATCGAGGCGTAATATGACCCTCTTTCAACCGCCCTTCTGTGTCATCTGCAACCGCCCAATTGAACCGGAAAGCCCGAAGTATATCGACGAAAAAGGTAACCCAATTCATCAGCCGTGTTACGCCGCCAAGGTTACGAGAAAAAAACCGTTAAGTGCCGGTGATTTCCAATCGAAATACGATTGCTTCGCATAGGGGACAACCATGAGTAATGGGCACGCAACGAATTGTTCCATCTGCGATCAGCCGCTAGACCTAGCCGTCGAACGATACTCTGAGAACGGCAAGCTAATCCACGAAATGTGCTACATCAAACGCTTGTTGGGTGACATCATTCCCGGCGCACCAAGTGGCTCAACGCCACAGGCTCCACTGATGTAAAGAAAATGAAGATCACACTGATACGCTCGTTCTATTTCCTGATGGCCCTGGCCCTCTCTTTTATTTTTCCACCTGACCGCGACGCATCCCGAGTCCCCTAATATTCTGGCTAGTCTTACGTCCCAGCATAAGATGCCACCCGTAGTAATCGGGTATTTCAATTTCCTCGTTGCTTGCAATAGTTCCTTCAGCACTGGAAGATCCGTACCCAAACCCTCTTCAGAATCCTTGTTATTTCGATTAACGGGCGCGTTAAGTGGTATTCTCGAATAGTCTTTTCTAGCAAGATTGCCGCCGTACCCCATCTCTGGAGACGGCTCCTTTGCGAAATCTGATGATTCGCATTCTCCAGGAGTCTTTCCGTGGCCAAGAGTTCCTCTGCTCGTCCTACGTCTAAATCTTTCAAACGGTCCGCCGGTGTTGACGGGAGTGCGACCGATCTCAAGAATCGAATTCTGCTGGGCCTTTCCCGCAAGGAATGCAACTTGATATTCTCCAAATTGACACTGGTCGATTTGAAGCTGTATCAGGTAGTTCAGAGTGCTGCCGAACAGATCGAGTTTTGCTATTTTCCCAACACGGCAATGATTTCTATTCTGAATCCTATGCAAGACGGCAAGTGTGTCGAGGTTGGTCTGGCGGGCCGCGAAGGCTTCGTCGGTCTGCCATTAGTTGCAGGTTTCAAGAGCAGCGGTACCGAATGCGTAACCCAAGGGCAGGGCAATGCCTATCGGATCGCTGCTGCGGACATGCTCAATGCACTTCGCGAATGTCCGCAGCTTTCGGTCCTTTTGTTTCGCTATGCGCAAGAAGCCGCAATGGAATTGACGCAGATCGCGGCTTGTAATCGGTTGCATGTGATCGATGAGCGATTGGCGCGATGGCTGCTGATGAGCCAAGACCGGATTGATCAAAACCCGCTACCGCTCACACAGGATTTTCTCGCCCAGATGTTGGGAACCCGCCGTTCGGGAGTATCGGTAGCTGCCAGTATCTTGCAACGGGCTGGCTTGATTGAGTACAAACGTGGCCGAGTATCGATTTCCGATAGAAGCGGCCTAGAGCAAGCAAGCTGCGAGTGTTATGCGGCGATCCAAAATCAATTAAATAAGTGGCGCTCGGAGATTCGCTAAGTGCTATACCGTACAGACGCTGCCTAACCTCCCGCCTAGCATCTCTAATAGTGAACTTCCAAAAAACTTTAGGCCAAATTATTCGCGAAGAGCCCTCGGGTACTTGGCTCGCAATCTCCATCGATCAGAAGATCGTAGCCGGCGCCGGTTCGACGCCTGGCGAGGCGAAGCAGGCAGCCACGACTCGTGGCATTCGGGAGATCATTTTACTGCGTGTGCCCGAAAGGGCGGTAACGTCGAGCTACAAGCAGGCTGTCTAACCAGTCTGCTTCGGCTGACAAACAGAAGGAAGTAGTTCTATGTCGTTTTCCCCCGTTCCAAACCATACTTCGGCTGTCAGCTTGCTTTTGGATACACTCGCCGAAAAACCCAAACTGGAGAATTGCCTGCATTGCGGATTTGCCTTCCAGTTTGTTGCGCTTGCGTGCTTTTTATGGGAGCGGGAAGGCGATTGGAACATTCTGCTTCCTGTTTGTCCCAACTGCGATAGGAACAACGATTTCACCCTCGCCCCGAAGACACCTCAATGAAAACAAATGGAACGGTTGTATCGGAGACGGAAATCGAGAAGAAATTGAAGTTTCCCATGTGGCAGTCAGCCTATCAGGAAGCGTTGTTCGAATTAAATGCCGTCATTTTGCTCGAAAAGGTCACACGGGCAGAGCATGCGATCGATTCGCGGCTGCAGCAACTCGAAGAGAGCAACGATTCACGGCCGGAAATAGAGGCAATGATGGATGCTCGTTCGTCCCTTAGATTTCTGAAGAGTTTGCACGCGGGAAGAGTTCGCTAATTTCGGGAAATAACTTTGCCCTTGGGGAGGATGTATGAGAAGTACCGGCGGTGCCAGGAACGTGGTTTCGGAAATGAAAGAAGAACGGCATGTGACGAATCGAGGGACGCGAAAAAAGTTACCTAAAATAGCCCAGCATACCGCCGAAGAATGGATTGTCGCCTATCATCGGGTGCTCCTCGAATTGGATCAACATCGTATGGGCGATCAGCTCTGCAGTGCCCGCAATGCGATGTTTGACCGCATTGAAGAATTAAGAAATCTTCGCGGATCGCACGACATTGAACATAAAGCAATTCACGATGCTCTGAATACGTTGCGGTCTTTGGAAAAAGAAAATCGATACTGGTTAGATCAGCAACGGCAAAGGGCGAGTTAAGTTGGAAAACAGGAAATCGTGCCGAGCGCGAAATGACCGAAACAGTTCTAACACTGTTAGAAAGATGCGAGCCCAAGGAGTTCTATGAGCAAATCTGAGACGGCGATTGTTACCCTGCCCGGAACCGTCGAACGCGTGATTAAGAGTCCATACGATGGCGAGCCGGACAAGGCGCAGATTGCCGTTGACGGTGGCGAAGAGCTCTATCGTGAAATTCGAATCGAAAACAAGTTACAGAGTGACAAGGGCGAAGATGTAGCGCTTAAAGTGGGTGCTGTGGTTGAAGTCAAGGTTGAAGCGCCTATCGAAGCTACCCATCCAAAGGACTAATTGTCGCAGCTCGCGATTGTTTCTAATTCAGCATGCAACGCCCTAAGCCTTCTCCGACGATCATCATACCCAGCGGATTCCACTACATCCCAGCCAACGAAGGTGGCATCCTTTACGGCTTTGATTTGGAGTTTAGCCAGGCTGCGATCTCTGCGGCTATCGCTAATTTATCTGACACCAATGTCCTCCTGTTTTCACAAGAGATGTCACAGGTAAAAGTGCCAGGGGGGGTGTGAAAGTGTCACCGATAATGACAGATCAGATGCTACCTGAAGAGCCGTTGAGTTTCAACGGCACGCGAGAAAGAGTGGAGTAATTGGACCAATTGACAATGCCGGTTCGCGTGATCGATGGTGATTGCCTGATTTCGTCAACTATCATTGCCGTGTGACGTTGGAAGAAGCTCGGCTAGCGATTGTCGAGGGCATCAACTTCGCTGCCTACAAAGAGACGGACTCCTCACTCCACTCTTCCGACAAGAACTGTCTGTTTGGTTTCGAGCACTACAAGTCTGGCGGCGATGTGGTCAAACCAGACCCATGGGCCGAGTGAATTTCGAGGAAAAAATGGCGAGGGTAATGCGCTGGGCGAATGCGCTAAACCGTTTCGATCCCTCTTTCGAGCAGGCCCAGAGTTTCTTGGAGGGTGAGGAGTCGATTATCGGGCGCGTGATTCGGCGTACCGCAGGGCGAGGATGAAAACGTTTAGTCGTCGTCAGTGACAAGGAGGGGGAAAAAAGGTGAGCGATCTGACCGCAGCTTTTAGACCGAAGAAACGGACGAGCGCATGCGACGCAATTGTAAGATCAGTTCCGCGAATAAGAGCGGAAGCACCCACGATGCCCAAGCACAGGTCACTGCGCGGTCGCTCGCAGGCTGCAGGCGGTCGCCAGGATAGTAGTCGTTCAGCACACGAATCGTAACGAATGCGAAGGTAACAACATAAGTTCGCACCATCCACTCTTTGTGAATTTGTACGCGCTTCCTCACAATCGCGTAAAAAGCCATCGCTGCGGAAGTAAACCAAGCCGTTGCCATCACCAGAAGCGCAAAACCAAAAGCCCAGCCAAGTGCAGTCCCTATCGCCATGCGATATGCGCCCACCGAGCCGATGGCGACGCCGCCCAGAAACAACCTTCCCATAAATCTATGCAATCGGGTATAGCGCTGTCGAAATCCTGTCCAGAACTGCCACGGGCCAAGCAGCAGCGCCACGGTACCCCCTGTGATGTGCATTAGCAACCACCCGCGCAATGCCCAATGATTTGGGGCGGCATCGTTATACGTTGCTTCGTTGTAATGGAGGTAAAGAGGAAATACGTAGTTGAAAACAAAAACCGCTGCGACGCTCAGAATTGCAGCCGAGCCGAAGGCTTTAAGCGCGAAATTAGTCGTTCGCCCCTTCGCTGCCGTCGTAGTCGCGCTGGAAGCTGCCATGACAGACGCTCCGGTTGAGCGAAGTAATTGTACCTTAGGCTAGACCAAATTGTCTGTTGGCGTAACATCGCAATTTCACCAAGAATACAGGCGGCGAGTAGGCAGGCTTCCAAGCCAAATTGAGCCGGATCTCAGCCGGAAGCTGGTTAGCAATCTACCCTTTTCACACGCTCCAAGTCTCTGCGCGACGAACCAATGTTTGCGGGGATCGAAGAAGATAGATTTGGAAGTGGTTTTCTAACGCATCCAAAATCGGGGAAGCCAGTTTAATGGCATACTGCGGTCGGGTTAACCAGATGAGGGGTTAGGAGATAAGGGCTTTTGAAAGTGCACCCCCTGCCGGACAGTCTGGGACCGTGCGATGTGGCGGGGCGGAACGCGTGCGTGCGCGGGGGAAATGGTAAAATCCGTGAATCTCTTAGCGTAGGTCTTCGTAATAGAAGGCGACTCTTGAATGCATCTCAAATCTCTTCACGTCAAGAATTTTCGTGCCCTAGAAGAAATCGATGTCGACTTCGAGAGTCCGGTCAGCGTAATTGTCGGACCTAATGCAATTGGCAAGACAACTCTTTTGGAAGCCATCCGACTTTTGAAAGCCTTCGTGGCGGCTCGGACTCAGACTGAGACCTCTCAATCTTTGATAGCTCTCGGTGCTATTGCACCCCACAATCCGCAGACTTTGATCGTTGAGGCTATTGCGCGCGATGTCACGCGACCGATTGAGATTCGTTGTCGTTACAGATTCGTCGGCACCGAGTTTAATACGCTCGAACAAGGCGTGCCACGCATAGCGACAGATCTTGTTTTGAAATCGAATGGACAAAATCCTCAGAATTCGACTTTCAACATTGCATTTCTGTCTTCCGATGCTGGCAAATTAATGCTGAAAACTTCCGAGGAGCAGATTCGACGAAAGCTAGAGGAAGTCGGTGCAGGCACCCAGGAGTGCCGTCTCGATTTATCAATCGATCCGGTTTCGGGAAGAGTTAATAGTTCTGATCCGCTTGGCGCTGCATTTTTTTCATTCCTGGACAGTCAATGTAGTCCAAACCAAACACTCTTTAGTTACTTTCCCGCAGACCGTGCATTACCCTCTGGCGAACCTCCGGTGCAGCTTGGCAGCGCCGACGCTGCGCAGCAGGTTGAATCCCATGTCGCGCAACCACAACTCAAATATCAACGGTTGAAAAACACCATTTTCAACGCACAGGTAAGCGGCACGGTTGAACGGGAGGAACTCGGGAAAGAGTTCCAACGTATTTTTGGCGGAATCTTGAAGGGGAGGAAATTGATCGATGTAGGTGTAAATCGATATGGAATGCTATCTATCCGAGTTCAAGATACTGAGACGAATAGGATATTCAATATCGACGGAATGAGCAGCGGAGAAAAAGGCTTACTTCTAACGTTTTTGCTTATTGGCAGATCGGTTGTTGACGGTGGAATCATTTTGCTTGACGAGCCCGAGTTGCACTTAAATCCGGCAGTTTGTAAGGATCTTCTTGCGTTTTTGGTCGATAATTATGTTGTTCGCAAAAATCTTCAGGCTATTATTTGTTCGCATTCGCCAGAAATCCTCGCTGGGGCATTCGATAAAGATGAATGTTCGCTGTACCACCTCGTCTCTGAACGAGTCTTAAGCAAGGTACGCTACAAGGACGAACAAGAGATTTCAGATGCTTTACACAGATTGGGAACTTCTGAAAGCGAAGGATTGCTTTACAAGGCGACGATTTTTGTAGAAGGAGAAGATGACGTAAGCCTTCTGGAAGCGGGCTTTGGTGATCTA
>DATBAX010000440.1:0-11152 GCA_036271275.1 Terriglobales bacterium
TATGAGCAGGTGGGGACGCGTGCGAACGATGTGAAGTGGTGGTCGAGTAATTACGATGACTACGACATGTTCATGGCCGCAGGGTCGGCGGGCGAACTCGGCCACCGGCGCGGGCTTGAGCAGATGGGCTTCTGGAAGAAAATTCTTGATCATCCCAATTACGACGCGTTTTGGCAGGGTCAGGCCATGGACAAAATTCTGGCGGCCCAGCCCCTGAAAGTTCCAGTCTTGCTGGTTGACAGTCTTTGGGATGCCGAAGATATTTACGGAGCGATCGCTGTCTATAAGGCCATCAAACCGAAGGACACTAATAATGACAAAGTATTTCTCGCGATTGGTCCATGGCATCATGGCCAGGAGATTGGCGATTGCAGTTCGCTCGGCGTTCTAAAATTTGGCACAGACACCGGGCTATATTTTCGGAAGAATATTCTTGGTCCGTTTCTTGCTCATTATTTGAAAGATGACGCGCCCAAATCCGATGTTCCGCCGGTGAGCGCGTACGAAACTGGAACCAATACCTGGGAAAAGCTTTCGTCGTGGCCTTCAGGATGTGCGAACGGATGCGGTATCAAGCCGACGCCGCTTTATTTGAGTGGCGGCATGAAGCTCGATCTTGGAACTCCGAAATCCGGTGACTCTGGATTCGAGGAATATGTTTCCGATCCCGCAAAGCCTGTTCCATTCCGCGCGCGGCCCATTCAGCCGACTGGCTACGGAACGGGCTACACATGGGCGGACTGGCTGGTCGACGATCAGCGGGAAGAGTCGGGGCGTCCCGATGTGCTGGCCTTCACTTCGAATGTTTTGACTGCGCCGATGAAAATCAGTGGACAGCCGATCGCGAATCTGGTCGCTTCGACCAGCGGCACGGATTCAGATTGGGTGGTGAAAGTCATCGACGTTTATCCCGATGAATTTACGGGCCAAGCCGAGATGGGCGGATATCAACTGATGATTTCCGCGGACATTCTTCGCGGAAGATATCGCGAGAGTTTTGAAACACCGAAAGCGATCACAGCCGATAAACCTCTGCTCTACAAATTTGCATTGCCTACGGCGAACCATGTTTTTCTGCCTGGGCATCGCATCATGGTGCAAATTCAGTCGAGCTGGTTCCCTCTATACGACCGCAATCCGCAGACGTTTGTGCCGAATATTTTCTGGGCCAAGCCCGGCGATTATCGCAAAGCGACGCAACGGATTTATCACGCGCCGGGCGAGGCGAGTTTTGTTGAGTTGCCGCTGGTGAGTGGGAATTAAAAGGCTTCTAGCTTCTAGCTCCTAGCTTCTAGCCACCCCGATTCATGCGCTGGGAATAATGGAGGGATTGTGAAAAGTATTCTTGTTTTCGTACTACTCGCGGCCTCGGCTGTTGGTCAGAATTCAACACCGCCCGCGCCGGCGACGCCGGACCTGTCTTCTCAGGTACCTGCTCCCAGAGCTGATGACGTGAAGTCCCCGGATGCGCTCATTCACACCGTCTACGACGTGATTTCTGGGCCTGCCGGAGATCGGGACTGGAATCGCTTTCGTTCGTTGTTTGTGCCGCAGGCACGATTGACTAAAGCTGCGGAAGCGGCGGACGGCAGCGCGATCGTACGGTTGCTGACGGTGGATGATTTCGTGACCATCGTCGGAAAAGTCGTGAAAGACGAAGCGTTCTTCGAAAATCCCATCGTCACGAAAATTTCGATTTATGGTCGCGAGGCGCAGGCTTTCAGCAGCTACGAATCACGACACGCTCCCGGCGAGAAGCCATTCCAGTGCGGGATCAACAGTTTTCAATTACTCAATGACGGCAAGCGTTGGTGGGTGCTAAGCATTTTGTGGGACCAGGAAGGACCGGACAATCCGCTGCCGCCAGAATTCGCAACGAAGTAGCTTTGCATCGACGAGCAGATTCACGTCACGCGGGCGAGGGTGCCCGCGCTACGCTTAGCGCGATCGGCAGGCCGACGCAGAACATGTGGGTCAGTACGGCAATTGCAATCGAAGTGAGTGACGGCGGGTGTGTGCTTTTCGGGACAGCCGAAAGCGGCGTGACAATCCAATACATCACCATATAAACCGCGATACCGTAAATCAGCCCCCACTGAACGGGGTGTTCCGTAAGAAAAGTGAGTCCGCGACTGAGGCCGTAGAATGTGGCGGCAGCCGAACACGCAATAAAAAAGTGCAATACAACGCCGAGTGCCGCAGTCCCCAATCCGCCTTGAAAAGCATCTTTTCCAAGGAGGCCGCTAGCGATCGACTGGGCAATCCTGATCGGATTGATTCCCTTTAACCCCCACGTAATAAACGCCGCTGTCAGATCGAGAATGCCAGCGATGAAGCCACCCCAGAGAATTGCCGCGAGGGCAGTGGATTTATGGGCGGAGGGTGTTGTCGAAGGTGGAGTCATGAGGCCGTCCTCGTGATGAAGACATGATCTCACCGAACTTTTGCAACGGCAACAGACTGTCGTCAGTTCCGTGCGTTGCTCGACGGGACAGCCAAGCGGCCGTCCCCAAGGAGTTGTGATACTTACAGGGTGGAAGCGTGGTCTGGGACAGGCGCGATGGCATCCGTGCTCTTCGGTCTGGCGCCGCGTCCGAAAATAGCTTCCTTTACCAGCTTGAAAATCGTCCGACGATTTTCAAGGATCACTTTCGGCCAAGCCAGCTTGCCCATCATGGGGAAATAAATTCCACGGAAACAAAGACGGGCGATGAAAATATTGACACGATATCCCAGGCGCTCGTGGTCCAGCGAATCGACAGCTTTTGCCAATGCTTCCGCGCTATAAGCCTGTGCCCAGCCGTACTTCACTTCGGCGTGAGCTTCGTCGATCGACATTTTCAGCGGAGTATGGGCCATGGCGAAGGGAATGAATTCCTGCCAATGCTTGACCCGGGTAAGACGCCCTGCCGCCTCCAGCCGCTTGTAGAGCGGGGTTGCGGGCAGTGGAGTGAGCAGACCGAAGATAGGAAGTCCCGGCGGCCAGGTGCGGACTTGCGCCAAAGTTCGTTCGGCGACGCCGACGGTGTCGTTGTCCATGCCAAAGATGAAAGACGTGATTGCGTAGACGTTGCGACGCGCCAAGCGGTCGAGAACGACGGCATATTCGCCGGGTTTGTTGAATCCTTTATTAACGTCTTTCAAATTCGCCGGATCGATCGACTCCATTCCGATGAAGACCCATTTACCGCCGGACGCTGCGATCAAGTCAACTAATTCTTCGTCGCGCAAAAGATTCGCGCTGATTTGTGCGACCCAATGGACCTGGGCTTTGGCGGCAATGATGTCTCGCAGCAAAGATTTTGTGCGTTTGATGTTGATGGCAAAATTGTCGTCGATAAAGAAGACCGCGATCTGGCCTTTCTCTTTGCGAGCTCGCGCTTTCAACAACAGAAGTTCGTTGACTACGCTTTCGTTGGTACGGAAGCGGATGGAATCGCCGAAAAATCCAGTCACAGTGCAGAACTCGCAGCCGTAGGGACAGCCGCGTCCCGATTCAACGGGAATAATTCGAAACGATCCCCAGCCTTCGCCGACTCGATTAAGCAGAGGGGTGAACGCCTTGGGGACGAGATTGAATTGAGCAAGATCGATCGAGTTCCACGGAATGACGGGATATTCCTTGAGCGAAGGCTTCTTGTCCTTGCCGGTCGCGTCGACGGGAGCGTAAATGGCTTTGAGTTCGCCGCGCTCCGCATCGTTCACAATTTGCGGCCAGGTTTCGTCGGCTTCACCGAGAGCGACAGCGTCAGCGTGTTGCGGCCCGCCATCGCGGCCGAGCGCTTCGTCGGCGAGTTCGGTGACGTGAGGTCCGCCCATGACGACCTTGACTCCAACCGCGCGGACGGCGTCCGCCATTCGATAAGCCTTGGCGATCATGCGCGTCATGGCGCCGATGCCCACCAGGTCGACTTTGTTCTCGATGACGTACTGCGCGATGCCGGCCTCGTCCATGGGCTGGGCGTTGCCGTCGATCAACACGATTTCATGGCCCGGGGGCGTCAGCGATTGCAGCAGGAACATCCACAAATGCGGCATGAAATTGCGAGTTACACCGTTATCGGGATTGTAGAGAAGGATTTTCATGACCGCCCCTTTTCAAGTCTCTTCTGCGTACTTACAGCACCGCACGAGGACCATGACAAGGCGTGACAGCGTGGGAATTCAGCTTGGCTTGTCCGGGAGCGTCGTTTTGTTAGGAATGCAAGGTGCGGTGATTGTACACCCATTTGAGAGAGGATCGACGTTCTTTCTCGGCATTGTCAGTGACAAATGAACATATTTTGCATGTGGATAACTGGGGGCGGCTGTCAGCTATCAGCCGTCAGCTTGCAGCTAAACCGTCTCAAGCTTGGGCGGTTGAACTAGCTAGAAGCTGATAGCTGATAGCCGACAGCCCGTTGTCCCCACAGGATCTCAATGTAAACTTCAGACACGAGAAAGCGATCCCATGCCGAGAAGGTTAGAGACGATTTATCTATGGCGAATTTTCCTCGTTCTTGCAGTCATCCTTCCTTCGTCGTTGCCGGCCCAGGAAACACACGATCACAATGCTCCTGAAACGCTGGGCCAGGTATCGTTTCCCATTTCTTGTGAACCTGCGGTCCAGCAGCGATTCGACCGCGGAGTTGCGCTGCTTCACTCGTTCGCTTACACCGCCGCCGAAAACGCGTTTCGGGACGTAGCCGAACAGGATTCTCACTGTGCGATGGCTCATTGGGGCATCGCAATCACGCATTTTCACCAGCTTTGGGACCCGCCTCTTCGTCCGGACACGGCTGCAGCCTTCCAGGAAATCCAGAGTGCGCAGCAGATCGGTGGAGGCTCCGAACGTGAGCGCCAGTTTATCCATGCCTTGAGTTTGGTATACAAGGACGCCGCGACTATCCCCTATCGCACGCGGGCGGCGAACTACGAACGCGCAATGGGCGAGTTGGCGGCACAGAACCCGAAAGATGTCGAAGCGCAAGTTTTTTATGCGCTGGCGCTTCTCGCCAACATGTCTCCGGTAGATAAGACTCATGCGAAACAGAAGCAGGCAGCCGATTTGCTGGAACCGCTTTATCAGGCCTATCCGCAGCATCCGGGAATAGCCCATTACCTGATTCACGCTTACGATAACGCGGAGCTCGCGCCCCGAGGCCTGACTGCGGCAAGGGCCTACTCGAAGATTGCTCCGTCGTCGCCGCATGCGTTGCACATGCCGTCGCATATTTTTACCCGGCTCGGCCTGTGGGAAGATTCCATCGCCTCAAATCTGGCGGCGAGGAACGCAGCTCACCAGCAACGCGATATCGGGGAAGAACTGCATGCGATGGACTATCTGGTCTACGCCTACCTGCAAAGTGGCCACGACGCCGATGCGGCCGAGATTGTTCAGCAAGTAAAAAGCATGTCGAAACTGAACTCTCCAGACTTCAAAATAGGATATGCCTCGACAGCGATACCGATCCGCTATGCGATCGAGCGCGGTCAGTGGGCGGAGGCGGCAAGCATCGTGCCTCCAACCGACGCTCCGCCGCAGGTGATTGCAATTGCAGTCTGGGCCCGTGGACTAGGGCGCGCGCGAAGTGGACACCCAGCAGATGCCTTCCGGGACATCGAACAATTAGGCAAGCTCGAAGATCAGCTTCGCACCGCAGGCAACGATTACTGGGCCACGCAGGTAAACGTTCTGACGCGCGAAGTCCAGGCATGGTTCGTGCAAGCCAAGGGTAAACCGGCTGAGGCGTTACTTTCCATGCGGATGGCCGCCGACGAAGAAGATGCCGTCGAAAAACTTCCCGTAACTCCCGGCCCAATTGTTCCGGCCCGCGAACAGCTAGGCGACCTGCTCATTGAGCAGAACTATCCAGGTCCGGCAGCCAAAGAATTCGAGACCGCGCTCGCGAATGCTCCTGGACGCCGTGGAGCCTTGCAGGGAGCAGCGAAGGCCGCGAAACTCTCTCCCAAAAAGTAGTCGTATTTTCTTTGATCTTCTCTGATGAGATTCCTTCATGCTCGCCCGCGAAGAATCGCCGAGATAACAAGAGGATTACGTCGACCGTGAAGGACGGCGATCACTACCAGAGGCTTCTCGTCAGGCGCATAGGCGATGAGATATTCTCGCACCACGTGAAACCTCAGAGGCTTGGTGGTTAGGTCTGGACGAATGTGTCCGCGATTTGGAAACGCCTCGATGGAATATAGTACTTTGAAAATTTCTTCCCTGAAACGATCGGCGGCATCCAGACTTTTAGTGGCTATGTATTTCCAAATGTCTTTGATATCGGCGGTTGCTTCCGGGTGGAGGACCGGTTCGCTCACGGACGTTTAGCGCGGCGGGGATCGTTGAGGCTATCGCGCCGGAGCTCGGCCAAGGCATCTTTAGCCGCGATCGGTTTCACGCGGCCACTCTTGATGTCGTCGTAGCGGCTGTCCAGCAACTCGCGCACCTGCGCCACTTCTTGAAAATATCCAACCAATGCGTCCTCAATGATGTCATCTGGAGCACGCCCGGTTTTGGCAGCGAGTTCCTGAATCTGGGACTCGGTTTCTGGACGAACATTTACTTCCATACTTGTAAGTCTAAAGATGGGTTCAGGGCCTGTCAAAGCTATTGTTAGTAGGGGTATAAGTGCTGCGGAGCTCTGCTAAATCGATAAGTCTTCTGTCATGCTCACTCGGAGTCGAAGCACCCCTACTGCAGGCGCAACACTTTCAAAGTTGGGCACTTTCAAATCTGAATCAGCAGATAAGAACGCAGCGGTCCTTCGACTCCGCATCATCATTCGTTTCACGAACGATGATGCTGCGCTTGGGTTGACAGAAGGGTTGGGGCTGTGGAAGTTCTACAAATCGATAAGTTCCCTGTCATGCTGAGCGGAGTCGAAGCACGCTATTCCCCCCACTCCGTCATTCATCCATGAAAAAGCCCCACCCTCCCGCAAAGAACGCGGGAAGGATGGGGCACCCAGAGCGAATTTTAAAACAGCGCCGTCGGTCTCCGGCTCCAGCTCTTACCCTTGGCTTTCGCGATGCCTTCCAAATCGTTCACATAAGCCCCGGTCTGCGTCAGCACATGATGCAGATCGTTGCCAACGCTGATGAATGTGAATCCCTTCTCGAGGAATTCGCCGACGCGGGCGGTGCCGAACAGAAACACGCCGAGGATGACATTATTCTTCCGCGCGTTATCAACCAGCTTTTGCGTGGCCGCTCCAAGTTCAGGAGAGGTGTACATGTCGGGGAACTTGTACTTCTCAAACAGTCCCATCGACATGCAGAGATCGTTTTGTCCGAGGAATAAAATGTCGACGCCGGGAACCGAAGCAATCTCCACAATATTCTCGATGCACGAAGCCGTTTCAACTTGCAGCGCGACAATGCCGTTGTTGTTGAAGTTGCCCGCGTATCCAAGCAGTCCAGCTTTGTTCATGCTGCGCTGCGGGAAATACACTGAGCGCGTGCCGGCCGTGGGATACTTCGTGCAGCTTACAGCCTGGCGCGCCTCGTCGGCGGTGTTGATGTACGGGACGAGAACTCCGTCCGCGCCGAGATCGAGAGCCTGCTGGATGCCGGGGCGATCGTCGTATCCACCGACTCGCACCATGGATTTCGCGCCGCCACTCGACACGCCCGACAACATGGCGGAAAGTTTTTCGTAATTCATGGGGCCGTGTTGCGTATCGACCAGCAACCAGTCATAGCCGCTGTGGGCAAGCTGTTCAGCGACCGTGGGACTATGCGAGTTCACGAACAATCCCATCTTCGGACTGCCAGCTCGCAATTCTTTTTTGAAGTCGGCACCACTCTGTGCGGCGTCGGACATAGAACTCCTCCTGGGAATAATGAATGCGGTTAGTGTATCCGGATAAGGATACATGGTGCCAGCAGGGAGTCGAAGCGCTTGCGTTTCTGGGTGACCCGGGGACACGGTAGTCGAGATTCGTATCGGGGCATCGCCTGCTTGGCTGCCTGAATTCCCAGTTGCATTCATCTCCCCGGACGCAGAGAATAGCCGGGCTTTGCCAGCCAACCTAACTTCGCCACGCGATAAATTGTCGGCCATGCAAGCGCGGATCCTCGCCCTCCTGGTCGTCTCCGTCTTCATCAACTACATCGACCGTGGCAACCTGTCGATCGCCGCGCCCATGCTGAAAGACGAGCTGCATCTCTCGGCATCGCAACTGGGCATCTTGCTTTCCTCTTTTTTCTGGACATACGCTGCGTTCCAGCTCATCTCCGGATGGCTCGTCGACCGCTTCGCCGTCGGATGGGTCATGGCCGCGGGATTTTTTCTGTGGTCGATGGCAACCGCCGCGACCGGCCTGATGCATGGCTTCCTGTTACTGCTGATCGTGAGGCTGGTTTTAGGGATCGGTGAATCTGTCGCTTACCCTTCGTATTCGAAAATCCTGACAAAATATTTTCCCGAGGAGAAGCGTGGCCTCGCCAATTCGCTCATCGTCGCGGGAAATACGTGCGGCCCGGGCTTCGGCATGTTCCTCGGCGGAATGCTGATGGCGCGTTACGGATGGCGATCGTTCTTCGTCGTTCTGGGCCTCGGCAGTCTGCTATGGCTCGTACCGTGGTTCCGCTGGATGCCCCGCACCCAGAAACCTGAAACCCAGGACCTGTCGCCGGATGTTGCAGGCCCGACTCTTCTCGATATTTTGAAATTGCGTTCCGCCTGGGGAACCGGCGTTGGATTGTTCTGCGTAAATTATTTGTCCTACTTCCTGATCACCTGGCTGCCATTTTATTTAGTCCGTGAGCTGCATTTCTCAATGGATAAAATGGCAAGCGTTGCCGGCGTCTCTTATCTGTCGGCGGCCGCCGCATCGATACTTTGCGGCTGGTCTTCCGATCGCTGGATTGTTGCCGGTGCCACTCCAACAAAAGTACGCAAGACAGTGATGGGCGTGGGAATGGCGTGCGCCGGGATGTTTCTCGTTGGCTGCGTGGTGGCCAAGTCAGATATTTCGATTGTGCTGCTGGTTTTGGCGACGGCTTCGTTCGGTGCCGCGTCGTCCAATATGTGGGGAATCACGCAGACGCTGGCCGGCCCGCAGGCTGTCGGGCGCTGGACAGGCTTTCAAAACTTCTTCGGAAATCTGGCGGGAGTGATCGCGCCGGCACTGACTGGTTTCGTAATTGATCGTACCGGACAGTTTTTCTGGCCATTTGTGATTACGGCGGGAATCGCAGGGATGGGCACTCTTTCGTGGGTGTTCTTTGTGGAACGCGTCGAACCGGTGAATTGGGGAAGCAGTGGAAGAGCGGTTTCGTAAAGGCCTGGTGCGCACCGGGTGCTTTGGGCAAATGTAAGAAGCGGGCCTTTGGGCGGATGTGAAAAAAGCGGCCCTTCCGGTAACGTGAAAGAGCGGCCCTTCAGGGCCGCGTTCGTGCGTGAAGTCGATTTACGCGGCGTTCAAGCGCCGCTCTTTCACGCTGCAACTCTCATTCAAATTGTTTCCGAAAACTCTCCATCTGCTGTTTTAGGTCCGCTACTTCTCTGCGGAGGTCAACCACCTCTTCTTCCAGTCGTATGATCCGCGAAACGTCCGCCGCGCTATTGGCAGTCACGGGCGAGGGCGCCCGCGCCACACCAAGGTCATCATCTGCAATATCTCCGGACAACAAATGCATGTACCGGGATTCTTTTGTTCCCGGCTGCCTGGGAAGAACCCGGGCCAGCGGCGGATCACGCTGCATCAATCGCTGCATCGCCGACAACACTTCATCAAGATGCTCAAAACGATGAATGCGCTCGGTGCGGCCGCGAAGTTCGCCGGGCGTTTGCGGACCTCGTAGCAACAGAACGCACAGAATCGCACTCTCGCCGCGAGTAAAGTTGTAGACCTCCTGCGCCCGATGCTCGTACTTGGTGACGCGGCTGTCAGAACTGCTGGTCGGCCCCGCCAGTCGCTTACTTTGAAGAGACTCCAAAGCTTGCCGCACCGCAGGTTCGTCCAGCGTCATCACCGGATCGCGATTATTTTTCTGATTGCAGGCGTTGACCAGCGCATTCAACGACTGCGGATAATAATCCGGCGTAGTCGCCTCTTTTTCCATCAGCGAACCCAGCACGCGAGTTTCAACGGCATCAATCAAAATGGCCACTCGCAAATTGTACAGATAGTTAAATCGCCGAACTATAATTGAATTGTCCCGAAAGGACGTGGCGGCACCCGCTCTGGCTATATCTGGAAATTTTGCGACTGTTATCCAAGCTCAATAGCCGCAGATAAAATAAGTCAGAATATTCGCAGGCCAGATTGAAAAAATTCGATCTGGCCATTTCTTTTGGGGAGAAATTAATCAATGACGAAATTTCAGGGCCAACGAGTTGCACACGAATATACCCAGACCAATGACGCGCCGCCGAAGAAAGTATTTCCTCTGCTGTGTCCAGTGCGCGAGGCCGAATGGGTGCCGGGATGGCAGTATCGGTTGATCTATTCGCAGTCAGGGTTCGCGGAAGAAGGATGCGTCTTCACGACGCCGAACGACGACGGCAGCGAAACCACATGGATGGTGACCGATTACGATCCAGAAAGGTTTCACATCGCATTCTCCTGGGTCCATCCCGGAATGATGACTGCGCAGATCAGCATTGTTCTTGCTGCGAAAGGGGAAGATCAAACAAGCGCACACATTCGTTACACCTACACCGGATTGTCATCGCTGGGGAACCAAAAAATCGAAACTTACGACCGGAAGTGGTTCGAGCAAAAGATGCAGGGATGGGAAGCGGCCATTAACTATCATTTGCAAACTTAAAAACTCTGTCATCCCGAGCGAGGACGCCGGTTCACGAAGTGAACAGGCGCCGCAGTCGAGGGACCCTGCGTTTCGTACCAATCAGCAGCGAGATCTCTCCACTTGGGATTCATCTGTGCAATCAACCAAAGGTTCTTCGCTCGCCGCCAACCTTTCAACTTCTTCTCACGGTCGATAGCGTTCCTTACATCCTCAAAGCATTCCCAATACACAAGCCGGGTTGCGTTGTAGTCGTCGGTGAAGCCCTCAAAAGCATGAGTCTTATGTTGGAAGATCCGCTTGTGGAGGTTGTTAGTCATGCCGATGTAAAGAGCCCGCCGAGAGGAACTCTGCACCATGTAAACGTAGAAATGAAACTCGCGGGGCATCTGGCCTCCAGCAGAACACA
>DATBAX010000441.1:0-15005 GCA_036271275.1 Terriglobales bacterium
GTCCAGGCTGGCGCTGGCGAGGTTGGCGCCCATCTTGAATTTCTCGCCGCCAGTCATGCCTTCGTTGCCCAGCTTAGAATCCTCGAGTCCTGGATAGCGCACGAAGAGCCGGGTGTAGTTGTTGGCGAAGCGACGCGCCGGAGGACCTTCGATCGGAGTAAAGGCTGGCAGGTAAATAGGGGCCAGGGTCACTTCCTGTTTCGCAAGTTTTAACTTGAGCAGCCCTTTGTCGGTTTCTACTTTCTTGATTTCGCTCAACGTGATGTCGAGTGAATCGAAACCTTCCTGACGCGGAGTCGATGGGTCCATGATCATGTCGCCGAGGCCATCTTCTCCAGCGGGCTTGCTGGGAGGCGCCGGATTTCCTCGTTTGTCGTACGAAGATAGATAAATTAAACGGATGCGGTCGCGGCTCAACTCGACCTTCACGGCTTGATCTTGTTTGTGGCCGCGCAGTTCGGCATAGAAGGGAACCGGGAGGCCCTGGCTCGCGACCACGTCGAAATTTCTGGTGGCGGAGCGACCGTCGTTGGCTTGCAGGAAAACCAGGCCCATCAGTTCGTTGGCTTCCGCGCCGAGAGGAAAGAGCGCGAGAGCGATTTGCAGATGCTCGCTGGCCTGGCCCAATTGTTGTTGCGCGTAGGCGTAAGGAACGGCGAAGCCGCCGATGCGATTGCGGGCTTTGTTTTGTTCCTTCTTTTTCACGCGCGCGCGTTTTGCCCGAATGGCGCTGCGTTTTTCGGAACCGTTGAAAGTCAGGTTCATCGATCGATTGAATAGGTCGGCGACGATGTCTTCAGCTTCGTCCATTTCGTCGTCGTACTTGGTGCGCTTGGCTTCGAGGGTGCTGAGGTGCAGATTGGCTTCGTCTTTCGCAGCCTGATCCGAAATCAATTGCTCATAGCGATTGAAATTCTTTCGCGCTTCATCGACATCGCCCATCGCTTCATAGAAGAGTCCCAGCTTCCATTTCGTGAGCGCGAATTCGGGAGCGAGTTCGCCGGCTTTGATAAAGTCCGCGAGTGCGCGGTCGTACTCACGCTCGGCCAGCGAACCGTAGGCCAAGGCATACAGATGGCGAACTTCCACTCCGTTTTGACCGGGCAAAGTGAGCAGGGCTTTCAGGTCTGCGATGCGATTGTGCACCTCCTCGGCATCGAGGGCTTTGGGCGACATCTCCAGATATTTTTCCAGCAGGTGCAAGGCTTCTGCGGGACGTCCATTGCTCTCCGCACAATTCGCCAGATCGAAAGTCCCCGCTGGACTCGTCGCCAACGAGCCTTTGAGTTCGCTCAGGGCATTGCACAAGCTCGATCGATGACGCGAACTTGTACTGCTGTGTGGGCCCGAGGGAGCACTTAACTTGGGAGACTCCTGCGCTACCGGCTGCGGCAGTGGCGTGTCATCGTCGGCCAACGCCGTTTCTTCTCCACCTTCGTCTTCCAGCGAGGCTTCCAATCCGATGCTATCGGTCAGACGGTTTACCCTCGTGACTCGATTTCTGTCGTTATCGTTCAGCGTGGCTCCGTTTTCTCCCGTGGTATAGAACGTGGCCAGTTGCGCGAGTTTCTGTTTTTGCTTCGGGTCGGCGGTACCCGATTTGGCTTTGCCCAGATATTCGAGGGCCTTGGCTCGTTCATCGAGATGGTGATAGCAGAGCGCCAGATCGTACGCCAGCACCGGTTGCAGAGCCTGCAATTTCAGAGCTTCTTCGAGAGAGGCGGCGGATTCTTTGTACTTTTGCTTCTCGTAAAGTTTGCGGGAGTCGTTCAATGAGGTCTTCACGCGCTTTTGAATGTCTTCGTCCAGATGTTTGATGGCGTCGGTGACATCTTTCATTTCGATCAGCGCCTGCGACTCCGCATACTTGGCCCGTGCCTCGGCAAACTGCCCGGTTCTCTCCAGGCTTTGGGCTTCCGCAATCATGACTTTGACTTCGGCTTCCAGTTCCTTTTTCTGGTTCTTTTCCAGATTTTCCGCGGGAAGGATGGAGCACAGGATAAGGACCACGAAGACCGCTTGAATTTTCATACGCCCCTTTTAAAAAGCTTCAGTCGCGGAAAAGCACAGGGTGCGACGAAGCGAGTTGACCCATTTCACACCGGTTGGCCTGCTTTGGGAAGAACTATGTTTCCAGGCTTACTAGTAGAAACGGAATCGAGGCGAGTTTTGGCTCATGGAGGACAGGAGTGTCCGCCCTACTGAACGGCGATGTTCTCTAGAAGCAGCTTCTTGTCGCTTTCGTCACTGCCGGTCAATTCAAAGGAATTCGTTAGGACGGCTTTGCCTTTTTCGACGCTGGTGATGACGTAGGAGCAGCCGAACCAGTGGGCTTCGGCGAGGTCGGTGGACGACCACTGCGCGGGGTGGTCCGGATGGGAGTGGTAGAAGCCAATGATGTCTTCGCCGCGGTCCCGGCCTTCCCGCTGGATGCGAATCAAATCCTTGGGATCGATGTTGTAGCGGTTGTGCGCCGAATCGGTGCGCGTGTTCCCAGCACGAGCGACCGACGTGACAGTGCGAATGCCGTCGTCCTCAATCTGGCCGAGGAGAACGCCGCAGCATTCGTGAGGATAGGTTTCTTCGCCGTGCTTTCTTAGCGATTCGTATTCGTTGGATTTGATTTTTAGCATGAGAATCTTTCACCACGGAGGCACAGAGGCACGGAGAAAGCCAATTGCTAATTCCTTAACTTAACTGCTTCCGATCACGGTCGCTTTAACCTGCCTTCGGTTTTCTCCGTGTCTCTGTGCCTCCGTGGTGAATTGAACTCTTATCCTTCTTCCCAAAATCTTTCGCTCAAATACTTGTCGCCGGAGTCGCATAGCATGGTTACGAAAACGGCGGGCTCGTCTGGCTTGAGCTTGCGGGCTAGTTGCAGGCATCCTACGACCGCTGCTGCCGCTGAAATCCCCACCAGCAGGCCTTCTTCGCGGGCTAGCTTTATGGCCATTGCGTACGACTCTTCGGTGGAAATCTCCAGATCTTCATCCGCGAGTTTGGGATCGTAAATTTTGGGGACGATAGCGGTGGCCATGTGCTTCGCGCCTTCGATGCCATGAAAAGGCGAATCCGGCTGAAGCGAGATGCAGCGGATTTTCGGATTGAGTTCTTTCAGGCGTCGCGTGGTGCCGACGAAAGTTCCGCTGGTGCCCATCATTGAAACGAAGTGGGTGATACGTCCCTTTGTTTGTTGCCAGATTTCGTTGGCCGTGCCATGGTAGTGTGCCTGCCAGTTGGCATCGTTCGAATACTGGTCGGCGTAATAATATTTGTTGGGATGCTGGGTGAAAATCTCGCGGGCGATGCGAATTGCTCCGTCGGAACCATCGTTGGGATCGGTATAAATGATCTCCGCGCCGTAAGCGTGCAGGATGCGTTTGCGTTCGATGGAAACATTTTCTGGCATGCAAAGTGTGACCGGAAAACCTTCGGCGGCGCCGATCATGGCGTAGGCGATGCCGGTGTTACCGCTGGTGGAGTCGAGCAGAATTTTGCCGGGCGCAAATTTTCCGCTGGCGCGTCCCTGAGCGACAATGTTGGAAGCGGCACGGTCTTTGACCGAGCCTCCGGGATTGAGCCATTCGGCTTTGCCCAGGATTTGCACGCCTGGCAAATCGCGGGTAATACGTTCGAGGCGCAGCAGCGGAGTGTTGCCGATACGTGCGAGACTACGTATCCCCAACGAATTTTCTTCCGCGCTATGTGCAGGGGAAGAATGCACTTCCGCGTTTTTGTGAGAATCGTGAGACATGATGGTTCGGCTGAATCGCAGTGACTATAGTACTGTTCTTTTTAGGCAATTAACGGCGCACGGCGCTGCTTGTTCGATTATAAAAGAGGGTGACAGGATTTAGAGAGTTTGGCGAAAGTGCATCTTTTTCGCGGATTCGCATCTAAGTAACTAAGAAAGACGAAGGGAACTGGACACGAAATGGCAACCAAGGTGGAACAACGGAGTTTCGAAGAAGCGTTGAGCTGGCTGCGCGAGCACGGATTCGATCTGCTTGAAGCGCCGGGCACCCAGGGCCGCGTGTTCCTGAAGAAATATTGCTGCTCGGCCGCCATCCAGAAGGATGGCGATGGCGTGAAGATTTTTGCTTATCCCGGCTATTTGATTGGCAGTGAGATTTCGAAGCTGGTCAATCGCGGGTATCAGCAGTTCCTGAAGACGGCAAAGAACGAAATTCCGGCCAGCGCCGATCATCTGAAAGCTCTACAGCAATTTACTGAAGAATTAAAAGAAGGTTTGGGACTCCCCAGCTTGTACAACGAATCGCTCGGGACCGTGAGCGAGTCTTATCAGTACGACCGCGTTGTGGATCGCGATAAAGCTCCGGCGGAGAAGCCGAAGCGTCCGTGGGAGAAGGCCGGGAAACTGGCGGCGGCCGTGAAGAAGGGCCGCGCATAGTTTCTTCCGATAAAACTCTCCATCTTGTCATTCCTCGTATTCGGTTCCTCTTGTTCCCCATTCGATTATTTGTGTTCCCACGCCGGGAGATTCCTCGGCGCTGCGCTTCTCGGAATGACAAGATCTGAGACTTCACCTAGCCTAACGTGCGAAACTGTTGCGCCTGGAGGGTTCCTCATGCGCATCGCACTAATCATTCTGCTTCTTCCCATCCTCGCTTTCGCTCAGAAATCCGACGGTGACATTAAGGCTGCGGTCGAGCATGTTCTGCATCAGCAACAAGACGCCTGGAACCATCACGATCTGGAAGGCTTCATGTCCGGCTATTGGAATTCGCCGGAGCTGACGTTTTTCTCCGATGCGAAAGTCAGTTCAGGCTGGCAAGCTGCGATGGATCACTACCGCAAGACATATCAAGGGGAAGGCAAGGAAATGGGACATTTGGATTTTGCGGATTTGAATGTTCAGGCGCTTGGTACAGATGCCGCATTTGTGCGTGGGGCTTGGGATCTGACTCTGGCGGATGGCAAGAGGCCACACGGCATCTTTACACTGGTGTTTCGTAAGTTTCCTGAGGGATGGAAGATTGTTCACGATCATACTTCGGCGGAATAGCGAACCCGTGATGCCAGCAGCTAGTTCATTTCGATCTGACTCAATCCCAACAGTTTTGTCATCCTGAGCGCAGCGGACGTTCACAAAGTGAACGGCTGCGGAGTCGAAGGACCCCTACATTCTGCTCGGTTGCGCTGGTAGTTGCGCCTTCGGGCGCGTGGTCATTGTCCATGCCTACCCACGACTTCGTTTTGGGCTAAGCTGGGCGCTCCTCCGGAGCTTGGGTCTGGCGCAGTTCTCCTGTCCATGTTGGAGTGACTCTTGCTGTTTCGGACTGGGCTCGCTTCGCGTCGCTGCACGGACGAAGGTGTCCGCGCCACACATGACGCAACAACGAAAAAGCCCCTTGCTTGCGCAAGGGGCTTTTTCTGGGGGAGGGCTCCGGGGTGTCCCGTAGTCCTAACTTATTTCGCGGGCGCGGCTTGATCGGCGCTCACGGGAGCGGTCGAAGAAGAGGCCAGCGTTTCGAGGTCGTTCTTCAGCAGGCTGATTTCGACGCGTCCACCGCTGGTGCGCTTGGCTTTCGGATCGGTGTCAGCGGTCGGAACTGGAGCGTTGCCCATGCCGACCACGTAAATCCGGTAAACCGGAATGTCATGGTTCAGCACGAGGTAGCGAACGACTGAGTCCGCCATCTTTTGTGAAGTGGCGATCGCTGTCTGGCCACGGCCGGAAGAGAAGCCCTGCACTTCGACAATGTAACCACGCTGATCTTTCAGCGGAGTTGCCAGTTCGTCGAGCGCGCTCTTGGCGTTCTCGCTCAATGCGCTTTGACCGGCGCGGAAACGGATCTCCGTCTGGATCGAAGCCTTGTATTGATCGATGTTTCCGACAACCTGCTCGACGGTGGTCAGTCGAGTATTGGCGGTAGTGGCCGTCTGCTGCGCCATCTGCGCCTTGTTGCCGGCGTCAATCGCGTGCTGATCGGCTTCGTTGGCTTTTGTGGATGCCATCTGAATACCAGCCTGAGCGCGCGAGTCGACATCTTTGATCTGCTTGCCGTTGGACGCGGTCAGCTCATCGAGCTCGTTGACGCGGTCCTGAATCGGCTGCACCTGGCGTTGTACATACTTCTTGCGGGCAAACGGATTCACCTTGCCCCAGAACCCTTCGTGGGTCTGCGGCGCGAGGGGCTCTTTGCCGGTGGCGTTGGTGGTGGAAGTGGCGGCAGCCGGAGACGCTGGCTGATCGGCGGTTTGAGCGAATGCCGGGGCTGCGATGACGAGTGCGGCGAGTGACGTTATCAATAAACGATTCTTCATTTCGACTTCCTCCGAGTGGGGGAGCGTTTCGGCTCCGCTCCATGCACGCCTTGCGTGGCGTGATGCGTGATTTTTACCGCGTCCCCTTTACAGGGATAAATCAGAGCAAGTCGTTTTCGACATGCCGGCCAACGCTGACGCGACGCTGGCCAAAAATCTTCAAAATCTTAGATGCCGTTACGCTGGCCTCTGTACTCATGTATTACAGGTGCAATGCCAAACTTGGCGGCCAGCTAACTCTTTCGTTTCCAATGACATTCTAGACCCTTAGGCGCAGGGATGGGGTCTCAAGTTGGCCGCGGAGGGTAATTTTGGGGATTCCGGTATAAAAACTGCGTAGATGACAAGAGTTGCGCAAATAGGCGATTTTCTGGAGTTTTAGGGCGAAAAGGCCTTCGCCTATTCAGCAAAACAAAAGCAGGGATCGATCACTTGGCGCAATATTTCTCATATTGCTCATAAATGTAATTGTCAGTCATCCCGGCAATGTAATCACACACCACCCTGGGCAGCGGATCCTGTTTGGATTTTTCGCGATAACTCGACGGCAGGTTTTCTGGTTTGACCATCCAGAATTCAAACAGTTCACGGATCACACGCTCGGCGGCAATCTTTTCAGGGGCCAGTGTCGCGCTGTTGTACATGGTGCTGTAGAGAAATTCTTTGGCCTGAGCTCGTTCTTTCTCCACTACATCGCTCAACGTCACCAAACGATCGGGATATGCGCGTACATCTTCGAGAGCCTTGATTCCAGCCTGTTTGATCTGCGTTTCGGTGTTGCGAATTAAATCGCCGACGAGGCGGTTGAGCATTTTCTTCAGGGCCTCATTGAATTTCAGCTTTTCAATCGCATCGGGGTAGGTCGCTTCAACTTCGCGATAGAACTTTTCGAAGATGGGCACGCCTTCCCGAATTTCTTTTAGCGAGAGCAGATGCGCTTCGTATCCGTCATCGAGGTCAGCAGTGTTGTAGGCGATTTCGTCGGCCACATCGATGAGTTGGGCTTCCAGCGGTGGGCGCTGGTCGAGCAAATACTCCGCGAGTTCCGGAAACTGCTCAGAAGAATAATCGTGCGAATGCTTGATAATGCCTTCCCGCACTTCGAACGTGAGATTGAGTCCACGAAATGCCGCGTAGCGCATTTCGAAATCTTCAACGATCCGTAGCGCGTGCAGATTGTGGTCAAAGAAAAACCCATGCTTGCGCATGGCTATGTCGAGCGCTTTTTCGCCGGCGTGTCCAAACGGGGGATGGCCAACGTCATGGACCAAGGCGAGGGCTTCCACCAAATCAACGTTCAGTCCTAATTGGGCGGCAATGGTGCGGGCAATCTGCGCGACTTCAATGGTGTGGGTGAGGCGATTGCGGAAGTGGTCCGAATAGCGGCGGGTAAAGACCTGGGTCTTGGCTTCGAGGCGTCGAAAGGCACGGGCGTGAATTACGCGGTCGCGGTCGCGCTGAAAGTCGTTGCGGTAGGGATGTGGAGGCTCGGTATAACGGCGTCCGCGGGATTGTTCGACGCGCACGGCGTAGTCGGCGAGCATGTAGGGAAGGATACAGCTTCTAGCTTCTGGTTCCTAGCTAACCCGGCTTCGCCATCGATCCAAACATCTTGTCATTCCGAGCGGAGCGAGGAATCTGTTTTTTGCCGACAGCGAGGGACTGCAGATTCCTCCCTTCGCTGCACTACGGTTCGGAACGACAAAAATGTTGGGCGTTGGGTAGTGGCTAGAAGCTAGCAGCTAGAAGCTCGCTTTACTTATTTCCCGAATCTTCTTTCGCCAACTTCACTTTCGCCGATTCCAGTTTCTTCTGCACTTTGGCAACGTCATCGCTATCGACTTCGGCGGCGACAGTCTTGTTCCATTCTTGCAAGGCGCGTTCCCAATGGGCGGCGGCGAGTTTCAGGTGTCCGGTTTTCTGGTAGAGATCGCCCAAGTGGTCTTGCACCGTGGGATCGGCTCCCATGCGTTGCGACGCGGCTTTCGTCAGTTTATCTTCCGCCTGGTCGTACTTGCCCAACCTGAAATATGCCCAGCCCAGCGAGTCGAGATAGGCTCCATTGGCGGGGTCGATGTCCACCGCTTTCTGGATCATGGCCAGCGCTTCGTCTAGTTTGACTCCCCGGTCCGCCATCATGTAGCCGAGATAATTCAGTGTCATGGCGTCGTCAGGATGGGCGGCCAGGATTTTGCGAAAGGCTTCTTCGGCGGCATCGTATTTCTTTTGACGTTCCAGGGTTGAAGCGCGCTGGAAATCAATGAATTGCCGGTCTTCGGTTTTGGTCGAAAGCTTGTCTGCCTGATCGAGCGCTTCTTCCGCTTCCGGCCAACGTTTCAGGCGGGCATACATCTGGCTCAACGAAATATAAACTTCGCGGTCTTCTTGCGAACCTTTCAGCAACGAACGAACCTGCTTCAGAGCGGCGTCGGGCTGGCCTGAGTCGGCCAACTGCGAGGCATATACCATCTGCAAGCCACGATCGTTAGGCAATTTCTGAACGGCTTCCTTGGCGACCTCGGTAGCTTGCTGCCATTGCTTGGCTTCACGATAAGTATCGATAATCTGCTGATAACCGCGCTCGGCATTGTCGTCGCCGAATGCCAGCATCTTTCGGAAAGTTTCAATCGCGAGCGCGTCATTGTTGTTGTCGCGATAGATGGTGCCCAGCCGCTCGAGAAATACGGTCCGATTATTTTTTTCGCTTTGGCTATAGGCGCTATCCGCTTTCGCGGTCTTCTTCAGCAAGTCTTGCAGTACCTGGATGGCGTCATCGTAGCGGCCCTGCGCCTGATAGACGGCTGCGATGTTGTAAGGAACTTCCATCGAATCCGAAACCATGGTTTCGGCCTTCTTCAGAGCGTCGAGCGCCTGGTCGAACTTGCCGTTACGACGATAAATCTCGGCCATCCGAATATATGTTTCCGCATCTTCTGGATTGGCGTCGGCGATGATTTTGTATTGTTCCAGCGCGGCATCGGTCTGGCCGTCGTTCATCAGGTTCTGGGCCAGGCCGCGAATCGCGTCGAGATTATCTCGATCCAGAACGATCGCCCGACGATAGGAATCGATGGCTTTTTTGTATTGTTTTTGCTGCTCGTAGGTGTAACCCAACGCGGAATAAAGCTTGGCGGAGCGGGTCGCATCCGGGACAGAGCTCAGGGTCTCGACTGCGCGGTTGGTGTCGCCTTCCTCGCTGTAAAGAATGGCGAGAGTGGTCACCGCCTCTTCGGAATTCGGATCCAGCTTGACCGCGATTTTGAATTCGCCTTCCGCCTTCTGCAGGTCGTTGTTCAAACGATATAGGCGTCCCAGCAAAAGATGATTATCCACACTGTCAGGCTCGAGCTTGATGATCTGCTCGTATTGCTCAGTGGCCAGCTTGAGAATGTTGTCGGAACCGTGTCCGGATTGGACGTCGCCGAGAGACCGCAAATAAATGCTTCCCAGCAATTTGCGTGCAGCGAGATTCGTCGGATCGCGCTTGATGATGTCCTGAGCTTCGACGACCGCGTCACGAATGCGTCCGGTCTTGGCGTAGAGCTCGGCCAGCCCGGCAGTGAGGTATTCGGAGGTCGGGTCGGCATCAATCGCGGCGCGATATTCCTCAATCGCCTTCGTGGCCAAATCACTGCGGCCGTAGACAGCTACCTGCTCCTCGTACATGTGGGCGAGCGAGTAATGATAGTAGGCGGCGGCCCGGTCTGCCTTGTGGGGCGCGGTCTTGGCGTCAGTCGCTGGAGTTTGCGCAAAAGCGGCTGCAGCCGCGAGAAAAACAAAAAGATAGCTATAAAGACTTTTCATCAGGACCTTCGAGCTCCAAAACCATAGCGATTGGATGCCGCACCTCTGCCGGTGGGTGCTCTGGATATTGTAAACCTTTGTAGTGGGAGGGCGGGTAGGCGGAGCGGGAAATCAGAGTAACTAAAGACAGGGCTTCGGGCACTTGGCATTTAGCACTTGGCATTCGGCCCTCTTACAGTTGGGAATAATCCCCGGTACGGTTTTGGGGGAGCATAATGAATGGCCAGGGGCCAAATGCTAAGTGCCAATTGCTAAGTGCGGTTCCTAGTGCCTGAAGTGCCTCACTCCGGTAAAAATCATGGCCAATCCAAGGCGGTCTGCGGCTTCAATCACTTCCTGATCGCGGACCGAGCCGCCGGGCTGAATGATGGCCGTGGCGCCCACTTTGGCGATTTCTTCCACTCCGTCCGGGAAGGGGAAGAAAGCATCGGAGGCGGCGACCGTCCCTTTTAGTGGCAGGACCGCTTTCATGGCGCCAATTTTGCAGGAATCCACGCGGCTCATCTGGCCCGCGCCGACCCCTACTGTTTGTCCGTCGCGAGCGTAGAGAATTGCATTGGATTTAACGTGTTTACAGATTTTCCAGGCAAATAATAATGCGCGCTTTTCTTCCGGAGTGGGCGCGCGTTTGGTCACCACTTTCAAATCGCTTTCGGTCAGCGGGCGAATGTCGGCATCCTGCGCCAGAATTCCTCCAGAAACGTTTTTGAATACCCACTTTGGCGGAGCGTCGGTAATCTCCACGAGCCGCAGATTTTTCTTGGAGGCGAATTTGGCTTTGGCGGCTTCATCGAACGATGGCGCTGCAATGACCTCTAGAAAAAGCTTGGCCATTTCTTCAGCAGCATCGCCGTCGATGGGGCGATTCACGCCAATGACTCCACCGAACGCCGATACCGGATCGGCTTCAAGAGCTTTCTTGTAGGCTTCGACCAGCGTTTTGGCGGTCGCCGTCCCCGATGGGTTGGTGTGTTTGATGATGGCGCACACCGGCTCGTCGAATTCCTGGGCCAGGTCCCAGGCTGCCTGTAAGTCGACAATGTTGTTATAGGAAAGCTCTTTACCCTGCAATTGGCGAGCGTTGGCAACGCCGGTGCCCGAGCCATCGGAATACATGGCAGCTTTCTGATGCGGGTTTTCGCCGTACCGCAAATCCATAATCTTGTCGAAGGAGAATCGCAGCGTCGCCGGAAATTCCACCGTCTTGGAAAACTCGAAATTGGGCGTGATGCGTTCGAGTGTCGATGCGATCGCAGAATCGTATGCCGCAGTAGTGGCGAAAGCTTTTTGTGCCAGCCGCCACTTAGTGGCTACGGACACGCCCCCATCTTTCGCGATTTCCTGGGCGATCCCTTCGTAGTCCGCGGGTGAAGTCACAACGGCCACATCCTGGAAATTCTTCGCCGCGGACCGGATCATCGACGGCCCGCCAATGTCGATGTTCTCGATTATTTCTTCAAAATGCACGCCCGGCTTGGCGGCAGTTTTCTCGAATGCGTAGAGATTCACCACTACCATGTCGATCGGCTGAATGCCGTGTTCAGCGATCGCCGCGCGATGGGCGGCATTTTCGCGCCGATGGAGAATGCCTCCGTGAACTTTAGGATGCAGCGTCTTTACGCGGCCATCCAGCATTTCGGGAAAGCCGGTGAGTTCGGAAATATCCTTCACCGCGATGCCGGAATCGCGCAACAACTTGGCGGTGCCTCCCGTCGAAATAAGTTCCACTCCCAGGCTGGAAAGTTTTTTGGCAAACTCAACCAGTCCGGTTTTGTCGGTAACGCTGAGGAGGGCACGCTGAATCTTGGACATTAGTAGGAGGCCTCGATAGCAATGAATAATCTGCCTGAATAGGCAGCGATAAATTCTATCAGCCGCGCGTCGTTAGTTGTTAGTAGAGGACTGTCGAGCAAGAACAGCGTAGGTGAGGTAATAAAACCGGAAACCATCGACGAACCGCGAACGACCAACGACGAAGGGCCAACGACCGCTTTCTAGACTTTGGCTTTCGCCTTCAATCGTACCTGTCCGCCTTCCATCTCCACGGAATATTCCACGGCCTGGCAGCCGTACTGTTTGCGGATCTGGTCGGTTTTCTTCTGCACGAATGAACTGAAACTCTCCATGTTTCCGGAGACAGCTTCCCCCGCATTCTTTTTGGCCTCGGTGAGGGCCTTATAAAGCATGGCAACTTTTTCTTTTTCCGCAGTTGCGTCGGAGCACTCTACTCTTAACGGTTCTTTGGCTGCCGCGCTTGCAACTTGAGCAGGCGCAGTTGCTGTCGCTGTCGCGGCAGCGGCAACTCCCTGACCCACTCCATAGACCTTGTGTTCGGGTTCGTGCTCGACAGGCCGCACGCCGGAAACCGAGAGCAGAGCATCCTGGGGACGGCGATAGCCTTCCTCGCGGATGCGGCCCTTCTTGCGCCACAGATCGCTATAAACCGCATAGCGCTGTGCCATTTCGTTGTAGCGAAAGCGTTGGGAAAAACTCATACGGCCGCCGTCGCTAAACTTGCGCAGCAAACTCAACACCTTCCACTCGATGTCAGTCGGAGGCCGCTTGGTCGGGTTGCTGAAATAAACCTCGTACTCAATTTTCAGCCGCCGTAGCTGCGACTCAAGCACGGTCAATTCTTCGTCGATGGTCACCGGAGAGTTCTCCCAGTGTCAGTTTAAGAGGTCTGAGGTAATCGGGCGAGGTGACGAGTGGGCACGGAAGGGATGGAACGAAAGTACCTGGGGGCAGCTGTTAGCTATCAGCTGTCAGCTTTCAGCTAAACCACGATTTTCCGGCGGCGAAGCTTTGGGCCGGCACCGATGGCCTTGAACCTTAAACGATTAGGTGGAAGAGGCGTGGCTGAGAGCTGAGAGCGGGTTTGAAGAGATTTAGCGGAAAGCTGATAGCTGAGAGCCGACAGTTGCTATTTCGCATTCGACGACATCTTCTTCACCATGGCCAGCACCAGTTTGCGATCACTGTCATTCAGGCTGACCGAGTAGCGGCGGATCTGGCTTAGGAAGCGAACTTCATCGTCGGAAAGTTGCGGGAGTCCTTTGGAGCCGTTGGTGTGACCTGGCTCGGAGAAAAATTGCGACAGCGGAAGCTCCATCGCGCCGGCGATTTTCGACAGCGTATCGAGAGACGGAATCGTGTGGCCGTTTTCCACGCGGGAAAGATAGCAGCGCAAAAGGCCGGTGCGCTTTTCAATGTCGCCCTGGGACATGCCTCTTTGCAATCTGTAATCGCGAATCGTCTGACCGATGTTTTGTGAAAAAGCTACCAATGAATTCTCCCGAGGATGGACTGCATAGTAACCAGATTGGTACCGTCTGGCAAGTGAAAATTAACCGCATCAAAAATCTTCGCCGAGTAACGATGAGTAACTTGCCGGACCGAAAGATCAAATCCTGCGACATCGGATTTCAGAACCAACAAGTTACGGTCAGATTTTCTTGCTCCGAACTACTTTCTCGTCACGCCGCATGACCCCAAAAAAATCGTCAGCCTGAGCAATCGTTCTTCGTGTCACGAGGGATCTCTGCATTTATTTCTTCAACGTGGCCGCCAAAATTCGGTCTCAATCACAACTTGAACTCCATATACAGCGCACCCTCAATCGGATTCGAACAGTACGGAGCAATCTCACGGAAACCGAATCTCCGGTACATCGTCACGGCAGCTTTCATGACTGGTTCGACGGTATCCAGGCGCATGCTCGCGTAACCGATCTGTCGCCCTTCCGCGATTACGGATTCGATCAGGGCGCGGCCCACGGCTTTTCCGCGAAATTGCGGACGAACATACAACCGCTTCATTTCGCAGACTCTAATGCCATCCAGATCAGATTCCAACTCGTGCAATGCCACACACCCGGCGAGTTTGGCTTCGTAATACGCCAGCAACAGCCTGCCCTCTGGAGGCGCGTAATTTCCGGGAAGTCCGGCAAGTTCGTTATCAAAATTTTGGAAGCAGAGACTAAAGCCGAGAGACTCGGCGTACTCGAGAAAAAGCTCACGGGCCTGCGCAATCTGGCCGGAAGACTTAGCCGGCAAAATCGTCAGCCCCGGATTGGCGTGAGCTACCCCATCAGCATGCCGCCGTTCACGTTCAACACGTGCCCGGTAATATACGAGGCTTCTTCCGATGCAAGGAATGCGACGGCGTTCGCCACATCTTCAGACTTGCCGAGGCGAGCCAGCGGAACCATCTTCAACGCGTTCTGCTTGAAGTCATCGCTTAGTCCCGAAGTCATGGCCGTTTCAATAAATCCTGGCGCGACTGCATTGCACGTGATGCTGCGCGAGCCAACCTCGCGTGCGATCGCCATCGTCAATCCAATCAGGCCGGCTTTGGAAGCTGCGTAGTTCGCCTGTCCCGCTTGCCCCATCTGCCCAAAGATCGACGTGATGTTGATGATGCGTCCCCAGCGCTGCTTGAGCATGGAACTCATCACCTGCTGGATGCAAAGATAAGCAGAAGTAAGATTGGTATTGAGGACCGAATCCCAGTCGGAGCGCTTCATGCGCATGACCAGCTGATCGCGCGTGATGCCCGCGTTATTTACCAGAATGTCGATTTTGCCCAATTCTGTGAGCGCAGTCTTGAACGTGGCTTTGACTTGTTCTTCATCGCCGACATCCAGGGCGAAGGCCTTTGCTTGTCCGCCGTTCGCAATGATCTCATTCACTAACTCATCGAGCTTTTCCCGATTCCGTGCGGCCACCGCGATGGTCGCGCCCTGTGCCGCTAGTTTGAGGGCGCAAGTGCGGCCAATCCCTTGTGACGCGCCCGTGACCAGCGCTACTCGACCTGAGAGCGTCATGCTTTTCTCCTTGCCATGCAATCGGCCATGGAAGCGAAATTATAACTGGATTGCGGAAGTCTGCTCAGCACATGGAACCAATTCAATG
>DATBAX010000442.1:0-3943 GCA_036271275.1 Terriglobales bacterium
ATCCTTTTTGCCAGAATGGGGCGACCGTTCCCAGTTCCTTGCCAGTTCTAAATGCGAACCCACCCTTGATGAATTGGACCGCTCGTTCAATGCTGATTTCGCTTCCCACGGTGAGCAACAAGTGGAAATGGTCTGGCATGACTACAAATTCATGTAGCCGGAATTTCCTTTGTGCACGATATTCGTAGAGGTCTTTTATGAACAGTCCAGCGCTGCAATCTGATTGCAGAAGATTGCGTTTGTTGTCGGTGGAAGATGTCACGAAGAAAGTGCGTGTATTCGAGATGATGTTCGCAGCATTCGAACGGCGTGGTGGTCTGGCCATGTGTGGAGTATCCGCGTGAAGGCGGTGAGTTGTCTGTGACGGACATCACAATTCCAGAACCAAAACCCCAGCGCTTAAAGGCGGATCGATTTGGACGATATTACGGCAGGCCTGAAGGCGCTGCCCTGATACAAATCTTCAGAAAACTATGGAGATGTGGCAAGCGTGCGGAAGAGCAAATGGTTCGTATCAAGATTCGTATCAGGATAGTGGCTTTAGCCCTATCGCATTGTCCCGTGCGGATTCGACGCCTTTAGCTGTGATCGGTCTTTAAATTTCCCTGTGGAGGCATCCGCACTCCGTGTATCAATTGGCCTGCTTCTCATACACCGCGGTGCCGGTCAGCGGTTTTTCTTCGGCGAATACAGTGAAGTTCACGGTCGTAATTTGCCCATCCTGGGAGACGACCAACTTATCTTTCCCCACAACCTTGCTGCCTTTTTTAAGCGTGACCATCAATGTGTTGCCGTTGCGATGATAGGCGACACTGTCAGTGTCGGGGTCTCCCTTGATCGGATAGTACTTGCCGTCGAATTTGGCATCTACGGTTATGTTGCGAATTCCTCCATCGAGAATGACTTCATCGGTAAATTTCATGCCGCCATCGCTCACCACCATGCGATAAACGTCGCTTTTAGTCTTATCGTCCGCCAGCAGTTTGGATTTGGCGATATTCAACTTCCAGGATCCGGTGAACGGATCGTCCGCAGCAAATGCAGTCACGGCCAACAACAGCAGCACGCACACTACACGTGAAATTTTCATTTGATTTCTCCTTTATGCTCACTCTGTGATCGGCGTTGAAAGGCAGAGAACACCCGTTCGTCGAAAGTATAGACGAAACAAATATGGCTGCCTTCAGTTGCAGAGGAGTGAGGTAGAAAAGGTTATTTGGCGGGCGTAAGGCTCATCTCCTCTTTCGAGTTATTCTGCATTAGTTCAACGATCATAGCGAACAGATGATTGCGAGTTTCGACTCTCACCCCGGCGCGGGTGATATACCGAATTACGACGTCGACGCCAGATCCCGCTGGACGGAGATTGACGGATGGCATGGCGCTAAACTGCGGTGCCCCTTCTTCATGCGTCACTCTCTTCCATTCTTCTTCCGCCATTTTCGCATCGGCTTGGGTGGTCTTCACCGTGGCGTCGTAAATCCCTTTGAGCAGAGCATGAACATCGACGCCAGGAGGGATACTTACCTTGATCTCATCCCACATCCATTGTCCGACGGTGGAGAAGTTGAAGTACTTGCCACGTATCGCATAACCATTTAGAAACGAAACTTTTCTTCCCGTCGGATGCCCGTTCGCCGTCCAGTTTCCTGTCTCCAATAGCCAGGTGCGGAACAGGCCGAGATGCACTACTTCGCCGCCGACGCCATCGATCTCTACCCAATCCCGAACCCGCACTCCGTTAGGTCCCATCAAAACAAACCAACCGCAGAATGCGAGGATGAAATCCTGAAAGACCACGGTGAGTCCTGCGGTCGCTAAGCCGAGGATCGTGGGCATCTGCTGGGGCACGCCGAAAATAGTTAGGAGGATTAATAACAAACCGACCAGTTGCGTTCCCAGATTTAGAACGGTTTGCAGCGTTTGTTTTTGGCGAGGATCGTGGACGAACTTCGCCAAAGCCAATTGCAGGCCCCAACCCGCTAAGACCACCAACAGGCAGATCGCTGCAATAGCAGCCAGAGACCGCAAGATCAGATGAAGAACGATCTTTCGCTGGATCTCGACTTGCTGTCCCCATCGTGAGTAGAGAGCTACAAGCTGGTGTTGTGCTCCAATACGATCGTTGAGGATGCTCAGAATGTTTTGCTGACCGCTGATCAGCTTCAGCCGATCAATGCGTGCGGCACTCGATTCTCCAGCGATGCTACTACCGAGACCGGAGATCTCTGTCTTCAAACTTGCCTGATCGCCGGTCAGTGCGCCGACGTCTGCTGTGGCCAACTGCTCAGCTTGCGCAACCAGTTGTTTGCGGTTACGGAGGGCCCGCCAGGTTGCGATCTGCTGGGCCAGCGTTTTGTACTGTTCGGCGGAGGCGACTGCAGTTTGCCCATCATCTTTCGAAGCAGTGTCGGCGTACTGCTTCATGGCTGCCTGACGCGCCGATAGTTCCTGCTGAAGCTTGGCCCGCTGATCTCCGCTTTCGCGGGCGAGGTCTTCCATCGAATCCGACAACTCGTTTTGGTCGAGGCCAAGTTGTGCTTGTGCAATCTCCAGATCGCTGCCATCGGACACTGCAGTCGCCGGCTTGGCGCCCGCGCTAAGCGTGGCAATCCGAGCCTGGTCGCTCTTGATGGTTTCCTGAAGCTCGACGACTCTTTGCTGCAAGGCCAACGCTTTGCCGCTGAGATTCGGTTTGGCCAGGCTCGCCTGCCGCAGCGATTGCGAGAACGCCTGATCTACTTCGTGGTCTGCCAGACGCTCGGCCTCACGGGCGAGTTCCTTCTCTTCCGCCGACTGAGCCAAGGCCGCAAGAGTAGCCGCAGTCTGCCACGGCCGTTGATCAACGACTCCCGGCGGGACGTAGACTCCCGTCCAGTCGCCCTTTCGGGCCTGTAAGAACGGCAGGTAAGTCATCACCCCGCTGGTAAAAACCGAACCTGCCAGGGTGACGGCAAGCACAATCAGGATGACTAGCACAATCAGTAAGCGGGCCCGATTCATACGCACGCCTTTCGTCTTTAGTTGACTGTACCGCAGACTGCGGACTCTTTCTCGCACTCTAGTACTTAAGGAGGCAACCCTACTTGATGCCGCATGGATCAACTATTGAGAATACGTATCGACCTCATTCGTTGACGGGGTGGATGCCGCGTCCGTAAGATGAAGCGATCCAAAGACGTGCATTTTCCTGGTTCAAATAATTCATGATCGGCCAAACCATTTCGCACTATCGCATCGTCGAGAAACTCGGCGGCGGGGGCATGGGAGTCGTCTATAAGGCCGAAGACCTGGATCTTCATCGCTTCGTCGCCCTCAAGTTTCTGCCCGATGACGTCGCCAAAGATCCGCAAAGTCTGGCCCGCTTCCAACGGGAAGCGCAGGCTGCGTCGGCCCTCAACCATCCCAACATCTGCACCATCTACGAGATTGGACAACAAGACGGCAGGCCGTTTCTGGTGATGGAGTTTCTGGATGGTGCGACGCTCACCCACACCATCGGGAGACAGCCGCTGCAAACCGACGTGCTGGTCAATCTGGCCATTGAAATTGCGGATGCGCTCGACGCCGCGCATGCGGAAGGTATTGTTCATCGCGACATTAAGCCGGCAAACATTTTCGTGACCAAACGAGGCCACGCTAAAATCCTCGATTTTGGATTAGCGAAAGTCGTTGCCGGCCGGTCTTCGCAAAAGCTCGACGCCGCTGCCCAGACCATGGACGAAGCTCACCTGACAAGTCCCGGCACGATGCTAGGCACCGTCGCTTACATGTCTCCGGAGCAGGTGCGCGGTAGGGAACTCGATGCCCGCTCCGATTTGTTTTCATTTGGCGCAGTGCTCTACGAAATGGCGACCGGCGATGTGCCTTTTCATGGAGAGAGTTCAGCGGTAATTTGCGAAGCCATCATGAATCGCGCGCCGGTGCCAGTAGTACGGTTGAA
>DATBAX010000443.1:0-4262 GCA_036271275.1 Terriglobales bacterium
TTCCGAACCAACTAAACCAACCTCAACACTTTTGCCGTCTTCCATCGGATTCACGATTGAGATCATTGCAGTGTTGGGAAAGTAGCAAAACTCAATTTCTTCCCCTGGGTTTTGGATCACATCGCGGAGTTTTAAATCCACCAGGGTCAACTTGGTGAAGATAAGAACGCATTCCTTACGGGGAAGGTCTAGCAGGATCCGGTTGCTAAGAACCGTTGAGTCGTTGGTATAACCGGGCGCTGTGGGAATTGACGAACGAATGCGAGTTGAGTTCCTGACCACGGAAGAAACTCCTAATAACGGAAATCATCAGATTTCGCGAAGGAACCGTCTCCGAAGAGGGTACGGCGGCAATCTTGCTAGAACGGACAGTTTCAAGATACCACTTAACCAAGATGTTAGTCGAAATAGTTAGCACTCCGGAACCTGGAGGATCGAATTCGAGTCTCCCATTTTTTTTGTCCGGATGTCTTCCCTTCCGATTGATTTTGTTATCGGGCCGCATTGTCGTATTGAGGCGCCGGCTTTAATTCGAATCGAACAGGTTGCGAACACGGATGTATAATCCTGGCGATTCTTAGGAGACACACATGCCCGTAAAACAGGGAGACCTTGAACTCTTGCAGCATCCGGCTTCGCAGGGATTGCTGCAATCGACGATTCCCGCCCGGTTGGCGTACGTCTGGACGGACGGCACGCCGAGAGTGATACCCATCTGGTTCCATTGGAACGGACAGGAGTTGGTACTGGCTACTCCGCCCAAAGCGCCGAAACTGAAGGCGCTCAGCAAGAACCCCAAGGTCGCGCTCACCATTGATGACAACAATTTCCCCCACAAGGTGCTGATGGTGCGGGGCACCGCGCGGCTGGAAACCGTGACTGGAATCGTTCCGGAATATGCGATGGCCGCCGAACGCTATTTTGGGAGCCAACAAGGAAAGGCTTGGATCGAGCAAATGGGCGGAATGATTCAGTCGATGGTGCGTATCACCATCACACCCGAATGGGCGGGACTGCTCGACTTCCAGACTCGCTTTCCCAGTGCCCTGCCGCTCTGATCCCGCGCCGACGGTGGTCGGTGGATCTTCTCCGGCATCGGTTTGCTGCTACTGGCAGACCATTTTTCCCTGGGTAACGGAGGTGATCGTTTTCTCCGAGATGCCGGGCTGGAAACGTTTATAGGCGACGGAATATGCGTCGGTGTTCTGGCCGTCAGGGCCGGGCGTTCCGGTTACGAAAATCACGATCGTTCCATCCGCGTTGTAGAACGCAGTTTGCGAACGAGCCGTGTCATAGCCGCGGGCCTTCTTGAAAGCAGAAAGATGCGATGAATACCACCCCACCGCTGCATCCACCTTGGTGTTGTAAAGAAGATAGAATTCGCCCTGAGATTTGCTCTTGCAGACCTGGCTGGCCGGCAACGGTGAGGGTGCATTGTAAGTGTAGGCGAGGTTGGCCACATGCTTACCGGAATCGGTTGCGGAAATCAGGGGAAGGCCGGTAAGAGGATCGTTCGTAAGCATCTTTCCCTGGCCTACTGCGTTGGTCAACCAGAGAATCATCGTTGTTGCAACCAGCAAAGCAGTCTTCATTCAGTTTTCTCCGTTTTCGTAAGCAACCACGTTTGTTTAACAGATTACCGCGTCGGACTGTTCACGATCTTTAGCGATTCCATGCAAATGAATATGGGGCAAAAGTTAGTACAGGGTCAACCGAACTGTTTCTTAAATCTGCTTTAACGACTAAGGCCAAAATAATCAAGGGATTGCCCAGCCAGATTAACTGGATTGGAAGAGCTGACTGGAGAAAATATTTCTGACTTGCGAGTGGTGCCATGCTGGCCGCGCTTTTATGACTGGAGAAGGACATTGGCTTTTGTGATTGCGGTATTGGCCCTCAAGCCAAAAGCGGGCTTGAATGGGCCACCGGGAAGAGAAGTAATTAAAGATGTGATGGTGCGAATCGAAAATCCGGGATGACGCGTCCCTAGCGGCTTCTGAGTAAACAGTGCAAACAATTTCATCTTGACAGCCTAGTGAGTTAAGTTCAGAATCCTGCCTCGCATAATTCCCACTTTGGAAAACTCTATTACGGAGTTTTTCTCTCATCCCTTGATCGAATGGAGCTTCAAATTCGAGAAAGAAATCCCATTCAAAATCGCAGGTAAAAAAGGAAGACACCAATGGAAACAACTCTCCCAAGCGTTGGCTCTAAAAGTAAGTGTTCGACCCTGCCCATTACAGCTTTCCTGCTGACCTTGATCGCGTCCACGGCATTGCCAGCCAGCGCGGCCACCGGAAAGTTCATCGCACACAACACACCCAGATATGTAGCCACTGCCAAGAACCTCGGAACCGAGGACGCGGCAAAAACCATGGAAGTCAGCCTTTGGCTGCAGCCGCACAATCGCGCAGCGCTCGACAAACTGGCGCAGGGGCTTTACGACCCTTCGTCTCCTACTTACCGTCACTTTCTGAAATCGCCGCAGATCGCGAAACAATTTGGACCCACTGCGGCCGAAGCCAAGACGGTAAAGGAATTTCTTGAATCGCACAATTTGAAAGTGGTGCGGACCGGACCCAACAATTTCTTCGTGCATGCGCGCGGAACGGTGGGCGACGTCGAGAACGCTTTCCATGTACAACTCAACAACTACCAAGTGCGCGGCAAAGTCATCCGCTCCAACGATCGCGATCCTTATGTCGATGGGGCCGCGGGGCCACTGGTCCGGGCGATTGCCGGATTGAACACGGGAGAATACACGCATCCTGCGATGCAGCGTCCCACTGGTCCTCCCAATGCCGGCGCCAAGGCGAACGTTTTGACCGCCAAACCTGCCGGCACTTCCACGCCCAGCGATTTCTTCTCGTCCAATTGCTTTGACACTACGGAGAAGGAAACGTTCTCAACCAACAACGACGGTGAATATCCGATCGGCACTTACAAGGGCAATCACTTGAATGTGCAAAGCCTGACCAGCGCGGGTTGCGCCTACACGCCGGGACCGATTGCGACTGCGTACGGCTTGGACAAACTCTGGGCGAAGGGCTTCGACGGCTCTGGCCAAACCATCGGAATCATCGACTGGTGCGGTTCGTCCACGATTCTGCAAGACACCAATGCGTTCTCGGCGCAGTTCGGCTTGCCTTTGCTGACTTCGTCGAACTTTGCCATCACTTATATCCCAACCCCGAGTCTTTGCATTTCTGCCGATCAGACAGAAATCAATATTGACGTCGAATGGGCACACGCCGTGGCCCCGGGCGCCAACATCAACCTCATCGTGCCTCCGTCGGCGGAATTCATCGACATCGACGAAGCCGAATTCACCGCAATCACTTATGGTCTTGCCAATGTGATTTCAGGCAGCTTTGGCTCGCCCGAGTCTTTCACTGACGCGACCGACATGGACAATGAAAGCCTGATTTCCGAAATCGCCGCGGTCTCGGGAATTTCCACAAACTTCTCCACGGGAGATGACGGAGACTATTCGTTCTTCGGAATTCCCGCAACCGTCAGCAGTCCTGCGGATTCTCCGTATGCAACCGGCGTAGGCGGCGTCGGACTGGCGCTGAACGCTGACAACTCCATCGCGTGGCAAGACGGCTGGGGCAACAATGAAGTTCTGTTGTCTGAAGCCGGCTTCATCGCCGATCCACCTGCTTCGGAAGCTTTCGGCTTCATTGGCGGCGCGGGCGGCGGCGCGAGCAACTGCGCTTTCCAGGATGCTGACTTCAACTGCCTCGGCGGATTTCCCAAGCCGTGGTTCCAGAAGCATCTGCCTGGCAAGACGCGCCAACTTCCGGACGTGGCATGGCTGGCAGATCCGTTCACCGGAGTTGCCATCCTGATCAGCGTTCCGGGTCAGGTGCCTGAGCAGGTATGGCAAGTGTGGGGAGGGACAAGCGTCGCTTGCCCAATGTTCTCCGCGCTGTGGGCCATCGCCAACCAGGAAGCTGGAGTCGAACTGGGTCAGGCTGCTCCTTACCTCTACTCGATGCCGGCTGGCACGATCGCTGACATCGTTCCGGTAACGAGCAAGGGCAACGTGACGGCCTCGATTCAAGAGTCCGCTACGGAATCCGACAGGTACACCGCAAAAGATGTACTGGGTGGCAGCACTCCTGGCAGATACGTCAGCGCCATCTGGGACTACCCCTCCGAGCTGGATACCTCTTTGGTCATCTCGTTCGGTATGGATTGCTCGGCCATCGGGCCAGTAGAGTTCTTCGGAACTCTATGCACCGATCCGAAGGCCCTGC
>DATBAX010000444.1:0-7994 GCA_036271275.1 Terriglobales bacterium
GAAGCGGCCACATCGTCGAAACCTATGACCGAACAGTGTTCAGGGACACGGAGACCTGCCCTTGCTAATGCACGTATAGCTCCAAACGCGGTCATGTCGTCAAAGGCCATTAATGCAGTAAAAGGCCGCTTCCGCTTTACAAATTCCTCCGTTAATTTGTATCCGGATTCAAAACTTGAAATAGGATCTCGCGATTCCGGGAGGTCCAGAATCAATTGCGGATCGAGATCGAGTCCGCTGGTTTTGGCGAACGCCCGAATTCCCTTCCATCGAGGAGCGCTGTCTCCAAGGGTCTTGGGGCCGCGGATGAACGCTATCTTGCGGTGTCCGAGGAGGTAGAGGTGCTCAATCGCCGAATAAGCGCCAATTTCGTTGTCCACAATCACCGAACTCACGGAATCGGTCTGCAACTCCTGGCCGATCATCACTGTCGGAATGCTGCTTTTTTCCAGATCGGCGAGGACGTCGATGTTTACAAACAGCCAATTCGCCAGGACGATGAGTGCCTCCACCCGGCGGTCCAACAGCATTTCGAGGTACCGCTCAAAGCGCGCCCGTTCGTTGTGTACGTCGGTGAGAATCGGCAGATAGGAAGATTGATAAAGCGAATTCTCAATCCCACGCAAAACCAGCGTGCAATAGGGATCGGTCATGTCAAATACCATGACGCCTACCGTGTGGCTGCGTTGGCTGCGCAGAGAGCGGGCAAAGAGATTGGGACGGTATCCGAGCTTCTTGGCCGCCTTTTCAATTCGCTTTTTGGTGGCGGCTGGAATATACCGCGCCAGTGGGGCATTATTCAGAACAATGGAAACCGTGGTGGATGAGAAACCACTCTCCTTGGCTACTTCCCGAATTGTGACCATTGATCCTTTCATAGTTCAATTGCATTCAAACTCTCTTGGCAAATTATGCCGAAGCTGCAAGCGTCCGCTTGAATTCAGGACGCCGCTTGGCGGACACTACAGCAGGAGTTTACCCTAGTGTCAAGCTCGGCACGGCCATTCATGTACCTACATCGATTCCTGCTTGCCGCGCTTTCTTTAACTGTGGGTATCACGCAGACGTTGTCCGCGCAAAACGTAGGTTCGCCGAAACCTGGCCCACAAAAGTTGTTTGAGCAGGGTGAGGCGAATTTGAGAGCTGGCAACTTACAACAAGCCGAACATTCCTTCCGGGCCGTGCTTGCCATCGATCCGCAGGTGGCGGGAGCATATGCAAATCTGGGCGTCATCGATATGCGGCGTGCGCATTGGCAGTCGGCTGTGCAAATGCTAACCAGGGCTGAACATCTGGCGCCCAGGATTGCGGGAATTCGGCTCAATCTAGGATTGGTTTATTACCGGCAAGGCAAGTATCGGGATGCGATGCCTCCCTTCCAATCCGTAGTGCGTGATGCCCCGGATTCGGTCCAGGCGCGCTATCTTCTAGGCCTCTGCTACTTCTTCACCGAGCGCTACGCCGATGCCACGACTACGCTCGACCCCATCTGGGAGCAAGAATCGAGTCAACTGAATTATCTGTATGTGCTGGGGATCGCAGCCAACAAAGCCAAACGTCCGGACCTCGAGCAGCGAGCTTTGAGCCGGCTGGTGGAAACTGGACAGAACACCCCGGAATTTCATTTGCTGATGGGAAAAGCTCACCTGAATCGCGAAGAGTATGACGATGCAATTACCGAACTCGAGGCCGCGGCGAAGGCAAATTCCAAACTTCCCTTCGTGCATTTCGAGTTAGGTCTCGCCTACATGAAGAAGGAGGAATTTGATCGGGCGAGAACGGAATTTTTGGCCGACCTCGCGGTTGAGCCCGACCTGGCGTTTGACTACGATCAACTCGGCCTAATCGATTACCTCCAGCAGCACGATCAGGACGCTGTGAAGAACCTCGGAAAAGCATTGCATCTCGATTCCCAACTGGCCAGTTCCCATTTCAATCTGGCCCGGACTTATCAGCGGCTCGGCAACCACACCATGGCTTTAACCGAAATCGATACGACCGAAAAATTGGATCCCGACAGTTACAGCATCCATTACGTGCGCGGGCAAGTGCTGCGGAGTTTGGGGCGCACCGAAGAAGCACAGACCGAGATGCGGATGTACACGCAGAAAGCAAATGATGCCCGGGAAAAAAGACAGCAGGAGCTCGAGGCGGGCCCGGCACCCAATCCCGAGATCACTTCCGACCCGCAATAGCATCTTGTTTTTGATAGACTGGCTGAAACTTGGGGCTCCAACCGGATTCTTCAATTTCCAAGATCTGTTTCACTCAAGATCATTTCGTGCCGGAGGACTATTGTCATGAAAAAGCCAATAAAAATCATTGGGATCGTCGTTGCTGTCTTGATCGTGATCCTGATCGCCATCCCGTTCCTGATTGATGTGAACACCTTCCGGCCACGCATTGAAGCGGAACTCTCCACGGCGCTGGGGCGACCGGTGACTGTAGGGAATCTTCACCTATCGCTTCTTTCCGGAAGCGTTTCGGCGGACGATGTTGCCATCGCGGACGATCCCACGTTCAGTAAAGAACCTTTCATTCGCGCGAAGTCGCTAAAAGTCGGCGTGGAAATGATGCCGCTGATTTTTTCGAAGGCGCTGCATGTAACAAACCTGACCTTGGAAAATCCCGAAGTCTCTCTGGTTCGATCGGCATCCGGAAAATGGAACTTCTCCAGCCTCGGCACAAAAGATGCAAAGGAAAAAGAAAAAGCGGCTGCTCCCGCTGCACCTTCTTCGAATCCGGATCTTTCGGTGGGCAAGCTGTCTATTACCAACGGACGAATATCGATCACCGAACCGCCGGCGAAGCCGCACATTTACGACAAAGTGGACGTCAAAATGGATGGCTTCTCGTTATCCTCGGCGTTTCCGTTCAGCCTTTCCGCCAATCTGCCGGGAGGCGGATCGGTCACTCTCGACGGCAAAGCCGGCCCCATCGATCAAACCGATGCCGCGTCAACTGCGTTCGACGCCAAGATCAATGTGAAGAACCTGGATCTGGCGGCTTCCGGGTTTGTGGAATCATCCACGGGGGTGGCTGGTTTGGTGGATTTCGAAGGCACCGTGAATTCCGATGGAAAGCAACTCCACAGCAACGGAACTGCGAACGCCGAAAAACTCAAGTTTTCTCCCAAGGGCTCTCCGGCTGGACGCGCGGTACAGATAACCTACGCCATCAATCACAGTCTGGAATCCCAAAGTGGCAGTGTGGAACAGTGCGACATTCACATCGGCAAAGCTTTGACCCAGCTGACTGGCACCTATCAGATGCAAGGGGCGTCGACGATTCTGAATATGAAGTTGAGCGGCCAGGCAATGCCGGTGGATGAGCTTGAGGCCATGCTGCCGGCTTTAGGAGTGATTTTGCCTTCAGGATCTTCGCTCAAAGGCGGAACTCTCTCGACCACTCTGGCAATCAGTGGGGCCACGGACAAACTGGTGATCGTGGGCCCGGTGAAGCTTGCGGATACGAAGCTGGCTGGATTTAATTTGGCGTCCAAAATGTCCGCGGTGTCTGCCCTGACCGGAGCGAAGTCCGATCCCGATACTTCTATTCAAAACCTGAGCACGGATGCGCGCGTTGCTCCCGAAGGAACGACGACCAACAATCTGAATCTCACCATACCCGCGCTGGGTGTGATCACCGGAAATGGATCGGTCAGTCCGGCTGGCGCTCTAAATTACAAGATGAATGCAAATTTGACTGGCGGCTTGGCGGGCGGGCTCACACAGATGGCCGGAGGCAGCAAAAACAGTGGCGTCCCATTCATGATTCAGGGAACGACTTCCGATCCGAAATTTGTGCCGGATGTAAAAGGGATGCTGGGCAGTCAGTTGAAGTCAGCAATTCCCACCGGCAATGCGGGAGACGCAGTAAAAGGACTCTCGGGATTGTTTGGAAAGAAAAAGCCGAAGTAGGATTCGATCTAAACGTAGAGCCAAAGCGCAATCACAAAAAATCACTTCGAACACAAATAGCGCAAGCGGTGCGATCCAGCTTAGCCCAGGATGAAATCCTGGGTAAGCGCCGAACGAGACCACGCGCCCGGAGGGCGCTTTGGCAAATCTTTAACATCCCATCCGAGATGCAGTCGTGAATCTGTGGGGGTCCTTCGACTTCGTAGACGTTCACTTCGTGAATGTCTACTTCGCTCAGGATGACAGAGAACTTAAAATTCTCCTCACGGCTGCAACTTGAGGAATGCCACTCCGTAACCGTTGAAAGTAATCTGCACCGGAGATGTAACCGCGACCGTAGCCGGCGCCGGCCCCGTCGTCAGATTTGTATTCGCATCGATCAACAGCAAACTCCCACTGGTAAATCCACCCGAAGCGCTCACATCGACAGCCACCGTGCGAGGCAATCCCGCGCCGTTGTTGTCGGTAGCATTGGCAACCGCATAATCCGCGATCATCACAACCACGCTGTTGTCTGCGTTGCGGACTGGGAGAATTTCGATATCGGCGCGGTCGGTGTTGCTGAATTGCAGCAGCTTTGCTCGCGCGGATGCCGGAAACGAATGCTCGAGCGAATAATCGACCCAGTAGCTCAGACGAGGATTGCCTGTGGAATCGTCAAGCTCTCCGTACTGAGCGTCTCCAGCAAAGACCCAGTTATATAAAGCCTGCGCTCCAGCTTTACCCACTTGCGAAAACATGAGAGGGCGCCATGCCGCGAAAAAAGCGCTGGAGCCACGCGCATCCGTAACGAAGGGCTGGCCGGGATTGCACGTACTCATCCCACCGCTTCCTTCGAAATCTGCATTCACGTTATTTTCCGTGATCCAGACTGGAACATTCGCAAGAGCTGGCTTCGTTGCCAGTTGCGAATAAATATATGTCACGCCGTTGGCAAACGCGGGAACCGTTGCCATCACCTGCTGATCGGTGTCTTTCTGATTGCAGCTCGAATAGAAGTGCGTCGCCAACACATCGACCTGCGCCGCTACTCCGTTCACAAAAGTTGGCATGTAGGTCTGTTCCCAATTGTTGTACCCATCGGAAAGTTCTACGGCCACGAATTTAATATTGGAATCCGCCGCTTGCATGGCAGGCACGGTCAGGTTGTAAAGCTGCGTGTATTGCGCCACGTCCAGCCCATTGATATTAGGTTCATTGAAAATTCCCCAGTAAGTAACTGGCGTTAGAGGACTGTGAGTATGCTGCGTGCCACCCGAATCGGTGAAGCCGGCGCTGGTGTTGTAGTACGACACGACATCGGCCGCATAGCTCGCGAAGTCGGAGAAGTGCGCCGGTAGGATATGGCCGCTACTGTTGTCCATCCAGAGTGGAGCGGTCGCGAGTTGCAATTCCGGACTGGCATCGTTCGTGGTGATGACTGGATTGAGAATGGCGTCGAGCGTGGAAAAATCCCAACTTTCATCCGCCCCTTGCGGCACACCCTGCGAAATAGGTTGCAAGCGAATGTGCTGTGAGCCCAGGTTATTGAGTGGTGTGGTCGCAGCGGGAAAATTACTGAAGAATGTGTAGTCCCATTCCGCCGGCTGGAATGACGTGGACATGGCGAGGCTAAACTGCCCGGCCTCGATATTAGAGATCTGCGCCGCAACGCCGATCGTCAAAGTAAGATTCGCCGAACTGGAAAGCGCGCCGTTGCTCGCGGTTACAGTCAATGGATAGCTTCCTGCCGCGGACGTTCCAGGATCGATGCTTAGGCTGCCGCTGTTGCCGGTTTCAGGCGACTGGATTTGCATGGCTGCTCCAGCTGGCAGACCACTCAAGGTGAGCGTTATACTTCCCGGACTCCCGACACGACTCACCATCACGTTGTCGGTTGCGGCCGCTTGCCCCTGAAACGCTGTGATTGAGGAAGAGGAAAGCGAAACGGAAATACTATTGGACGGAGTCGTTCCCATGCTGCTGCCGCCGCAACCTGTGGCAAGCGCGAGCAAAGCGCATACGATCGTAAAGCCAGCAGTTTTCATTGCCCCGGATTCTATGACTAGATCGATGGCAAATCAAACATATCCGAGCCCGGCCAATCGATCATGAATAATCTTCTCGGCATCGTCGTCGGTGGAACCGCCGCCGGGAATTTTCTTTTCCATTCCGGCCACTAGCGAGCGGCCTTGCATGGACTCGGGAATTTCGTAACCTGCGAGATCGAGCAGCGTAGGAGCGATATCGAGCAAGCGAGCGCCTTCGTATTCACCACTCAGCGGGCAGTTCGGAGCGGCCAGAATGAACATTCCATACTGAGCGTGATTGCATCCATCGGGACCAGTGTCATTTTCCTGCACGTGAATTTTCGAATGGCCGACGGTTCCAATCGAACGCCAGTAGAGACTCCCGAAGTGAACAATCAAATCAGGCGCAATGTTCCGCACATTCTGATACAGCTCTTTCGGCTTGAACACTAACGAATTCAGCGGGTCGCCTTTGTCGTCAGTCAATGCTTCGAGTTTCGCTTTCATCTCGTTCTGGAAAGATTCGTACTCGACAGCCGGGATCACGCCCTGCGGCTCGCGTCCCTGCACGTTGAAGAAGATGCGAGCGTAGTAGCCGCCTTCACTCCACGCTTTGGTTTTGCTCCAGTCGACGTTGAGTTTATCGAATGGCGTAAGCGTGGTGGGATACTCGTTCAACACCAACAGACCTTCTTTGATGAGCCACTCGTTGACTGCGATGCCACCATCGAGACGTTGTGCACCGTGATCAGAAACGACGAGGACTATTGTGTCGTCGTCCAGCAATTCGAGAGCAGCGCCGATTTGTTCATCGAGCCACAAATAATATTCCGGAATGGCATTCTCGTAAGGATTGCCGGCTTCATACTGCACATGGTTCTTATCGAAATAGTTCCAGAAGCCGTGGTGCATGCGGTCGAGTCCGATATCGACGAAGTGAAAGTATTCCCACTCTTGCTCGGCAAGCATCCAGCGCACCACCTGCCACTGCTTGCGGCTCATGGCAAAAATTTCGTCTTTCAACCAGTCTTTGCGGTCGGTGCGGAAATTCTTGACATCGGTTGGATACTCGCCTACGAGTTCGTTGATTTTGGTTTTGATATTTGGTGGATAAGTAAATTCGTTCTTAACGGTATCCGGAGTAAGAAAACATCCGACGCTGATGCCGTTGATCCGGCGTGGAGGATAGTTTGGGGGCACGCCAACAATGATCGACTTCTTCCCTTCCCGAGCCAGTTGGTCCCAAATGGCTAATGCTTTGATGGAAGCGGAATTCGCGAAGCCTAATTTCTCGTAGGAATGATCCACGCGGTTTCGAAAACCATAAACTCCGAGCGAACCGGGGTCCTGACTCGTTGTCATGCACATCCAGGCGGGGACGGTGATCGGAGGGATCACGCTTTCCAGCCGGCCATAGACGCCCATATCCATAAGACGCCGAATGTTGACCAGTCGCTCGTCGTTGAAAATTACGTCAGGGGCGGCACAGTCGAGTCCGAGAACGCAGATTTTCATACCCTAAGATTACCAGTGACGGACCGCGTTCGAAGGCGTCCAGCCTTCAGATCAACGAATTTCCTTCCATGTAATTCGGTGCTGGTAGGCCGAGATAGTTGAGAATCGTGGGTGCAAGATCGATGATTCGCGGAGCTCTTGCCGGCTCGCTCATAATGCGATTCATAAACAGAATGCCGGGAACGGCCTCCGGATCAACAATGTGATCTCCACTCCACCGGCGCATGTTGTCTTCGATCATTGAGTTCGCGAATCCTCCGACCGCTGTGTGCCAGGACACGCGAAATCCGGGATTGAAATTCACCAGTAAATCCGGCGCATTGCCCGCAAAAGCTCCGAAGTACAGATCCTCGCGCTTCGAAACACTGCGGATGGCCGCTTGTCGCGTATGAACGTCTGGCAGGCCCGTCAGGCCGCTTTGAATTGCGGTTCGGACGCGGTCGGCCTTCGTGCCTTCTTCGAGAATTCCTGCATGTTCGCGGCCCTTGAAATTCAAATAAATTCCTCCAAGGCCCACAGCATAAGCAGACGTCTTCGACCACTCCACGGA
>DATBAX010000445.1:0-11452 GCA_036271275.1 Terriglobales bacterium
AGTTCGCGTGCTTCTGGCGAGTCGAACGGAACGCGTAATGCGAAGAAAACATCCTGCAACCCCATCAGTCCAAGCCCTACCGGACGCCATCGCAGATTGGAATCGCGGGCGGTAGGAATCGGATAGAAGTTGATGTCGATCACGCGGTCGAGCTGGCGCATCGCCGCTACGGTAGTCGCCGCAAGCTTTTCGAAATCGAACTTGCCGTCGATCACGTGACGAGCAAGGTTGATGGAGCCGAGATTGCAAACGGCAGTTTCATCCGTCGACGTTACTTCGATGATCTCGGTGCAAAGATTCGACAAGTGGACGGTCCGGCCGGGCATCGCCGTCTGATTGCATTTGCGATTGCTGGAATCTTTGAAGCACATCCAACCGTTGCCGGTTTCGGCCAGAGTTTTCATCATGCGGGAGTAGGTCTCCCGGGCTTTGATTTGTTTGACGAACAACTGTTTCGATTCCGCTTCCAAATAGGCGGCTTCGAATTCCTCTCCGTAGAGATCAGTGAAGTGAGGCACGATCTTCGGATCGAATAGCGACCACATCCCGTCTTCTTCCACGCGCCGCATGAAAAGATCTGGAATCCAATTGGAAATGTTTAAATTATGCGTGCGGTGGGCCTCATCCCCGGTGTTGTCGCGCAATTCGAGAAATTCTTCGATGTCCGCATGCCAGGTTTCAAGATAGACACAGCATGCCCCCTTGCGTTTGCCGCCTTGATTCACGGCGACGACAGACGAGTCGAGCGTCTTGAGCCAGGGGGTGATGCCACTGGATTTCCCATTGGTAGCGCGAATCAAAGACCCACGCGAGCGGACACGGTGAAACGCGATCCCGATTCCACCCGCGTACTTAGACAGCAGCGCCACGTCCGTATATTTGGCATAGATGGCATCAAGTTGGTCGAGCGGCGAATCCAGCAGGAAGCAGGAGGAGAGCTGCGGCCGACGAGTGCCGGCATTGAATAGAGTCGGCGAGCTGGGAAGATAGTCGAGCGAAGAAATCAAACGATAGAAATCCAGCGCGTCAGAAACGTTCTGGTAGATACCGCATGCGATGCGCAGGAAAAAATATTGAGGCGTCTCGATGACCGTGCGCACTTCTGGATGGCGCAGCAAATAGCGATCGTAGAGAGTTCGTAGACCGAAGAAATCGAACCGATCATCGTTTGCCCGGTCGATCGCGGAATTCAGTTTGCGAGCGTGGGCTCCGACGAAAGCGGCAACTTTTTCGTCGATCAAGCCATTTCGTTGTCCCATGGCAATGGACTGGGAGAAAGAATGAATCTCTTGATTGGCGACTTCCTTATCTATATAGGTCGCAAGCAGGCGGGCGCCGAGCCTGGAATACTCCGGATTATCGACGGTGAGTAGCGCGGCTGTATGGATGGAGAGGCGATCCAGTTCCTCGGTTGTTGCACCGTCATAGAGTCCGCTAATAGTTTTGGTCGCTACCCGCAACGCATCCACTTCGTTGAGGCCGGCACAGCAGCGGGCGACAGCGCGAACGATTTTGTTCACGTCGACCGGCTCAAATGAACCATTACGTTTGCGAACACGCATGGCAGTGCGAACTTCTGGTTCGCTGGGCGGGACTGATGGAACCAGGGAGATTCCGGAAAGCGCTGCGTCTGAACTTTGTGCGGACATAACTTCTCCTACTCAAGGACTCAGGACATCGAGGAGAACAACGCGGAGACTGCGCGAGTGAGCGCAACCACCGGATGCCTCCCCTCGGAGGTCCTGGCAACACGCAATTCTGCGTGCATCGCTGGCAGGTCTTCGGGCTTGCGAACGTTTCAGCTTGCGCTGAGTTTCTACTGGCCGTAGCTTCCCGATCTTGTGTCGATCAGTGCTTCGATACGGCGTTCGTTTTCGCTTACCGCTGCGGGGCAGCCCTGGATTTAAACCAGGTTCCCTATTAAGCGCGGGTTAGGCGCGCCAGCAACGAAATGCAGCATATGCGGTATACCACCTGAATGTCAACACAATATATTGGGGTACGTGTGGAAATCGAGCCTGCTTGGCTATCAGGCTCGGGCTGACGTGTCTTTGCAGAGTTCCTTCGCGTTCCAGTCCCTGTTTCGGTTGGCATGCACGATGACTTCACTCCGTGAGGCTTGATCAATGTGACCGAAGTTCCCGGGCGCGGCCCCGGAAGTCATCAAGTGGCAGGGTCACCCGCCGATGTTGTGAACTGGTTGCCAAGTAAAGGTATGAACAATCAGCAGTTCTTAACGTTCTTGGCAAACCATAGGAGAAACCATGAATAAGAAAACACGTTTGCTTGCGGCACTATCTCTCATCGTCATCGTGGCGTCTGTAAACCAGGCATTTGCTGCTACGACAACCACCAACCTTAGCGTAACGGCGATCGTAGGAGCGACCTGCAACATTTCCACCAGCGCAGTCTCGTTTGGCTCGTACGATCCCTTGGCTGCCAACGTTACGGCGCCCCTGAACGGCACCGGCGCCGTGGGCACAACCTGTAGCAATGGCCTGACCAATACCATCACCCTGGATCAGGGACTGAATGCCGCTACCGGGTCCACCGACGCTGCACCACTGCGCCAGCTCAGGAGCTCCGGCAACGTCCTTACGTATTTCCTGTACAGCAATAGTGCTCGCACCACAGTTTTCGGAAACACCACTGGAACTGGGATCGGACAGACGGGAACCGGACAAAGTGCGTCGGCGACGGTCTTCGGTCAAATTCCTGCCGGACAGAATGCCGCGCCCGGCAGCTATGCTGACACGGTGGTAGCAACGGTCACCTTCTAAGAAGGCTTACGTCGGTGGTTTCCCCCAAAAGTTCGGCCAGCGTTCCAGGCTGCTGGTGCGCTGGCCGAATTTGAATCGTCCTTATAACTTCAAATCGATCGCTTAATAAAAAAGGCTATGAATCTTCTTCGGCCCACATTTCGTCTTGTCGCCGCGATGATCCTATCGCTGGCAATGATCCGTCCAGGCTTGGCCAGTAACTTCAACGTCAAACCGGTACGGGTGGAATTTTCCAAAGCAAAAATGAATTCTGTCATTCAGATCGCCAATCTTGAAGATGTCACCCTTACGGTGCAAGCTTCGACATTGAGTTGGACCAGCGATGGCGACAAAAGCGTTTATACGGCGGTGGACGACGTTCTGTTAAATCCACCAGTCTTCCAAATTCCCGCGAACGGCATGCAATACATGCGGCTGGGGCTGCGTAAAGTGCCGGATGATGCGGCCGAACACGCTTATCGGCTGATTCTCGCTGAGGTCCCTAAGCCAATGGCCCCAGGATTCACCGGCCTAAGGACCGTCGTACGCATTAGTCTTCCAATTTTCGTTACACCTCCTACCTGCATTGCGAAACTGTCCTGGGAAGCCAGGAGAGGAGAGGATGGGGTGTTGACCCTTACCGCCATCAATCAGGGTACGGCGCACATTCAGATAAAAAACCTGGAACTGTCGGCCGACCAGCAAGGCAAACCAGTAAGCCAATCTTTTAACGAATATCTGTTACCGGGGCAGAAGCACGACTGGAAGATCGAGGATCCGACGTTGCGGGGAGCACACGAGATCCAACTAACGGCGAAAACCGACGCTGAGGAGTCTCATGCGCACGTGGTGGTGCAGCACTAAACTTCGGTGCACCATTTGTGGATTACTGCTAATCCCGTCAATCAGCCACGGTCAAACACCCGATACCTTCGTGCAGAGTCCCAAAGCTAGTTTTTCCGCGGTGTCGGATCCTTCAACTTCTTCATGGGTGGCCGTTGTGGAACTTCGCATCAACGGAAAATCAGTGGGGGAAGCTCGCGTCCTGCAACTCGAGCCCGGCAAGCTTTACGCTACTGCCGATTCATTCGCTCAATGGCGGCTCAAACCGCCGCCCAAGCCCGCGTGCCAGGTGCAAGGCACAATTTATTTTGCAGTAGCGGATCTTCCCGGCGCGGTGGTGAACTTTGATTCATCGCAACAGATACTCTCGATCACGGCGCCACCCACCTGGTTTTTAGAAACTCAATTAGGACCAGTCAGTCGACTTCCGGTCAAAGCTGATTCCGCTACCGGCGTTTTTCTAAATCATGATTTTCGGGCCAGCTTTGCCAATGGGCATTCCGCGCTTGCGGCCTTGATGCAAGCAGGGCTATTCAGCCGGGCGGGGATACTGACTGTGCAGTTCACCGAACCAGACCTTGGCAAGTCGACCCGGCCATTGTGGCTGGACAGTACTTTTGAAAGAGAAGTACCCAACTTGCGGGCCTCACTGACAATCGGGGACGCAATTAGCGCCAGTGCTCCCTGGGCCGGCCAGGTGCATTACACGGGACTTCGTTGGGCGAGCAAGTTCTCGACGCAGCCGGACTTTGTGTCTCTGGTTTTGCCATCCATGGTGGGAACCGCAACCCAGGCTTCGACGGTCGATATTTTTGTGAACGACATGCAGACCATGCACCAGTCGGTGGATACGGGGCCATTCTCGGTCCAGAACATCCCGGTCATTGGCGACGAGGGCGATCTCCGGATGGTGGTCACCGACGAACTGGGACATCAACTCGTGATTAGCCGGCCTTTCATTGCCGCCAACACTATCCTGCCTCCGGGCGTGAACGAATATACGTATGAAGCCGGCGTCTTGCGCAGGAATTTTGGAGTCATCAGCCTGGACTACGATTCGTTTGCGGTCGTCGGCACGCAGCGACGGGGAGTCACACCAGAGTTTACGCTGGACGCGCGCGCCGAAATTCTTGACGCCAACCAGACCTTTGCGGCTGGCGCAGATTACGCGGTGGCGTCAATCGGGATCTTGTCGGGCGGCGCTGCGCTGAGCCACGCGGACGCAGTGGGCGAGGGCCTGCTGGCTTATGGCACATTTGCCCGCCGGACACGCAAGTTCAACTTTTCAGGAAACGCCCAAATTGCCAGCAGCACTTTTCGCCAACTAGGCTTGGGACCTGGAGGTCTTCCATCCGCGCTGACTACGCAGTTGCTGGTCAGCCACAACATCAGCAAAGCCGCTTCATTTGCTTTGGGCTATCTTGACCAGCAAAATCGCCTGAAACCCAACTTCAGCGCGATTACGGTTTCAGGAAATCTGCAATTCGGCCGTGGCGTTTATCTTGCCGGAGTGATTGATTACACCCCAGGCAGTAGGTTCCCGATATCTTCCACACTTACTCTGGTGAAGCCCTTCGGCAATCGACGGACGCTCACCGCTTCCACAGATATCGATGGCGACGGTTTATCCACAGCTGTGGACCTGATCAAGCAGGTGCCGGCCTCGATCGGATACGGCTACCGGGTCCATAGCGATCTGAGCACGACTGCCCTTGGTCTGACCGAAGCTGACGTTACCTACCAGAACAGCACCGGCTCCTATCAGAGCCAGACCAGCGAAAAAGAAGGCAGACTCGCCACTGCGGTTGAAGAAACTTCCTCTCTGGTATTGCTCGGCGATCATATTTTGCGTTCGCGCTGGGTCGACAATAGTTTTGCTTTGGTGGAAGTCCCCGGTGTCGCGGGTGTGAAGGTGTTTGCCAACAACCTGTTAATCGCTCAAACGAATGCAAAAGGACTGGTTGTAATTCCTACGCTGGTGCCTTACCAGCAAAACATCGTTCGACTCGATGATGAAGGCGTACCCATTGACATCAACCTCGATCTGGCTGAAAGGACGGTGGTGCCACGTTCGAATTCGGGCGTAGTTGTTAAGTTCAATGCAGGTCGGGAAGCCGGAGCGACAGTGGTGTTGGTGGGAAAGGATGGAACACCGTTGCCCTTGGGAACGCTGGTGTCGTCAGAGGGGGATCTTACCCAGTATGAGGTTTATCTTCACGGCGAAGTCTTTATTCGCGGAATATCATTCCCCGCGCACATTACTGCCAGCAGAGCGGAAGGTGACTGCGAGGTCACGGTGCAGGCGCCGCTCACCAAAGAACCCTTGCCGCGAATTGGGCCGTTGGTGTGCCTCGCTATCAAATGAAAAGGGAACTCCAATACGGGTTGTGCATCGTAGTTTTTTTACTGGCGAACGTGGCGAACGCAACTGCGGCAGTTGCCTGTACGGTAACCACTGCCGGAAGTCCGTTCGGCACATTCGATGCCATCGATAATCTGGAGCGAGACACGCTAGCTGAAGTCCAGATCAATTGCACGGGCAATCCGGGAGACACTGTCAGTTACACCATTATCTTGAACACGGGGATGGGAAGTTTTACCAATCGGCAACTTCGCTCGGGCGCCAGCCTACTTCGCTACAACCTTTATTCGGATAGCGCCAAGACCCAGATTTGGGGCGACGGATCGGAGGGTAGCACAACTGTGAGTGACAGTTTGTCACTCACCACCTCATCTGGATTTCGCTCTTACACCATCTACGGAAAAATCCCGAATGGCCAGCCATTAGCCGCCGTGGGCTTCTACCAGGATTCGATCAGCGTCCAGGTTACATACTAACGCGCGACATCCCTGACGGATGTAAATTGCGACGCCACACCTTCGCCCGGATCCGCGACCCATTGCCACGTTCGGCGTCCACTTTCACTCACCAGGCTTCGCGCTTCGCCATATTCCACCAGACGATTGAGCACGGTAGTCACGGAGGCGAGAGGATCTTTGTGATGCTGGATCATGGGAGGCGTCATCTGCTGGATCTGTTCACAAACTTCGCGGGCTGCGAGAGGAGCGGTCGCTTCCATCAAGACCATGCGACAGGCTCGAGTGAATCCAGGCTGGCGTCCATGGTTACGCGAGTCGAATACTGCGGGCAGGTCTTCATTTAGAATGCCGTTTCCAAAAAGCTTCACCAAGCCGAAGATCGTCTGCTTGATGGTGCCAATGCGCTTCATAATCTCGGTACGTTCCCGCAGCAGTTGCCGCAGCTCATCCTCGGCCGTCTTCACCACGATTTGAACGTTGCGATCACTGCTGGCGATCAGACCTTTGTTTTCCGTTTCGTTATTCAAGGCTTGAATGCTGTGCATGATTGACCTTTCTGGTCCCCAAGTATTTCTTGTATTCGGATGACCGGCGCCCCGCGGCCCGAAACCTATACGGGAATTACCAGTTATGTTAGATGCATTATCAGTTATGGATGGATGCGTAGGACGGCAGGGGGGATGAATGGTGAACTTACTCACATGAATGCACGTTTTGCGGGATGAAACTGGGAGGGCAATTCAAGTGACGGAGCGCTTGTATTCCCCGTCTAGCTGAAACTCACTGCGATGCGACTCGTTTCATATAAAAGCGGAAGAATGCTTCAGGATCTGAATGTAGGCAGACGTAGGCATTTTCCGGACCCGGTTCGATGCGCGTGAAGCCTTTTTCGTCCACCCGAATACGCATGGGCTGAACTGGACATAACGTGGGATCGACTGCAAATGCAATCGTCATCGGATCGAAAAGGGTCGGCGTTTCTTGTCCCCATTGGTGATACAGCAGCGTCAGCGAATCCGTGATTGGTGTGCCTTGTTGGAACAGGAACGATCGTTTGACTTCGTCCAGCTTCAATTGAGTTGAATCGAGAGGCATGACATAAACAGGTACGCCAGAAGCAAAAAGCTTTTGTGCGGATGGGATGTCATTCAGAATATTCCACTCGGGCTGAGGCGGTTGCGGAGGATCGTAAGGTGAATGCGAGAAGCCGCGCTCGATTGATCCACCCATAAGGACCACCCGCTTGAGCTTGTGGAAGGCTTCCTTGTCTCGATCAATCAATGCCCCAACGTTCACCAAAGGACCGATGGCGACCAGAGTGATCTGACTGGGGTATTTCTGGATTTGGCTCAAGATGTAATCCACCGCGGCTGGATGGGAGTTTTTGGCGAATAGACCTCCTTCTGCATAGCGACGTTGAGTCAGAGAATTAGACGCATGGGTCGAGGCACCGGCCGCGACAACGATATCCCGGCGTCCGGCTTCGCCGAGAAAGCGATCCAGCAGCCGGGCGCGAGTTTCCGTATCACCGAACGCGGTCGTGGTTCCCAGGATCTCAAGTTCGGGACTGCGCAACGCAAGGGCAATAGCAAACGCGTCATCGATATCGTCTCCGATGTCGGTATCGATGATTATTTTTTGGGGGGCGGCTGTGGCTTGTGAAGCCTGGCCCGCGCTAGTGGCAGAGAAGCCCGAGAAAACGATGGTGCAGAACACTGCCCAACTGATAACGCAGCGAAACGAAAATCTCCGCGCTATTCGGAAGATCGGGACTTCCGTTCGGAAGAAGTATCTGGCATTCATTTCGAAGGTTGTCGAGGGCCCAACTATGCAGCTTCGTCTTCGGAAAAACCCCATGCCTCCAGGAGGTCCGGCGGAACATACTTTTCATCTTTGTTAAGGCGCACCCACTCCTTCAGCGCGCTCGAAGCCACATATTCCTCGGGCGAGAGGCCCAGATTCTCGACAACGTGATCAAAAGTTGTAGCGCTATTCACAATTCACCTCTGTAACGGCCAACTGCGTTTTTCATTGTACTCGTTCAGAATGTTCCGGGAATGTGAAATTCTGATTACTCGAATTTATTTTCCGCCAGCAGCGGCAGGGGGATTGGTGGTCCACGGGTTCGATCCGGAGGCTTGAATATCTATTTCCACTGACTCGCTAACCCGCAACAGAAAATTGCTGGGATTCTTGATTCCCCATTGCTGATAGGGAACCACAAAATGCCCGGTTGCCATCCAATGGTCCTGGGCGATCTCTACTTCAATGGGAATCGTGATTTCGTGGTCAGCCCCATGGATACTAAAGATTCCGTGGACCTGAATTGTTGCTTTGCCCTGGCCGGAAACTTTGCCGTCTACGCGATCGGGTTTGAATATAACCTCTGGATAGGTGGCGCTCTCCAGGATTTCTTTGTGCATTTTCTTGTCGCGCATGCCGTTCCCGGTGCGGCCACTGGTAGCGTCCACCACGACGTCGCCGCTGATTGCTCTGCTGGCAGGATTGAAGTGGATACTGCCCCGTTTTAAATCGAATTCCCCATGGACCGTATGGATGGTGTCGCCCAAAGTAAATTTCACGCTGGTTTTTGCCGGAACGAAATCAAGAACGACTTCCTGCGCCTCTGCCGCAAGGCTGATGGCGGCAGCGAACAAAAACAGAGCAATAGTCCGAGTGAAGATTCGAGCGTTGATCAAATGTTGTAACCTGCCGTGTGAGATATTAGCCGGAATAGGGTCAGTCGGCCAGCCAATATTCTAGCCGACTCCGACTCTCAGACCTGGTCTTTCGACCTCTGAGATACTTTGACATAACGAGTTAGCTGGTGTGTCTCGACAGGGTAAAATCTCGGGTTGGTAATCTGGCTCCCGGTTTAACGGTCTTTACTCATGAAGCGCAGGCTTCTCCAGGCATTTGTCGTCTCTCTAATTCTGCTGGCGATGGTTTACGCTGGGGACTACTGCGTTGTCCGGTATAGCATCCCGTACGGCCGCTCTCCCTTTGGACAGGTGACCGTCCAACCGCTTTACGTTATTCATCAAAAGAATGGGAAGATCGACTACGAAATGGGGGACCCGGAGATCGATGTATGTGTTCGTTCCATATTCCCGCACATGGGTTACAGCCCCTGTTGGTATTTGAGCCGGCACACCGACAGGCACATCGACATTTAGAAGAGGAGTCGACAGCATGAAAGAAACGCCGCAGGAATACATCAAACGCATTAGCGATCATGTGGAAGGGAAGCAGCCACTTCAGGTCCAGGCTGCGACAGCAAAGAAGATCGACCGCCTGATCAAAGGAGTTCCTACCTCCAAACTCCGCAAGCGTCCCGCCCCCGATAAGTGGTCGGTCAACGACATTTTGGCTCATCTCGCGGAAACGGAAATCGTCGGTAGCTTTCGCATGCGAATGATTCTGGGATCTCCGGGAACGCCGATCGCAGCCTTTGATCAGGATGCCTGGGTCATCAGCGGGCATTACGAAAAGCGCGATCCCCGCAAATCTCTCGAGCAATTTCGTGTGGTGCGCGAAGCCAATCTTGCGCTTCTGAAATCATTGAAACCGGAACAGTGGAAGCATTATGGAATCCACTCCGAGCGTGGGCAGGAGACGATCGAGAAGATCGCCAAAATGTTTGCCGGACACGATTTGAACCACATCGCACAAATCGAAATGATCCTCGCCCAGGAAAAATAAGTTATCAGCGGCAGAGTGCGTCCAACCTAGGTTCTGGATCCAGCGAGTGCGGCAGCGCCGGGAGATGCCTGCCAATTCGTACCTGATCCAGGAAGGTTCCTCCCCATTCTCCGGGCATGTTCGGATCGGTCGCGTAGGCAGGATCGCTCTCCGCGTCCTCGAGCGAAATCAGTTTGAATCCGCGGTCTTTGAGTAATTCGAGAAGGTGCGGAAGCATCACGGTTTGAAAGCCTCCGATGTGCAGCAACATGACGTGCTTGATATCGTGGCCATAAAGCAACTCGGCCATAGCTGCTCCATCCGTCAGATTCTGCGCTGCGCCATCCAGATAACTTTTCTTGAGTTGTTCGATGGCCGTCGTGTCGTTCTTCAAAAGACACCGAGCATAAGGCTCGTTGTAATCGTAGTCGCCAAAGCTGAGTGTGACCTGAGCCACTCTGTATTTGTGTTCCTTGAGAAATGCCTCGATGGCTTGATGTTTTGCGGCGGTGTCGCCTTCGCGCAGATAGGGAAATCTCAACCAATGCCAGTCTTGATCCCCCATAAGTGCGCGCAGTGTCGGTTCATTTGCTAGAAAGTCCTGTTCAAAATCTTCCACTGAATTGGTATTGAGATCCATATGAGTAAAAGTGTGATTCCCAAGAGGAAAGCCGGCATCCCGCCACATTTGCAGGACCTGCGGGTTGAGAGGATCGTTCTCCAACTTCTTGGCATTGATGAAGCCATAGGTTGGCGGTGCGTGCGCCGCTTGTAGAGCGCGAATAATGCTCTGGGCGATATCCACTCGAGTCAAGCCGGGTGGCAGAGGGCCATGCGACGGCAGATCGTCGAAAGTCAGAGCAACTTCGTGATGTGGTTGCACAGTGCCAGCGTTTGGATTCTTAAAATAGCGGCCGGCGAAAGTGAGAAAGGTCGGCCAGTTCGGTCCGGGCGTATGTCCGCCGCTATGCTGACGGAATGCTACCTCGCCATCGATGAGCGACATCTCAATTGCGGGAAATTCGTTAGTTCCCAAATCTTTTTTGCCGAGCAGTTTGTAGACCGGGCCAGCGTCGGCCGCCGCCAGGAACATGCCTTTGGCATCCACCCATCCATCGCCCTGGGTCGCTCCGGCACCGATGAATACCGGGCGCGGCGCACAGAGTGCAATCAGTTCATGAGAGTCGACCGGCAAGTCGTTGGCGGTAAGTGGTCCCGCGTATTTAAGGAAGTTGCCGGCCATCCAGTGATACTCGCCGGTCCCGGCAACGTTGCCGATTTGCTCTCCAAAATTGCGGCGATAGAGTTCTGCTCCCCCTTCGCCGGACGAACTGATGTAAGCAATCGCG
>DATBAX010000446.1:0-3780 GCA_036271275.1 Terriglobales bacterium
CTCAGTCACCGTCGTTGCAACTTCGACCGACGATAATACGAAGTCCGCCATGGCCACGATTACGATTGCCATTCCGGTCACCACTTACAACCTCCTTTTGAATGGAACTTACGCATTTGAGATCAGCGGTAACAACACATTCTCCGGCGTTTATCAAGTTGGGGGAGTCATCACGGCCGATGGCAACGGAAACATCACCGGGGGCGAACAGGTTTACAACGATTCGGGCACGATTGTTCCCGGCGCTATTCTAAGCGGAACTTACTCGTTTGGAGCCGATGGACGCGGGGCGATCATCCTCACTACGTCGACCAGCAGCATCGGAGTTGCGGGAGTGGAAACGCTCGGAGCGGTGATTACATCCGGCTCTCACCTCCTCATTTCTGGGTTCGATACATCGGGCACGGCGCGCGGATCCATGGACCTGCAAACCGCAGTCAATCCATTGACCGGCGGTTACGCTTTTGTCATGAACAGCACCTACCCCACTGCTATCGGAGGCGTCTTTAATATTGACACCCCTGGAAGCATCTCAGGGGCGGGAAGCGTGGTCGACATTGACAGCTTCGGATTGATCGACACTGGGACCCTCACTGGCACAGTCTCGGCGCCCGATTCTTTCGGAGAAGTCGCGATTACGTTGACCACCGCCACCGGCTTTTTCTCCCCCGCTCTTACCATGAGTGGATTCATCGTCGACGATACGCACATTAAACTGGTCGAGACCGATTCCTTCGCCGCCAGCGGAGGGGTTGCTATCGCTCAAGGCGCGTCAGCCGGGACTTATGAAGACAATACCGCCTGGTCCGGTAACTTTGTCTACGGCGTCTTTGGGGCCTGCGAAGGTGGAGGAACTGCGATCGCCGGCACCTTGACGGCGGATGGCGCAGGCAACCTGAGTGGTTTAACCGACACCAACTTCCAGGGCCTCGAAACTCTCGGCAGTACAATGACCGGCACTTACGCCGTGGACGGAAGTGGAACTGGGCGGATTGAAGCCAGCACGGTTGTCGCTGGCGCCGAATTCAACCCTAATTTCATTTTCTATCTCACTCAACCCAACCTGCCGATGCTTGTCCTCGAGACCGACAACTATTCCCTGGCTACCGGGTCGGCAAGTGTTCAGGCTACCGGACCGTATTTGTTCTCGGGAAATTACGGTCTGGACTTCACATCGCTAGTGTCAGGTGCCGAATCGGACGGCACATCTCAAATCACCGCCGACGGAATCGGAACCTTTAGCGGGACCGTGGACGTCAATTCAAACCAAACCAGCACTCCGGTGGTGGGCTTGGCTCTCACAGGCACATTCACTCCAGATCCGAGCGGGCGTTTCGCCAGTACAGTCACTCCCGACAGCGGTACGGCCTATGACGCGGCGTTCTATTTCATCGATTCCACACAGGGTTTATTGATTGAGACCGACACTCAACAAGTGACCTTCGGCGAATTCCAGGCGCAGGGGACGATCACTCCTGACTTACGCCGGGGAAAGGTAGCCGTTAAAACCATCAAAAAGTAATTGGGTTGAGCCTTGGAATACTTGGGTGACGCAAATTCTGTTTGCGTCACCCTTTTTTTGGCATCGATCCGCCGAGTCCAAGAATCTTTGTCATCCGAGCGTTAAGAAAAAAACGAAGCGCGTACCTTTTTGTTCTAATGCCATCTTTTCTTCGATGTCATCCTTCAAGTCGAGGGACCCCGCACCTGTGGAACACCGTGGAAGAGCGGCGCTTCAGCGCCGCGTTAAATCGCTTTTGACCTAAACGCGGCCCTGAAAGGGGCCGCTGTTCCACGGTGATTCCAGGGAGGAGCAGTGGCTTCAGCGCTGCGTCAAAGCTTTGCCCTTTGAACACGCCTTCAGCGCTTGAGGCCGCAGTATCTTTAGGCCTGTGGTAAATTCCCAACTGAATTAAGCGCCCGACCGGAGGCACCCATGACATTCCGTCTCGCACTCATCCTAGCGTTGCTCTCATCTTCCTTACTTGCGCAGACCGTCCCAGGCGCATCGCAACCGACCATCCTCTACGGCGCTGCTTACTACAACGAATACATGCCATCGGCCCTTCAGCCGGGCCGCCTCGAAAAAGATGTCGCATTGATGAAAGCCGCAGGCATCACGGTGGTTCGCATGGGCGAATCCACGTGGAGTTTATGGGAACCCGCCGACGGCCGCTTCGAGTACGCCTGGATGGACACTATCGTCGATGCCATGAGCAAGGCCGGCATCAAGGTCATCATGGGCACGCCGACATACTCGATTCCCACATGGATGGCGCATGCGCATCCAGATTTTTTTGCACGGCCGCTCGGCGGCGCCTCTGTCGGTTACGGGATGCGGCAGAACATGGATTACGACAATCCCAAGTTCCGCTTTTACGCCGAGCGCGTCGTCACTAATCTCGTGAGTCACTACAAAAATAATCCTGCGGTGATCGGCTGGCAGATCGACAATGAAACTGGGCCGAACGGCGCCTCGAATGCCGATGTCTTCGCCGGATTCGTAGATCATCTTAAGAAAAAATTCGGTACCACCGACGCTCTCAACAAAGCCTGGTTCCTCAACTACTGGGGCGAAGACGTCAACGATTGGGCCGACATGCCGACTCGCGACAACGCCACCAGCACTGGTTACAAACTCGAGTGGACGCGCTGGCAGCAGATGCGTGTCACCAATTACATTTCGTGGCAGGCCGCGCTGATTCGGAAATATCGACGCTCTGACCAATTTGTTACCCAGGATTTCGCCAGCATGATGAAATCTGAAGTCAACGAACCCGAGGTCGCTTCCGTGCTCGACGTGGTCGCAAATAATCCCTATCACGGATCGCAGGACCATCTCGATGGAGCCTGGCAGGCCCTGCAAGGAGATTTTTCCCGTTCGCTGAAGCACACGAATTTCCTGGTCACCGAAACCAACGCACAGACGTTGGGCTGGGATTCCGCCGGCCAATTTCCACCCTACGACGGTCAGTTGCGTCTCGACGTGTATACCGACGTTTCGAGTGGAGCCAACATGGTTGAGTACTGGCACTGGCATTCGATTCATTCCGGCCAGGAAACTTATTGGAAGGGCGTGCTCAGCCATGACCTCGAACCCAATCGAGCGTATGCCGAGGTGACCCGGATCGCGCACGAATTGCAGAAAGTCGGTCCGGAACTGGCAGACATGAAAATCCACAATCAAGTCGCGATTCTTTACAGCGTCGATTCAGCCAACGGCATCAGCTTCATGCCTTTCGAACCTCAGGATGGTCCGGGATGGATACCTGGCAAGGCATCTGGCGGCTACAACGCGATTCTTTCCCAATTGCACCGGTCGCTTTATAAAGCCAACGTCGGCGCTGATTTCGTATTTCCTAATGCGAGTGAAGCCGAGCTTGCGCAGTACAAGCTCCTCATCGTTCCCGCGCTCTACGTTGCGGATGACGCTCTCTTAAAGAAGATTTCAGATTACGTGCACAGCGGTGGTCACGTCTTGATGACTTTCAAGAGCGGATTCACCAATGAGAACTCCGCGGTTCGCTGGGAGCGCGCTCCCGGCCCGCTGCGTCAGGCGGCCGGATTCACCTATCAGGAGTTCTCAAGCCTGGAACATCCGCTGGCGTTGAAAGGTGATCCTTTCCACGTTGGCGAGGAAAATAAAGTCAGTACGTGGGCCGAGTTCTTACAGTTGGAAACGGCGCAACCTCTTGCCACCTACGATCACCCGTTCTTCGGTGCGTGGCCGGCGATCACATCGAACCACTTCGGCTCCGGCACTCTTACTTACGAAGGCAC
>DATBAX010000447.1:0-4781 GCA_036271275.1 Terriglobales bacterium
AAAGTCTTCGACGCTTATTTCCGCCAGCCATTGCAATGCAGGATGGACGAGCCCTTCGCGTGGTTGGAATTCTGTCGCGATGGTTGTGGGAGCTTTCCGATTCCAGGGGCAAACGTCCTGGCAAATGTCACACCCAAAGACTTGTTGTCCTATGCCTTCCCGCATCTCTTCCGGAATCAGGCCGCGCTTTTCGATGGTTAAATAAGAAATGCATTTATTCGCGTCCAACTGATACGGTGCGATCAAGGCGTCGGTCGGGCACGCGTCGATGCAGCGGGTGCAACTGCCGCAGCGATCCGGCGCCGGGACATCTGGCTGAAGGTCGAGGGAGGTAAGGATCACGCCGAGGAACAACCACGATCCCACTTTCTGATTGAGAATGCAGGTGTTCTTGCCAATCCATCCCACGCCTGCGTACTTCGCGTAGACGCGTTCGACGATCGGGCCGGTGTCGACATAGCAGCGGGTTTCAACTCCTAGGGAAGCCTCGCGGAGCATCGCTTCGACTGAACGCAATTTGCGCAGCACCGCATCGTGGTAGTCCTCCTGGCTCCAGGCGTAGCGCGCGATCCACCCCAACTTCGGATCGTGGACTTCGGTGGAATAAGGCTGAGCAGTGTTGTAGTTGATGGCACAGACAATGACACTGCGAGCCCACGGGAATGTGGACTTGATCGAAGCGCGTTTCAAATTTCCGGATTCGTCCCGTGCTTCCATGTACTTCATGTCACCGGCGTGTCCGGCTGCAATCCATTCAGGGAAATAATTCAAGTCAGGGAAGTCGTGGATTGGCGCAATCCCTGCCAGTTCAAAGCCAGCAGAGATGGCTGCCTGTTTGACGAGATTCGTGATTTCGTTGAGCTGATTCAATGAGTTCCGCGATGCAAATCCATTATCCCAGTTTGCTCCACGGACTGACGGCCCAAAAGTGGAAATCCACAACGTGTTTTTGGTCACTTAACCTTGTGCTGGTCATCGCGCGGCATTTAGGTTGCGAAATACGCAGTCTGTTACGCATTCTTCGAATTCATTTTTAGAGGAGAAACAAAATGCCACAAATAGCTCCCATCCAAATTTCCATTATGAATGCCAGTACCGTACTTTCGGACGCCGAAATCCGCCCTGTGGTCGACGCCCTGCAACATCAGGTCACGGACGACTTTCGCCCGGCTTGGGGCGTCGATGCTGAACTTGCCTTTGTTCCGACAGGTGCCGAACCAACGCCAGGAACCTGGTGGCTCACCATTCTCGATGACTCCGATCAAGCCGGCGCTTTGGGTTATCACGACCTGACCCCTGACGGGCTGCCGATCGGAAAGGTATTTGCCGGAACTGACCTCAAGTACGGATCGAACTGGACAGTCACTGCCAGTCACGAATTACTTGAGATGCTTGGTGATCCCAATATCAATCTGAATGTGCTGGTGCAGACCAGCGACGAAAATGCCGGCAGGCTTTTCGCCTACGAAGTCTGCGATGCCTGTGAGGACGATAGTTTCAGCTACAAGATTGGGGATGTGAACGTATCGGATTTCGTCTTCCCGTCCTGGTTCGAAAGCTTCCGTGCTGAGGGTTCGACTCAGTTTGATCAGACCAAAAAGATCACCCGGCCACTAGGCCTATTGAAGGGGGGATATATCGGAGTTTTCGACATCAACTCCGGCAGCGGATGGCACCAACTGACCGCCGAGAAGCATCCCCTCAGTGTGCAAAGCCGGGGCAATGTCGGCAGCCGCCGCGAGCGGAGAGCTGCGCCGCGCTACGAGTGGATGCCGAGCGTGACGCATAGGGAAATTGTCAGCCGGGCGAAAAGCTATCGGCAGCGAATCCAGCAAATCATCGCGCGAAGACCGGCAGCCTAAACCCGGGTCACGGATTGGCGCGGATTTCCGCTGATTTTCTTAAGGATTTCAGATCTGGAGTTTGCAAAGAAGAATCCGCGAGAATTAGCGCAAATCCGTGGCCAGCCATTACATCCCGAGCTTTTTTACTTCCTCGTTGTAATACTTGCGGTAGAGGATGTCCCACTCCTGGCTGCCTTCGAGGATGGTCTTCTTCTGGCTCTCGATCTTATGCTTGGCGGCCAGATCGATTCGCTCTTCCTGATTCAACAACGTTTCCAGAATTTTGCGCGCTTCCAGCCGGACGGTGTTGTGGTCCTGTAGAAAAGTCACTTCAGGCAGGCTGGCGAGTGCGTCAGTGACTACGTGGGCTATTTTGTTGACTTTGTCGCGGCTGACTCTCACAGGACCGCCTTATATTTGCGGGTGAGTTCGCTCTTCACTTTGCGGAACATTTCCTGATAGTTGGCGCCGCTGTTGCGCATTTCGTCCGCGTAGGCCTCGAGGATGACTCGCACTTCATCATTGATGCGGTCTTCCAGCGAAAATTCATCGAGGATCGCCGCGTGAGCCTTGTCGGTGACCGCTGCCAGAGCGTTGGTCTCGATAAGTCCACCTGCAATCAATTTTTTGGTGACTTCGCGGGCCAGATAGCCCACATATTCTTTCGAAAGCAGCATAGTGCGGATCGGAAATGCGTGAACAGAAAGTGTAGCACAGGGGAAGGGAGGGTCTCAGGTCATTGGTCTCGGGTCTCAGGCGGGCGTCTCGGGGCTAAGCTGGCTTGGAGACCGGAGACCTGACACCTGACGCCGTCCCAACCATTTGCTCCCATCCCTCCAGTTCATGCACAATGCTCTTACCAAGTGTCCCTTATGTCTCCCATCACCGACGATCTCGCCAGTCTGAAAGACGACATGATTGCCTTTGTCGAAGGCCATGGCATGCGTCGTTTTCATGGATACGTGGATCCCGAAGAAGTGCAGAGTGTGATGTGGAAAGTGGAAGACAATCCTGATGCCTGGAAGGATTTTGTTGAGTTGGCAAAAGCCGCTTCGGCGCCTTTTCTGACCATGGACTCGTTGCGTCTCGATACCGAAGAACTAGATGAATTGATCACCCGCCTGGGACGCTCCGAATTCAGCAGCGACGAAGACGTGGAAGATGCGCGCTGGCTGAAAACCTATTTGGGTAAGACCGGCTTCCTGCAACTTGGATTCGCGCAGCAGGGCGTGATGATGGTTTTCGAAGTGGCCACCGAATGGTACGAACGTTTCCAACGGCTGGCGGAAGTTGCCGACGATTTCGGCGGCATGTCCATTGACGAACCCGGCCTGGACGACGAAAGCTAGTCGTGCGCTGGAATCTTCGAACCGCCGATCCAGCGAAGGTGCAATCCCTCGCCGAAACCCTGCGTTCCCGGCCGGAACTTAAGCTAAAAAATCCTAACGTCGCCGAGACGGTTGCGCGTCTTCTCGTAATGCGCGGCATTGACGAGCCCGAAGCCGCGCTGCGTTTTCTCACTCCATCGCTTGATCATCTGCATTCGCCGTATCTTCTGACTGGAATGAAAGCGGCATTGGATCGTCTGGAGGCGGCGCTCGATCGCAAAGAATCGATTCTGATTTATGGCGATTACGATGTCGATGGCACCACTGCGATTGTGATCCTGAAGACGGCGATTGAACTTTGCGGCGGTGCTCCTGATTTTCATGTACCGCATCGGATTCGCGAAGGTTATGACTTACGCGGCGATGTCATTGAACGTGCCGCAGCTGCGGGGACAAGTTTGATTATCAGCGTCGACACAGGGACTCGCGCGTTCGCCGCTGCGGAAACGGCGAAACGGCTGGGCGTGGACCTGATTGTCACCGATCATCACCTGCCGGGACCGGACGGAATGCCGCCGGCGTTGGCAGTGCTGAATCCCAACCAGCCAGGCTGCGAATATCCCTGCAAATCGATTTGTGGCGCAGGAGTGGCATTCAAGCTGGCGCAAGGATTGATGGAGCGCCGGTTAGTCGGCCGTGACCAAACCAAGCTGCTGATGTCGTTCATGAAGATCGTGGCCATTGCGACCATCGCGGACTCGGTGCCGTTGGTCGATGAGAACCGGGTATTCGCAAAGCTCGGGCTCGAGCAACTACGCTCGGCGGTGAATCCTGGACTCAAGGCACTGCTGGAAGTGGCGAAACTTGGAGGCCGTCCGCTGACTTCGGGGGAAGTCGCATTTCGCATTGCGCCTCGTATTAACGCCGCCGGAAGAATGGACATTGCGCGCGACGTGATTGAACTCTTCAGTGTGAAAGATGCCGCGCGCGCTCAGGAGATTGCCAATAAGCTCGATCAATTGAACAGCGACCGCCAGGCGGAAGAACGCAAGATTTTGGATTCGATTAAATTGCGCATCGAAGAAGATGCGACGCTGAGCGAATCCTATTGCATGGTGATCGATGGTGACGGATGGCATCGCGGTGTGATCGGAATTACGGCCACCCGCGTGGTGGAGCGCTACGGGCGTCCGACGCTGGTCATTTCGCGTGACGGCGACGAAGCGCATGGATCCGGACGATCGATCCCGGCGTTTCATTTGCTAAACGGATTAGAGGCCTGCGCGGATTTATTCACTAGATTTGGCGGACATGCGCATGCTGTGGGATTTTCTTTGCCGAGCGGAAACGTCGCTGGCTTGCGGGCCCAGTTGGACATTTACGCGCGAGAGCGACTGACCCTGGCTGATTTCGAGCCATCGATGAAGTGCGATGCGGAGATTTCACTTGATCAAATCACACCCGAATTATTTCAATCAGTGTGCCGGTTGGAGCCGTTTGGCATGGGTAATCCTGAACCGGTATTTGTCGCGCGGGAAGTGCGCCTCATGACGCCGCCTCGGGTGATGAAAGAAAAGCATGTGAAACTGCGAGTTGCAGGATCTCCCAA
>DATBAX010000448.1:0-4503 GCA_036271275.1 Terriglobales bacterium
CCCCAAGTTGCGAATCACTGCTTCTTACTTTTCGTTTTTGATGTCCGCTCCGGGAGTTTCAACCCCTTACTCGATTCTTCCCACTCCTTCACGTCGACCCCCTGCTTTTTCAGTTTTGACTTGTTGGCCTCAAAATAACGACGCTGCGCTTCGCTCTTAAATGGCATGGTGTTTTCCTCCGACAATTTCGATGCGTTTTTCCGTCGCCGCAGTTGCCGAAATTTTGGAGATTGAAGCCTAAACCGTAAAGTGGTCCTTAAGCCGATCTGTTAAATTTCTTGCGGGTGCAATAACGGAGGCACACTATGATGAACAAACTGTTTAACCAATTCTCCCGTCGAAAATTCCTGGGCGCGGCTGGCGCAACCACTCTGCTATCCAGTGCACGGGGCTTTGGGGTGGACGCCTCCTCGCTGAACAACAGTTCATCGGACGACGTATCCGCTTCCAGTGGCAAAGGGCGCATCGTCGACATGCATGTGCACTTCGATGCGAAAAATCCGAATTACATTGAAGACTTCCTCAAGGTGTCGGAGCGGCTGAACCTGACCGCGCTGATGTTGACTCCTTTTGAGAATCGAAAAGTCGTCGCCGAAGCGGCAAAACAGCATCCCAACAGGATCGTCCCGTTTGGGTATGTGGATTTGGACGCTCCAGATGTGGTCCACCAAGTTGAAGAATTTCACGGCATGGGATTCCGTGGGCTTGGCGAACTTGAGTTCGTTAAGAAACCATACATCGATCCGAGTTATTTCCCGGTTTACGAACGAGCCAACGAGTACGGATGGGTAGTGCTGTTTCATACCGGCATAGTATTGCGGAAAAAATTCGACGAACCCGAAGATGTGGCGTCCGGACGGATGCGGCCGATTCATTTGGAGGAGATCGCGCGCCGATTCCCGAAGATCACCGTGCTTGGAGCCCATTGCGGCAATCCGGAGTATCAATGGGCGGCCGAAATCGCGCGCTGGAATTCGAACGTGTTCTTTGACCTGAGCGGCTCAAGTTTGACGAAGATGCAGCGGCGGTTGGCAACATTCCAGGAGATTTTCTGGTGGACCGGCGAAGGCGATTCTGAAGTGAAAACTCCGGACAACGATCCGAACGCTTTCGCAAAGCTGGTGTTCGGATCGGACACCGGGTTGGAAGGCATCGAGAACGTTGTAAAGCAGTATCACGCGCTGTTCGATGCGTGTGAAGTTCCGGAGCAAACACGGAACCGGATTATGGGAGGGACCCTAATCAAGTTGTTAGGTTTGCCGGGTTAAGAAACGCGAAGAAGTAGAATCAGGAGGTCTTATGTCTCAAAATCCTCACTGCCCGGTCAGCGGCTGCTCTTCTCAGCATGCTCATACAGATGACCCGATGGTCAACGTGATGATGCAGCTTCCGAATCAGGAATTGACGAAACTCGTATCGGAGGCACTCCAGCAGATAGGAGAGTCAATCATGAGCGACTTTGCTGCCGGGCGAACGTTTGCCTGGATTACCCGGCTTCGTCAGATTGAAGAACTCTACATGCGATGTGTATATGTTCTGCTGCTTTCGCCAGGCGACGAGGTTCCTCACATCTTCTCTGGCGACACGCCGAATAGTTTCGACTTCATCTATACGAAGGTGAATGCGGCAATCTTCGCGGGACGCGGTGCGCTGAAGGATACGCAACCCGGTTCGACGTATGGGAACTTTACGCCAATGAAGACGATTCATAACGCGGCTCACGCTTCCTTCCAGTCGTTGATGACGTGGAAGGGCAGCCAGATGTTTCCCGACTCGATCAAGGACTACCCTCCGAAGCTCCTCAAGCACATCGACACCTACCGCGCTTACCTTGACCGAGTTGGAGGACTGTTCGCAGCCGGGCGAGACAAAGCCACGATCCGGACTGCGCTCCAGAACATGCATACTCCGATTCCTAAGACTCCGTAAGAGATCAGATCTCAATGGCGAATCAGCGTCTGTCTCTATCCAGTCGGAGGCGTGACCCTGCAGGTCATCAGGGTTACGAAATATTTGACGTTACACCCCAGCGTTCGCTCAATGCTTCTTCCACAGGGCAAACGCCTTTTGCATGCGCGGATCGGTAAAAAGTTTTACGCAAACCTCGCGCTCGACGGGCCCGGCCACCACACAGTGCAGGTCGGTCCGCCGTGCTACCTCTTTCGCCGGGATACTAATCTGTGAAACGAACCGGCCGGCATCGGCAATCGTGGCGCCGAAGACCAGCCGGTCCAGGCCCGACCAGAGAGCGCAGGCCATGCACATCGCACACGGTTCGCAGGTCGTATACAGGGTGTAGCCCTTGAGGGATCCCGAGCCCAGCTTGGCGCACGCGAGTCGAATGGTCAGGGTTTCGGCATGCGCGCTGGGATCGTGGTCGGGACCCACGCGATTCACCGCGCGCATCAGTCGCTCCCCAGTGGCCGTGCTCACAATGTCTGCGCCGAACGCCATCGGATGATCCGTGCTCAGTGTCTCCGCCGTGAAGGCAGCCACAGATCGCATGCGCTCGCGATCCATTGCGCTCACGCCATCCGCAGCCAACGCGCTTGTGGCCAGAATCCCCGTGCTAAAGGACGCTGCGCCAGCCTGCACCAGAAAACTCCGCCGATTGATATTCATGCGTTGATCTCGATAGTGGCCATGCGGAAATCATACAGCCCAGGAACAAATTCGGGGACGATGTAGGTCAGAGCAAAGTGAACGCGGTGTGGGCATGAGGTAGAATCAACGCGAATGCCATGCTTATCCTCAAAAAGCTGCCGCAGGGAAGCATCTATCCACAGCTTACGCAGGCTCCAATCACCACCTTCGCTGATTTTTTGAACTTTTTCCGTGGCGGTCACACAATTGACGACAACGTGGATGCTGGGGCTGTCGCAGCTACAATGCAAGCCGCTGCGTTAAAAATCTCTATCGCCAGTGGGTATCTCACAAAGACGAGAAGTATGGCGATACCCGATGAGTTCCTTGTGGATATTTTTCTCACGGCTTCAGGTCAGGAATTCATTCAGACGAGCGTGGATCGGAAGTTCTGTCGGATGGCGGCTGATCTTGCCCCTAAAAGCATCGCTGAGAACGACGGTAAACCCCATCCTTACGTTGGAGTAGTGGTCGTAAAAGATGGGAATGTTATAGCCACAGGATTCCGAGGCGAGACAGGCAAGGGAGGGGATCACGGAGAATTCTGTACCCTTAAGAAAGTCAACGCGGATGTAGATAAAGTCGATCTGAGCGGCTGTACCGTTTACACAACGTTGGAGCCTTGCACCGAACGGAAAGAGGGAAAAACGCCGTGCACCGACCGTTTAATCAACGGGAAGGTCGAACGAGTTGTATACGGTCTGGCGGATAAAGACGAGTCGGTGTACGGGCATCACTCCATCGTCGAGGCGGGCATCAAAATTTGGCTTTTCCCAAACGATCTGATGGCAGAACTACAGGCCCTCAACAAGAAGTGGTCGGAGACCCGCAGAAAATCGAAAGTCCTTGAAGTTCCTGAATTCCTACCACCATCCAATGGTACGTCCCCTCTCGCCAATGTCGAATACTACAAGCCGGGAACTTCGATGGCAGACAACACACGTTTCTATGTTCGTCCGCCAAAGGAAGGTGATGGATTCTTTACAGTTGAAGATGCTACCAGAAGAGTTCTCGCGGGTGGTCGAACGCTGCAAGAGATCGCTGTTAAGTGGCATCAGATGGACGACCAGAAAGTCATCATTGAAGGACTACGACGTAACAGTTCAGGCAGCAGCAGCCAACTTTTGAATCTTCTTTAAACGCCGTTCTCATCACGAAGTAATCCTGCGCACGTATTTGAAGGCTGGCAGCCCCGATAGTTTTTCAGTAATAGCCGCTGGCTCGTCAGAGATGATTTGTTCAGCAATCTTTCGAGACGCCCCATTATCAGCGCCCACGATCGCCTCTATATAAAACACAGGAAACCCATTCCTGAATAGCCCGGCTTGCATGTCAGCAAGAGCCGCAACGAGGATATCTTTCGCACGACCCTGTTTTCGAAATCTCTTAGGTACCGCGTAGCCGACGGAAAAATATGGCTTTCCGTCTTCCGGGGGTTCTGCTGCGAAGATCACCATCGCCGTCACAGTTTTTTTCTTCAACCTGACGTAGGTGAACCGATATTCGGGTGGTCCATTGGGAGCATCAAGATGAACAAAGAGGTTCGGGTCGGTCTTAGTAACTTGAATCGCTATGCCGCCGCGTCGGAGCTCTTTCTGGAATGATTTCATTCCATCTGAAGGGTCGGTCATTCTCGCTTCCTCACGAATCGATCTTAGCTCGACCTCTGCCGCCACGGCCAACCAGTAATTGCGCACTCCAAGAAAGTTCGCGGTAAGCCACCTAGAGATATAATTCCCGCGTGCTACAACCTGTGAACGATGTCATGGTGCTTCGCATCTCTAAAGCGGTTCTGGTTTTTGCAATCGCACTTTTCTACACGATTCTGGTCCTCAACAACATCACGGATTATGGCTCCAA
>DATBAX010000449.1:0-8794 GCA_036271275.1 Terriglobales bacterium
GTGCGGAACAAATTGCTCAGCTTTTGCCGGTCGACCGGCTTCTGCAGGAAGAAGGTCGCTCCCAGCGCGAATGCCTCTTTCATGGTTTGCCGCTCATCGCGCCCAGTAACGATGATGATCGGAGTGGATTTGTTCCAGGACGATTTTCGGACCACGCCCGCGAGTTCGAAACCGTTCAGGTGAGGCATTTCCAGGTCCAAAAAAATGCCATCGAATTTTTGCTTGTTGATAATGCCGGCGGCTTCTTCGCTGTCACTGACGGGCTTGACGTCGGCTTGCAGGGAGGTGAACACCTCGGTCATGAGTTCGAGGCTGGCAGCATCGTCTTCCACTACAAGAATTTTCAGCGTTACCATGCGTTTCGTCCTCGCGCCATTCTGAATGGCCCAGGCTAAGCCGCTGTTTTCTCACCATCATACGTTGACTGTCAACTGCCTGGTGTAGGCATGTCTGCCCGGTCCCAGACAGTACATTACGGTAGTAACGTGGCGCATCCGTCCGCCCCCATAAATAATGACAGCAGAGAAGTTTGTATGGTTTTACGGCCATCCCCCGGGGCTGGAGACCGGCTTCCCGCATTAAGCCTTTCAAAGAAAGCCGCGCGAAACCAGTATGTCTACGGGAGTACAGCTCGCTGCCAGTCCGGATCCGCAGAAATCGTCGATAGCTTTGTCGCAACTCGACGAACAGATCCTGGCGCTCATTATGGCGCAGACTCCACTCGCAAATGTCCTGGAAGCGATTTGCACCGAAATTGAAAAACGATATAGCGGGCTGCTGTGTTCCGTCCTTTTATTGGAGAGCGATGGAACAACCTTACGATCAAGTGCCGCGCCCAGTCTGACGAAGGAATACAGTCAGGCCATCGATGGATTACAGATCGGGCCTCGCGCAGGATCGTGTGGTACTGCGGTTTATCGTAAGCGGCAAGTTATTGTCTCTGACCTCGGCAATGATCCTTTGTGGTCGGACTACCGCCAACTCGCGCTGCGTGAGAGTCTCCGGGCTTGCTGGTCAACGCCGATTGCTTCGCAGAATGGCAAGATTCTCGGGACGTTCGCCATCTACTATCGCGAGCCACGCAGTCCCGACTCCGAACATTTACAGCTCATATCCCATGCCACGCAATTGGCGGGCATCGCCATTGAGCGCGACCAGGCGAAAGCGGAATTGCGAGCTGCCGAATCGCGATATCGCACGCTGGTGGAACGGCTGCCCGCCATTACTTATGTTGCGGAACTTGGCGCCGAAGGGCCGTGGCATTATGTGAGCCCGCAAATCGAATCCATTCTTGGATTTTCACCGGCGGACTGGTTGTCCACCCCGAAGAATTGGCTGGACCGTATACAGCCTGAAGACCGGCACATTGCTTTGGCGGCTGAAAAGCGTTTTCAGGAAACACAGGAGTTGTTTCAAGCCGAATACCGCATGTTGGCTCGTGATGGAAGAGTTCTATGGTTTCGCGATGAGGCCGTCATGTTGCGCGACACTGACAGCCAAAAGCTTCTGATGCAAGGCGTGATGTATGACATCACGGAGCGCAAGCGTCTGGAAGATCAGCTACGACATTCGCAGAAAATGGAAGCTGTAGGCCAGTTGGCTGGCGGCGTGGCCCATGATTTCAACAATCTTCTGATGCTGATCCAGGCGCACAATGAGCGCTTGCGCGAGCGCCTGGCGGTTAGCGATCCTGCCCACAAAGACGCGATGGAAATCGAACATGCTGTGGTGCGAGCGGCTTCACTGACCCGGCAATTGCTGGCCTTCAGCCGCAAGCAAGTTCTGCAGCCCAAGGTGTTGGATTTGAATGTTGTGCTGACTGAAGTAGCAAAAATGCTCGACCGGCTCATCGGGAAAAACATCGAACTGGAAGTGGCGCAGGGACCATCGTTGTGGCGGGTGAAGGCCGATCCGGGGCAGATGGAGCAGGTGATTTTGAATTTGGCAGTCAACGCCCGCGACGCTATGCCTCAGGGCGGGAAGCTGGTCATTGAAACTTGCAACATCGAAATAGACGAATCTTATGCCCGGAGTCATGACAGTGTGTCGCCGGGCCGATATGTCAGGTTGACGGTTGCGGACACTGGCATCGGCATGGATACCCAGACCCAGGCCCGCATGTTTGAACCATTTTTCACGACCAAAGAACCGGGAAAAGGCACGGGGCTGGGCTTGGCGACGGTCTACGGAGTGGTCAAGCAGACCGGCGGCTGGATTTGGGTTGCGAGTGAACCCGGGGAGGGAACGACATTCGAGATCTATCTTCCCCAGATTGAAGAGGTTGAAAAATCAGTGACAACATCCGCGAAAAAAGCGATTCCAGTGACTGCGCCAACCGGCAGTGAAACGGTTTTACTGGTGGAAGACCAGGATGGCATCCGCGATCTGGTCGGCGAATTCCTCCGACGCAAGGGTTACACCGTCCTGCACGCGGTAGATGGCGAAGAAGCCTTGCGATTAGCGGCAGAACATATCGAAGGGATCGATTTGCTGCTGACCGATGTTCTAATGCCCAATATCGGTGGCCGGGAATTGGCGGAACGGCTCGCCCAGGAACGCCCCCGGATGAAAGTGTTGTTTATGTCGGGCTATACCGAGCACACATCGCTGGGCGGCGAGGCCACGGGGCAGCCTGCGGCGGTGCTGCAAAAGCCATTTTCAATGGACATTCTGGCCCGCAAGATCCGCAATGTGCTCGACGAGAGCGATTCCAGCCGGTAGTGCATATCGCGAAGGCCTTTTAGTTCCGGAAATTAGTTGTTAGCCCTTGGCCAACGATCAAGGACTACCGACTAACGACGCTTTCCTGTGCACTTTCTCCTAAGGGCAGCTACAATACCTTTTCCAAAACTTAGCGAGGTCTAGCCGCGTGATCGTTGGCGTCGCCAAAGAGAGTTATCCGGGAGAGCGTCGGGTTGCGCTCGTGCCCGCGATCATTCCTAACCTGATCAAGGCTGGTTTCGAAGTAGTGGTCGAAACCAATGCTGGATTGGAAGCTGGATACACCGACGCGCTCTACATCGAGAAGGGCGCGAAGATTTCTCCGGATCGCGCGACAGTTTTTGCCGCGGCGGATATTGTCGTTCAGGTCCTTGGCTATGGGGCCAACGACATCAACGGCAAGGCCGATCTGGTGCTCCTGCGAAAAGATCAAATACTGATTGGATTTTTCCGGCCTCTCGGCTCCGTCGATACCGTCCAACAAATCGCTCAGACTGGCGCTACTTCTTTTTCCGTCGAACTCGTGCCGCGAACCACGCGAGCTCAGAGTATGGACGCGCTGTCGTCGATGGCGACGATCTCTGGATATAAAGCAGTCTTGATTGCGGCCGACACGCTTCCTCGTATTTTTCCCATGATGACGACTGCGGCGGGCACCATTACTCCAAGCCGCGTGCTAATCATGGGCGTCGGTGTGGCTGGTTTGCAGGCGATTGCTACGGCGCGCCGGCTTGGTGCAGTCGTATCTGCTTACGATCTGCGGCCCGCGGTAAAAGAACAGGTCCTCAGCCTGGGCGGCCGTTTCGTCGAACTCGCGATTGAAGCGAAAGACGCGCAGGACGCCCGCGGATACGGTACCGCGCAGGACGAGACATTTTATGCCAAGCAGCGCGAGTTGCTTACCAAAGTGGTAGGCGAGAGCGATGTGGTCATCACCACGGCCGTTGTCCCTGGGAAAAAAGCACCGATACTTGTAACCGCGGACATGGTCAAGGGAATGGCGCAAGGGTCGGTGATTTTTGACTTGGCCGCGGAGCGTGGCGGAAATTGCGAACTGACGCGGCCCGGTGAAACTGTCGTCGAACATGGAGTCACGATTATTGGCCGCATCAATCTGGCGAGCGGCGTTCCTTATCATGCCAGCCAGATGTATTCAAAAAACATCAGCGCGTTTCTTCTGCTTCTGATGAAAGACGGAAAACTGCAAATCAATTTGCAGGACGACATCATTCGCGAGACATTGCTGACGCGGGGCGGGGAAGTGGTCCACGGGCGGGTGCGGGAATTTTTCTCGCTGCCGGCATTGGTTTCACAGTAGGTCAAGTTGCTGGAGGAAGCATGGGTTCTTCTGCCTTACTCAATGGGCTCTTCGTTTTCATGCTGGCGGCGTTTATCGGATTTGAAGTCATCCGCCGGGTCTCTCCTTTGCTGCATACTCCCTTAATGTCGCTGACCAATGCACTCGACGCGATCGCAGTGGTCGGCGCAATTGTTCTGGTGGGCCGGCACGAGAGCAAGCTGGCGTTCATCCTTGGTGTATTGGCGGTGATTGCGGCTACCAGCAATATTGTCGGCGGCTTCTTGATCACCGATCGCATGCTCAAAATGTTTAAATCCAGCCGTCCGACGAAACCATGACGACCCAGAACGTAATCGAAGTCATCTATCTGGTTGCGAGTGCTCTGTTCATCCTGTCATTGAAGTGGATGAGCTCGCCGACGACTGCGCGGCATGGAGTTTGGGCAGGCGAAGTCGGCATGTTGCTGGCCATCGGCGGCACGCTGCTGAACCAGGGCATTGTCGATTACAAATGGATCGCCATCGCACTCGTCATCGGAACGGGTATTGGAATACCGCTTGGCTTGGTGCAGATGACGGCTGTCCCGCAGCGGACGGCGTTGAGTCACGCATTTGGAGCGTTCTGCGTTACCGTAGTCGGCGCGGCGGAATTTTATTTGAGCGCTCCGCATGTTCCCGCCTTCAAAATGGGCGTGCTTTCCCTTGAAGTCATCCTTGGAGGTCTTACATTTACCGGCAGCTTGATGGCTGCAGGAAAACTCCAGGAAGTTTTGCCGCAGCGTCCGCTTACTTATAAAGGACAGAACTTCGTTAATTTTTTATTGTTCGTGGGCGCAGTGGGAATCGCAGTCACTCTGATTCTGCATCCGGAAATGACGCAGCTATTTCCATTCATGATCGGCATAGCTTTGATTTTCGGCGTCCTGCTGGTCATCCCGATCGGTGGGGCGGATATGCCGACGGTCATCTCGTTGCTGAATGCTTATGCCGGGCTTTCCGCCGCAGCCATGGGATTCGTGCTCGACAACAAGCTCCTGATTGTTGCCGGCGCGCTGGACGGTTCGTCGGGATTGATTCTCTCGGTCATCATGTCGAAAGCGATGAACCGGTCGTTCACCAACGTTCTGTTCGGCGCTTTCGGTCAGGTACAGGTCGCCGCTACGGGTGGGCAAGAAGCCAAGCCGGTACGCAGTGCGACTGCCGAGGAAGCTGCCGGAATTCTTTCTGCGGCAAATAAAGTGGTAGTCGTTCCCGGATACGGCATGGCCGTGGCGCAGGCGCAACATAAGGTGCGCGAACTTTACGACGCGCTCACCAAACGCGGTGTGGATGTCAGATTCGCCATTCATCCCGTGGCAGGACGCATGCCTGGACACATGAACGTGCTGCTTGCGGAGTCAGACATTCCCTACGACCGTTTAATCGAAATGGACGAGATCAACGGCGACTTTCCCCAGACCGATGTGGCACTGGTGATTGGCGCGAATGACGTAACGAATCCTGCGGCCCGCAGCGACGCGTCGAGTCCAATTTTCGGCATGCCGATTCTTGATGTGGATAAAGCTCGTACAGTGATGGTGATTAAACGTGGTATGAGTCCGGGGTTCGCCGGAATTGATAATCCTCTTTATTACCTCGACAATACCCTGATGCTATTCGGCGATGCGAAGGCCTTCGTGAATAACATTGTTAAAGAACTGACGGGCGGACACAGCTAGGCCAGCTAGACAAGATCGGGAAGGGCCCGAGTTCACTCGGGCCGATCGGAACTCTGGCGATGATGGCTTCAGCCGCTGAGGTTGGCTCATCCGCCTTGAACGCTTTTCAAGCGCTCCTCGGAGGCTAAAGCCGGGTTTCAATGCTCCTAAAACAGCACGAGCAAACTCCGGCCCTTTCGTCTCTGGAATCGTTATGCCAAGCCCCTCGCGGCTTTCGTGCTAGAATTCCCGATCTTTGCAATCAATTCTTCACAGGTTGCATAAGATCCCAGGAGCCCTCCCTTGAAAACTTCGATCAAATATTTTTTATTGGCATTGGCAGCTTTTACATTGCTGTTCGCTCTCAAGACTCCACAGGCTTTCGCAGCTGAAGATAAAGCAGAATCCGCGGCGGGGAACTATTGCATCGCCAAGGGTGGCGTGGTGGAAATCCGCCAGCCTTACTTTGGCACTAACTTTGGGAATCCATTGCAATTGGCCGGATCGCGCCAGTTTTGCCAATTCACTGCGCCCGACGGCAACTCGCGCATCCACATTTTGCTGAGCACCCTGTATGCGACGAAACCGACATTGGCTGCGCTTGCTTACTACGCTAAGGTTCCACTCGGTACGACCAGTGGGGGAGGAAACCCGGCGTCGTTTTATTGCACACAGCTTGGCGGCTCCGATCAATTTGGCGGTGTCAACATCGGTGGCGGCGCCTGGGTGCAGTGGGGAGCGATCGATGAAGATCTCGAAGCCTGCATCTTCCCGGATATGTCGTCGATCGATTCGTGGGGATTGACCTACCACTCGGCCGGCATCGTGCGCGGAATTAATCTGGGCCGGGTGATGCGGTACAACGTTCATACGCCAAGGAAGTAGTCGAGATTTTTATTAGGTGCCGCGTCCGGAGGAACGACCCGGGAGTCTGAGGTGCGCCCTTAGGGCGCGTGGTCTTCGTCATGGGCTAAGTCTGGTCGTTCCTCCGGAGCTGGTGCGACTGCCTTCAAATCCCTCCGCTTTCCACTTCCATTCTCCAACTCGATAGTCCAGTAGTACCTATCTAGCAAACAGGAACTTTGTAAACACTTTGTTAAGGTGGAGTGGCAGTCTCAAATTTAGACTGCGCGGATAGGGTGTGGACTGTCTGCGAGGAGTTGGGCCCATGATGGATGAAACCTACATTCGTTCCTCCGCAGTGGTTTCCCGTCTGATTGCCGGAGAGACCCTGGTCGTGCCCGTGCGCGGCAAGGTCGGCGATCTGGCGTCGATCTACAGTTTCAATGATGTGGGAACTACGATCTGGGGAGCTTTGGCCAATCCAACCAGCATCAACACATTAATAGAGATGATCGAACGCGAATATGCAGTTAGTCACGAGCGGGCTGCGCAGGATGTTGAGAATTTCCTGCATGAAATGCAGGCCGCAGAGTTGGTGATGCCTGTTGCAGCTCATGGTTCCGATGTAAGCCATCGGACAGAACTCAGAGAAATTGCATGAGAAGCTGCATCGGGCTCGTTCGATTCATTACGCGTGCGGACGTGATCGCAGAATCCTTATGAGTGTCGCTTCCTATACCGATTTCAGCACTTTTATTCATAATCACTACGCCGCGGAACGCGTTCCGCTCGAAGTTGCTTTGGAAGTTACCCGCCGCTGTCCACTCGAATGTTTGCACTGCTACAACAATCTGGAGATGGGCGATCTCGCAGCCCGCAATCGTGAGCTGAGTAAAGAAGAGTACTTCAAAGTGCTGGACGAGCTGGAACAGATGGGATGTTTCTGGCTTCTCTTTACTGGCGGAGAGATTTTCGCACGTAAAGACTTCCTGGAGATCTATACCTACGCTAAGAGGAAGGGTTTCCTGATCACGCTGTTCACCAACGGAACGCTGATCTCGGAAAAGATTGTGAACTATCTGCTGGAGTGGCCGCCGTTCGCCATTGAGATCACGCTCTACGGCCGGACGAGGGAAACATACGAAGCCTTGACGGCTGTTCCGGGAAGTTATGACCGCTGCATTCGTGGCATCAAGTTGCTGCAGGACAGTGGACTTCCGTTGAAGCTCAAGACTGTTGGTACGAGCGTCAACAAGCATGAAGTCCTGGCGATGAAGGAATTCGCGGAAGAGGATCTGGGCGTCGAGTTCAAATTCGAATCGCTGATCAATCCGCGGATTGATTGCTCGCAGAGTCCGCTGGCAGTGCGGCTTTCGCCGGAGGAAGTGGTGGCCCTCGATTTCCATTCTCCGAAGGTCGCGGGAGAACATCGGAAGAACATCGAACGCGAGATGCAAGCCCCGATGCCTCTGGGCGGTGGCAGCACCGTGTATTCGTGCGGTGGTGGAGTGAAGTCTTTCGCCATTGATCCGTACGGACACATGACAATCTGCGTGCTCTCTCATCAGGAAAGTTATGACATCCGCACCGGCAGCGTGAAAGAGGGATGGGACCACTTCCTGCTGAAGGTCCGGCAGCGCGAACGCAAACAGATTACGAAGTGTGAGACTTGCCGCCTGCATTCAGTGTGCAGCATGTGTCCTGCAAACGGCGAACTGGAGAATGGAGACGCCGAATCTCCCGTCGATTTTCTTTGTGAAGTGGCGCATTTGCGAGCAATGGCGCTTGGCATCGAAATTCCTGAACACGGCGCATGTGACTTCTGCAAGGACGGCGTCCATTATTCTGCCGCGCAGGAATCCGCGCGGAGAATCGCTTCGAAAGAGATTGATGTGGGCTCATGGCAGAGCCCGCAAGTATTGCTTCCCATCTTGAACGACAGCGCATCCTCAACAGGCGTTGGTTGTGGCGGATGCGGCGGACACTAATCATATTTTGCTGACCAGGGAAATTATGGAGGCAGTAGGCCAATGACAGACGAGCGTAAAGATCCAGAAAGTCGAAAGGCATATCAGTCGCCGAAGCTTTCGGTGATCAGCTTGCGTCCTGAAGAGGCGGTGCTTGGCCATTGCAAAAACGCTTCTTCTGGAGGGCCAGTCGCGAGCACCTGTAGCGCGGTGGGTCCGTGCATGGTCGTTGGATCTTAGGCAGTGAATGATCGCTGAGCAATCGCA
>DATBAX010000450.1:0-4986 GCA_036271275.1 Terriglobales bacterium
AACATGACGTTGGCATGGCCGTGGTCGGTGCCACGGTTGCCGTTCTCGCGGACGGTGCGTCCGAATTCCGACATGGTGACAACGACGGTATCTTCGCCAAGGTCTCCAAGGTCCGTCCAGAATGCGGCGAGCGATCCTGAAAAATCGTGCAGAACATTTGCGATTTGACCTTGCGTGCTGCCTTCGTTCACGTGATGGTCCCACCCGCCAATATCGGCGAAGGCGACTTGCACTCCGAGATTCGCTTTGATGAGCTGAGCAAGCTGTTTGAGGCTGTCGCCGAAACGGCCTTTCGGATAGTCGGCGCCCGCGGCCGGCGTGTACTTCGACGGATCAGAGGCCTTCAGCATTTTTACTGCATCGAAAGTTTCCTGCCCCGTGCCGTGCAGGACCGTGTCCACGGAATGTTCGTACATAGCTTCGAAAGTATTGGCGATGGGTTGATTTTTCGGGTTGCTTCCGCCAACGCCAAAATCGCTGATGTTATTGATAGCCACGGCCGGCTCAATGCCGGAAAGAATGCGCGGCATGGACGATCCCATGGCAATCGCGCGGAATGCAGACTTGTCTTCAGGCAGTGAACGCAAAGTCCGGTTCAGCCAGCCGTCGTCTGTGGCTTTTACGCCGGGTGTCCCGGATTCCATGAAATCCTGCGCGTCGAAGTGCGAGCGCGAAGGATCGGGCGACCCCGCAGCGTGCACAATCGCCAGCTGACGCTGGTTCCACAACGGCTGTAGTGCGGACATCGACGGATGAAGCCCGAAAAATCCATCGAGATCCAGGACATCTTTGCGAGGGATATTGATCGATGGACGCATCGCATAATAAGCCTTCTCGCCGTGCGGCACCACAATGTTCAAACCATCCGCCGCGCCCCGCTGAAAAATTACCACCAGGCGTTTATTCTTTCCGCCCATCGTCTCGGCTGCATAAGCAGCGCGAGTCAAGAAGGCCGGGACCGCAGCGGTACCGACAACGGTAAGCGCGGAGTTGCGAAGAAAAACGCGGCGGGTGATGGACATAATTAGATTCCTCACTTATTACCATCAGGCATTAGCTGAAAGCTGACGGCTGAGAGCTGAAAGCTAGCGTTTCTGAAACTCCGGCGACCCCAAAATCAATCCCGCAATAGCCCCGACATTTGGCGGATGCGCGGGATCGTCCAATTTGCGCTGCGCGATTGTAGGATCTTCCAACCGCGCAGCAATCGTGTCATGCGTTTGTTTCGATACGTCTCCATCGAGCAAACTTGTTTCAATGACTGCCAATGTTTGCATGGGATCAGACGGAGCTGTCGCCGCACTGAACGCGCGCTCCGGACTCACCTGCACACCTTTAAGCTTACCTGCCGTCAAGGCCAAAGCGAAATTCATTCTTCCCAGCAGTGCGGACGAGTTCACCCAGGCGTCGGCCTTCATGGAATATCCGGTTGGCGGCTGCATGCCATAGAGGGGCATGCCCAAGTTTTGCAGTTGACGGGATAGATTGATGGCATCAGTCACTTCCGCGCCACTTGCCCGCAGGGAAGAGACCACAAACTCCAAAGGAGTTTTTACTTTGGCGCGATAAGTGTCCGTCGACCAAAACTCCGGCGACCGCAACATGGTTCTCAACACTTCGCGAATGTCGCCGTCTTTCTTCAGGAAGGTTTGTGTCATGCGATCAATCAATTGTGGCGGCGGAGTGTCGGAGACGAATCGCATCGCCAATTTGGTGCAGATAAACTTTGCCGTGGCGGGATGGTGCGCCAGAATGTGCAGCACCTCGAAGCCTTCTTTTTGTCCGTTCGCCTTGATGTGATGTCCGAGAACAATTTTCTCTCCAGGCTCGTGCATACGCTCATCGAACTTAAATGCAGCTCCATCTTTGGGCTGTTTGATGGTCCAACCGGTAAGCACGCGAGCAACTTCAGTGACGTCGTACTGCGTGTACCCGCCGTTCACGTCAAGAGTGTGCAATTCCATCAGCTCGCGGCCATAGTTTTCGTTGAGCCCGTTCCGCTTGCCCTTCGACTGCTTCACGGGCCCGTTCTGCCGTGCCCGCTTTCTTGCTGCGCCTTTGTTTCCGCGTTTGCCAATTCCGTTAGCAACATCCGAATTTGGACCTACGCTCAGCCAGTTGTCCAGGTAATACAACATGGCGGGACTTTGTGCAGTCGCGGTTAGCAAATCTTCAAACTTGCCCATGGCATGGGGACGAATGACATCGCGTTCATAACTTGTGATCAGGAATCGGTCTGCATCCTTGCCGATAAATACGTTGAAGTGATTGAACCAGAAATCCGTCATCACTTCCTGAAGTTGCCGCTCACTATAGGTCGCACGCAGCAATTTGCCCTGGACCAACTCCTCGCTAACGACTTGCTCCGGATTATTTAACGCCGTAATAATTTCGCGCTGCTCCGGATTCATGGCTTCCATAAACTTGTCCCGCCGGTCGCCCTTGAGTGACGCACTGAAGGCAAGCTGGTTTGCCGTGGACATCTGAAAGATTTCTTTCATGCGCTGATCAGGAGAAAGGTGCATTAGTTCATCGATCACAGCGTTCTTGCTCAAGCGATCTTCTTTGGTTCGGGCCAGCTCATCGTCAGCCGCCATGGTCGTTTTCGCGCCTGAATCGCTAAATTGCTCGCCAGCGTTGTTGGCAGGAGAGGCATTCATTGCCACCTGCTTCTTCTCTTCTTTTTTCTCCTGCTTTTCCTGATAACGCAACAACTGCGCCTCATACACCGCCCGTTTCACCTGACCGGATGGCATCGAGTCCTTGCCGCCCTCAATGGCTTTGATCAACTGCCGCGGAGGAAAGTTTTCTACGATCTCATCGGTGTGCATGCTGAGGGTGCGGAAAGGGGCCAGGCGTACCTCTAGAGCCGAGTCGTCAATCTTCTCAGGACGCAGTTGTTCGTCGATCCACTTGTCCACGCCCATGGTCATTACACGCTCGACGTCGCCCGGCCTGGGCCCAAATGTCAGGCGGTTGAGCGCATGAACGGCGCGTTTGTGCTCGTCCATCGATGTTGTGGAAGAAATTTGTTTGTCTTTTTTCCCGCCGATTGCGAATTGTACAAACACAGTGAAGCCAAGCAGGGTTGGGATTGCCAGCAGCGCGAGTTTTCGACGCTTTAACCGCATGTCAAATGGAGGCCCTTAGGATTATGAACCCGCAGCTCGGAGAAAGTTGCTGCCTGAAAGTGCATCTAAGGACGAAGAGAGAAACTCAACGGAAGAAGGGAAGTCCCACAAAACAAAGCTAATCGGACGAATCGCCGAGAGCCAGATACATCCGTCCATTGCTCATCCGATGCTGCAAGCTAGCCGCCATGTGGTCGATGTCGGCAGGGGCGACGCTCCCGGCCAAGCGGCCTTCGATGAATGGAGTTCGATTGCTGCCCACGGTGTCACGCCGGACTTGCAGCAGCAGGGCCTGGACCGCATTGGGATCGAATTTGAGCGGAGTCATGCGAACGATCTCCGCCAGCACTCCTCCTAACGAAAGCCGTTCGCGATAGGGCCGATCGCTATTCATGGCATCAAAGGTGTCCGCCAGGCCAATGATTCGCACCGCCATGGGAACTTCTTCCATTCGAAGTCCATCCGGATAACCCGAACCGTCGCTGCGCTCATGATGCGACCGCACACTCTCCGGAATGCTCGGCCAGGGAAACTGCACGCCGGTCACGATTTGATGTCCCACTAGCGTGTGATCCGCCATTTCACGGAACTCTTCAGCATCGAGCGTTGTCGCTTTTCCAAAGAGCCGTTTGTCCACCGCAACTTTTCCGATGTCGTGCAAATAACCCGCAGAGCGAAGCGCCGCGACTTCATTTGTATCCAGACTCATGGCCTCGCCGATGGCGGCGGCATAGCGTCCCACGCGCATGGAATGTCCATGAATATTGACGTGCTTCACGTCGATGGCATTGGCGAAGGCTTCCATGGCATTGTCGTAAAAACCATGCAGAGAGCCCATCAGCCGCAGATTGTCAGAGACGCGTTGCGCCAGGGTTTGCGTCAGCGAATGATTGTGAATAGCCAGCGCGACATAGTGGCAAAGCAGGTCGAGGGCTTCCAGTTCATCGCCATCATAGACTGCTTCGCCTTCTCGTCGGCCCAATGCCGCCACGCCAACCAGCTTCGCGCCGACTTTTAGAGGAGCAAGGCATTTAAATAATTCCGGCGCAACATTGCCATTAGGGCTGAGATAAGTATCCGCCGACCCCGGGGTCAAAACAATTGCCCCTCGCGCCGCAGTCAGAGCATAAACATGTTTGGGAAGCAGCGGAATAATCGCCGGCTCCGGCATCAAAGCAAATCCGTCCGAGGCGATGGACGCGAGCAGGGAAGGCTTGTCGCTGTAGGTGAAGAGCACAGCTTCACGCGCGCCGCCCGCTTGCAGCAGGGCAGTCAGGATGGCGCGCGCCGTCTGCGGGAACTCCCTCTCGGCCGTGAGCGCCGGACCCAGATCAGAGAGAGCTTCAACCGTTTGCAGGAGCCGCCGAAGATTATCTTTCTGCACTGCCACTTGTAGGCGGGAGCAGAAACCCAGAGCAAAATGAGATTAACATGCTGCGAAGTTACTGTATCTAGGCGACTTGTTGGTTAGTTTGGTGCTGTAAAAGAAGGTTCAGCGGCTAATTCTTTTGGAGGGGATGGCTCGAAAAGTCATTTCTTGTGCGTTGCTGCGGTTCTGCTTTTTCCACGCGAAAAATAGCTCGGTGTAACTCTGTGTGATGTAGTTGGCGCGGGGAATTTCGAGGGCTTTTGCGGTTTGATCAATCCAGCGTGCCGGACCTTCAATCTCGCCAAAATTTCCCACTGGAGTTTCATCGACGACTACGTGGCCCTGTCCATCGCTCCACTCAGCACGAAATTTCTCATAGCGGAATGTTGGCGCAAATCCCAGAGCGTGCAGGATGGAATCCAACTTTATGCCGTCATCGATTCTGGTCTCGGTTTCCACCCGGGATTTATGACGTCCAGTGCTCCC
>DATBAX010000451.1:0-1733 GCA_036271275.1 Terriglobales bacterium
AGCGGCGAGGGACAAGTCCAACTGAATTTCGTAGTCATTGGCGGCGGACCGACGGGAGTGGAATTGGCGGGAACACTGGCAGAAATTGCTCGTCACGCTCTCGCCAATGAATTTCATTCCATCGATCCACGACACAGCCGGATTCTGCTGATTGAAGGCGGCCCGCGCGTTCTCCCCGCTTACGCTGAAGATTTGTCACGCAGCGCTGAGAAACAATTGCAGCATTTGGGCGTGGAAGTACGAACGTCCGCAATGGTCACAGGCGTTGAATCTGCCGCGGTTTTCGTCGGCAAAACGCGTATTCCTGCGGCAGTCATTCTCTGGGCTGCGGGAGTAGCAGCATCCCCGCTGGGAAAAAGTCTGGGCACGCCGCTTGACCGCGCCGGACGAGTTCTGGTGAATCCCGATCTGAGTATTCCCGGACATCGCGAAGTTTTTGTGGTTGGCGATCTGGCATCTCTAAAAGATAAAAACGGCAAACAAGTTCCAGGGGTGGCCCCGGTCGCCTTACAGGAAGGGGCAGCCACGGCGCGCAACATTGGCCGCGAAGTGCAAGGCAAGCCGCGCGAGGATTTCCATTATTTCGATAAAGGCAGCCTGGCAACCATTGGTCGAGCCGCCGCAGTTGCCGAGATCGGAAAAATACATATTTCCGGATTCGTCGCCTGGCTGGCTTGGCTTTTTATTCATATTTTCTTTCTCATCGGATTCCGCAATCGCCTGCTGGTCATGATTCAGTGGGCATGGTCCTACGTCACATATGAACGTGGGGCGCGGTTGATTACCGGGGATCAAAGTCTGCCGAGCTGGACGGAGTTACGCTCCGAGGAAGACGAATCTCGGCTGATTTCTAAATAAGCCGTGGCGTAGGGTGGACACTCCTGTCTCCGCTCTACACATCTACACATCAGCCGTATAATTGCTGCAGCCATGAAACCGCTCTATGTCTCGCGCGTACTCTTCGGATTGATGGCCGGATTACTGTTGTTCGTTTTCTCCGCTTCGTCTTCCGCCGAAGTACTTAAGATTGTTGTAAAAGACACAATCCAACCCATCACCGCCGAATATGTAGGGCGCGCGCTGGATGACGCTGCCAAAAGGAACGACAGAGCGGTCCTCATCGAACTGAACACGCCAGGCGGACTGCTGACTTCCACCCGCGAAATTATCGAAAAAATCCTTGCCTCTCGCGTTCCGGTCATCATTTACGTAACGCCCAGTGGGAGTTGGGCCGCATCCGCCGGTTACTACATTCTGCAAAGTGCTGATGTAGCCGCGATGGCACCCGGCACTAACACGGGCGCCGGTCATCCTGTCAGTTCCACTGGCGAAAAAATGGATGACATCATGAAAGAAAAAGTCGAGAACGACGCTGCCGCCCTGATGCGATCGGTTGTCTCCAAACGCGGACGCAACGTCGAAGTCTCCGAAACCGTCGTGCGCAAGTCGACTTCCTTCACCGATCAGGAAGCACTCTCGCAGCACTTGGTCGACTACGTTGCCACCAGCGAACAAGATTTGTTCAAGCAACTGCAAGGAAAAACTGTAAAGCGATTTGATGGCCAGACCGTCACGCTAAATTTGGTGGACGAACCGGTACGAATGTTGGATCTTTCGGTCAAAGAGCGCATCCTGACTTTCATCATCGATCCCAACATCGCATATTTGCTATTGACCATCGGAGTCTTTGCGCTCTATGCGGAGTTCAATCATCCCGGCGCAGTGGCGCCTGG
>DATBAX010000452.1:0-4173 GCA_036271275.1 Terriglobales bacterium
CCCAAACCGCTCTTAATCAATGAAAACGCGGCTGGCATGATATCCTAGAACTACCAGCTGCGTACCGTTTTAGCGGAATTTCCCCGCAGTTTTCAAAGAAATCATGCTCTCAGTTTCCAATGTTTCCATGCGCTACGGCGCAAAAATTCTATTTGAAGAAGTGTCAACGGCGTTTACGCCGGGGAAGCGTTACGGCTTGACGGGGCCGAATGGTTCCGGCAAATCTACGCTGATGAAGATTTTGTCCGGCGAACTGGAGCCGCAGAGGGGCACCGTGGTGCGTCCGCGCAAGTTGGGCGTATTGAGCCAGGACCAGTTTGCGTTCGATGCTTTCACCGTTCTGAACACAGTGATTATGGGCAACAAACGGCTGTGGGCTGCGCTGCAAGAGCGTGACGCCATTTACGAAAAACCGGAAATGACCGATGAAGATGGAATGAAGCTGGGCGAGTTGGAAGGAATCGTCGGCGAAGAAGATGGTTATACCGCCGAGACCGATGCCGCCATCCTGCTTCAGGGATTGGATATCACCGACGATCTCCACTCTCGCAATATGAGCGAATTGCAGGGCGGACAAAAAGTTCGAGTGTTGCTGGCGCAGGCCCTGTTCGGACATCCGCAGGCGTTGCTGCTCGACGAGCCCACGAACTATTTGGATTTGGATTCGATCCACTGGCTCCAGGGTTTCATGAATCAATACGATGGCATTGTCATCGTGATCTCTCATGATCGCCATTTTCTCAACAGCGTTTGCACTCACATTGCCGACATCGATTACGAAACCATCATCACCTACACCGGAACGTATGACGACATGGTGGTGGCGAAGACGCAGGTACGCTCACAGATCGAATCGCAAAATGCGCAACGCGAAAAGAAGATTTCGCAATTGAACGAATTCATCGCACGTTTTGCGGCAGGTACGCGATCCAGCCAGGTGCAATCACGGCGCAAGGAAGTCGAACGTTTGCAGGTTACGGACCTCGCCCGGTCAAATATCGCGCGGCCTTTCATCAAGTTTGAAATGAAACGTCCTTCCGGAAAACACATCCTGGAAATCGAGCATGTAAGCAAAGCCTACGACGACAAGAAAGTGGTCAAGGATTTCACAGCCAGCGTGGTTCGCGGAGAACGAATCGCGCTCATGGGCCGGAACGGCGCAGGGAAAACTACCCTGATCAACGCCTTGTTGGCAAACGCGCCGACAATTTCCGATGCCGAGCTGCGCGAGACCAGTGGCTATGACGGGAAGTTTATCGACAGCGGAAAAGTAGTTTGGGGACATGAAGCCTCTGTGGGATATTTCGCGCAAGACCATCGAGCGCTGATTGAAAAGGGCACGACGGCGGTGGAATGGCTGCATCAGTGGGACCCGACAGCGTCGAATGAAGAACTTCGCGGGCTGCTGGGAATGATGCTTTTCGTTCGCGAAGAAGCCGGCAAATCGACCAGCGTGCTTTCCGGTGGAGAAGCCGCTCGACTCCTATTCTGCAAACTAATGCTGCAAAAACCCAACGTGCTGGTGTTGGACGAACCGACCAACCATTTGGATTTGGAATCGATTAACGCACTGAACATCGCATTGCAGCGTTATCAGGGGACCGTACTTCTGTGTACTCACGATCATGACTTGATCGATGAAGTGGCCACCCGCATCTGGCACTTTGAATCTGATCACAAATTGACAGATTTCAAGGGCGCCTACGCCGAATACCAAACAGTTACCGCATAACAGCGCCACGGATTTACGCGGATCTACACGGATAAAAGAACCTTTTCTTATCTGTGTTGATCCGTGAGATCCGTGGCTAATTTGTTAGGAATGTAATGTGGCTAGTTGTTTCTTTACGTCCGCGGCATCACTGTAGTTGGGATTGATTTTAAGCACTCGTTCGAATTGCTGGCGGGCCAACTCTTTCTGATCACTTTTCTCATACGCCAGTCCCAAATGATAGTGCAGCGTGGCATTCTCTGGAGCTTTGGCTTTATCGTTGAGTTTAATGGCTTCCTGGAAAAGATCGACTGACGATTTGTAAGCCCGCTTCTGATATAAGACCCATCCCAGCGTATCGGCGTAATTCGGAGAATCCGGCATTCCTCGGCGCGCGGTTTGCGCCAATGCCATGGCCACATCCACGTTGCCCCCGGTTTGCAACATCACATAGGCCAGGTTGTTTGAAGCCAGCGGATCTTCCGGTTTGATTTCCAGAGCTTTCTGATAACTTGCTTTGGCCTGGTCCCACTCATGCCTGGATTCGTATAGTTCTCCCAGCAAAATGGAAAAGCGGGGATCGGTGGGATTGTCTTTTAAGGCCTGCTGGTAGGTGGCGACGGCTGTATCCACCGAGCCTTCGGCGATTTGAACCTGCCCCAGTTTGGCCAAGGTATCGGAATTGTGTTTGTCGAGCTGCGCGGACTTCTTCAAGGCGGCGTCGGCCCCTGGAAAATCTTTCTTGCTGTTAAAGAGGACCGTGCCCAACAGATTGTAGAACGGGCTGCTAGCAGGAACTTTCGCGATTTGCGTGTTGACGGCCGCTACGGCTTTGTCCGGTTGTTGCTGCGCGATATAAGCATTCATTAAGCCACCGAGCGCGTCCGCGGAACCGGGATCGCGGTCAAGAGCTTGCTGAAATGATTTTTCCGCATCGCCGAATTTCTGTTGGGCCAACGATAAGTTACCCATCTGTTTGTATCCAACCGCGCTTTCCGGTGCAACGCTAATGGCTTTTTGGATGTCTTGCTGGGCCTTCTCAAACTGCTTGCGGTTAATACTGGCGACGGAACGGAGGGCATAACCATCCGGTGCGTTGGGTCTGAGATTAATGATCTGAGTGGCTGCCTGGTCCAAGGTCGCCATATCGTTGGTGCGCAAAGCCAGCGTGGCCAGGGCGACGTGGGCTTCGACTAATCCCGGACGCAGCCGGATCGCCGTTTGCCATTCGTTCTGGGCATGGGGCAAATCGCCGACCTGTTCGAAAGCGACACCGAGATGATAGTGCGCGATGCCGTTGTCGGAATCATTTTTCACCACCGTCTGGAGTGTCTGAATGGCGTCGCCGCCGTGCCCTTGGCGTATCTGGATCTGGCCGCGATAGACCAATGCATCGTCATCGCTGGGAGCGACTTTCAACACTTCGTCGTTCAACTTTTGCGCCTCGTCGAGGCGGTCCTTAAGAATCAAAAGCTGAATGTAGTTTTTCTTGACTTGAGGATCTTTGGGATGTTCCGCGTACAACGAAGTGTATTCCGCGATGGCTTTGTCCACATTTCCGGTGGCGAAGTAGAAATCACCCAGCATGCGGTAACCGACGGAATCGTTGGGGAAATCGGCCTTCGACTGCTGCAAAAACTGTTCCGCATCCGAAGGTTTTCCTTCACTGAGAAAAAGGCGTGCCAACTGGGCGCGAGGCTCGGGATTTTTAGCATCGACGGCAATGGCCTGGCGAAGTTGACGCTCCGCTTCAGTGAATCGGCCGCGCGACTGATAGTACCCGCCTAAAGCCAATTGCGCACTCATCGAGCTGGGACTCAGCTCAACGGCCTTCTTGAAACTCGCCTCCGCGGGATCGGGTTGGTTGATCCGCATTTGCAGAAGGCCAAGGTTTAAATAAGACTCCCATCGGTTGGGCGCGAGTGCGATCGCTTTCTGCATCTGCTGGACCGCGCCGCTGTAATCAGCTTCGGCACTGAGCAGATTTGCCGCGGCTTCGTGCACCTGGGGATCGTTGCCGTCCTTTTGAAGCAGCAGATCGATGTGTTCTTTGGCCTTGCCAGGTTCGTGATCGGCAATCAGCAGATTCGCAATATCGATGTGCGCCTGGTAATTTTCCGGCTGAAGTTCGAGAGTGCGATTGAGTTCCTGGTAGGCGTGCAGCCAGTCCTGCAGCTTGATATTCGTTTGGGCGAGTTGATAATGCGCTTCGGCATAGCGCGGGTCGACCTGGACTGCATTGCCAAACTGAATGGCCGCTTCCCGGTATTTGCCGCTATCAAAATAAGCTTTTCCGCTGGCAAAATACTTCTGCTTGCGCACATTGGGATCACGAGAGCATCCGGTGAAAAGCGTTGTGATCAATGCCAGGATGAATACCAGGCGTAATACGGAAACATGCCTCATGCAAATCTCCCAAAGGCACGCGGGAACGCGCCTAACTCTTTCTCAATTATCACTTC
>DATBAX010000453.1:0-16871 GCA_036271275.1 Terriglobales bacterium
GAGTGGCTGCGAATTACGAATCCATTGAGGCCGCGAAGCGTAGGGCGGAGCTAATCTATCCGGGCGTTGCGACGCGTTGGGTTGAGTCGCATTTCACCGACAAAGACGCTGACCGTCATCTGGCGGCGACTGCGTCTTTAAGGAGACGCAGAATTTCATTTATTTCTGTCCGACATCGTAGACGATTCGACAGGCCAACTGCCCGAAAAGTTCAATTGGTATTTGTCGAGAGGCTTCGACGCGACCCCGTTCTGCAACAAACTAGAGGAAGCAGGAGTGTATGCGATGGTGGTTCGGACTCTAACTTTCTCGTATCTAACGCCAACTTCCGGTCAGAAGGAAATCGGCACACAGGTGTTTGAACAGGAACGGTCGGAGTCGGGCAGACAATTCAACACGGTATAGGCAGGTTCATTGTTGAACGCGCTCGCATCGCCATGAGTGGATTGCCAAAAACGATGTCGGCCAAGCAGAAACAGAAGCTGATGAAGGAGGCACGAATCAACCCAGCAAAGTTTATACGAGCGGACGATAGTTTCAGAACGCATCATGCAGATGTAACTGCCCCTTCCCATCGGGCCGGTAAATGTCCGCCGACAACTCGACACCACCCCGCATCCGAACGCTTCATTGAAATCGATCCTTACAACGTAGGAAGGTGCGCTGCTGTTCTGTTTCTAAGCCGCGCCACGGACGGCCGTCGCGCAGAGTGCGGACGCCAGCAGAAAAGCAAAAAACAGGCTAAACCGGGAGGGCAGCGCAAGGCGACGCGGCACACCCTCAATTGCCGGCAGCTTCATGCTTCCAGCCTGGCCCACGCAGTGCCTGTCCGGCCATCGCTTCGGTCAATTTCCCATTCTCGAATTCCAGCTGCCCATTCACGAAAACGTATTTCACGCCCTTTGAAACGCTGCTAGGCCGAGTATAGGTCGCTGTATCCTCGATCGTATTTGCGTCGAACACGGCGATATCCGCGAAGTAGCCGACCTTCAGCAGCCCGCGATCCACCAACCTTTCGCGCTGCGCGGGAAGTGAAGTCATCTTTCGAATGCCTTGCTCAAGTGGCAGCAAATGACCATCGCGCACATAGTGCCCTAGAAATCGTGGCATCGCACCGAATGCGCGTGGATGAGTGTGCGGTTCAAACAAAGGTCCGTCGAGCGACGACTCGCCGGCATCTAGACACAGACTCGTCCATGCCTGCATCAATCCATACTGCAAGTCATTTTCGTTCGCCATGAAATACAGCGCTCCAGTTTGCCCCTTATCCGCGATGATGAAATCAAAAAGTGCGTCGAGTTGCGTCTTTTTCTGAGCTTCGGCGATCTGCGCGACGGTCTTGCCGTCGAATTTCTTCAGTTCCGGGTTCACCACACCCGAAACCATCACTCCACTTCCTGCACCACTGTCGAAAAACAAATTCTCCCAATTCGGATGATCACCGGCCATCTCGGTCTTGATCTTCGCGCGCGTCGCCGGGTCGTGCAGCCGCTCCAGCAACTTCGCGGTCCCACCTTCGGCAACCCATGGGGGCAAGCTCGATGCGAGTGCCGTGCCACCCGCTATATAAGGATACATATCCGCCGTTACATCCTGCCCTGAATCGCGCGCCGCCTGGATCATGCCCACAATCTTCGGCATGGAGCCCCAGCGCGTCTTTCCACTCACCTTCAGATGAAAAATCTCCACCGGCAAATCAGCTTCGCGTCCAATCCGAAGCGCCTCTTCAATGGCTGCCGGCTCACTTTGTCCCTCGCTGCGCATGTGCGAGCCATAGATCCCGCCGTACCGAGATGCGATTTTCGACAGCTCGATCAATTCGTCCGTCTTCGCATAGTGTCCTGGTGGGTAGATCAGCGCAGTCGACAACCCGAACGCGCCCTGCTGCATCGCTTCTGCCACCAATGCCTTCATCTTCTCCAACTCTTCCGCCGTCGGCGCGCGATCCACGTCGCCGAGTACTGCCTCGCGGACTTGCGCTGCTCCCACGTAGGTCCCGATGTTCAGGGGTGTGCCCTGTTTCGTCAGGCGTTCGAAATATCCGTCGAGATTCGTCCAATCGACCTTCAGGTGATATTGATCCAGTTGAGGCTGTATCGACGCGATGGTTGTCGCATTTTGCGGCGCAATCGATCCGCCTTCACCGGTAATTTCCGTGGTGATTCCTTGAGAAAGCTTACTCAAAGACCGATTGTCGATCAGCAGCGCAATTTCCGACTGTCCCAACATGTCGATGAATCCGGGTGATAGGACCAGCCCGCTCGCATCAATCACGCGCTTCGCGCGTGCGCTGTCAACTTTTCCTATCGAGACAATTCGGCTTCCACGAATCGCGATATCACCAGAAACCCAGGGATTTCCCGACCCATCGACAATATGTCCGTTTCGAATCACGACATCGTATTCGTCGGTCTTGGTCTCGTTCGGCAGCTTCGTGGCCACGCTCCCTTGTGGTAGCGGCGCGTCATAAGCCGCCGATGCGATCTCGCCCAATGCTTCACCCGCGATTTTCTGGGTCGCCTCGGGATCGTCCATCGGCACCGCCACCATGTTTACGTAGAGCGCCAGAATCAAGTGCTGGCCGCTCGCGGTGTCCATGTAACCCGCAAGTCCTTTCCCCGTTACCATCAGGTTTTTGTTCAGCGCGTCATACACGCCGTAGGTTCCGGTCTTTGCATGCACGTGTCCCGCGGCTGGCGAATTCACCTGAATCTTGGCCAGCGTTCCATCTTTTCCGAGGATAGGCAGCCCACGGTGGAAATCGGCGAAATTAGCCTGTTTCGACATGTAGAAGAGGTAGTGCGCCATGAAGTCCGGAGTGTAATAGGCGTTCCCGCCGGCTCCGTCGCTTTGCGACGCTCCCGTCAGGTCGAGCCCGCCTTTGGTCAGAAATTGATTCTCAAGGTCGAATCCCGCCTGATCGATGCGGGTCTGCGCGTGCGCAAGCAGAGCGCCAAGCAAAAACGGTGTCATGCTGGCATGCAGGTTCTGGCTAACCTTCAGAGTGATCTTGACGTCCTCTTTCAAAGCTGGCGACACATGTTCCGCGGCCTCGTTCTCCTGTTCGTAGTTGGCCGCCAGAACTTTAAAATCGACTTTATCTCCCGGTGCACCAATCGAGGAGCGCACTCCTTTTTCGGCGAGCGCCTCCATCAGCAACGTCGCGGCATATCGGCTCGGCTCCGGCACCGGATAAGCCGCCATCGGCGAAGGGCCACCGGCCGGCAAACTCCCCGTCAACGTGACGCTTCTCGTCCCATCCGCATTCTGTTTTTCGTCCGTGTAATCGAGACTCGACTTCGAACCCGCCGCTCCTGTCGTCACCTGGTTCACGATCTTGACGTACGCCGTCTGAGGCGAAACCTTGAGCGTTGCCGGCGTTCCTGGGGCTGCGCCCGGGGCCGCGATCACATCGACAACGTTGTCGTTCACAACGATCGGCGAGATCACGATTCCGGTTCCCAGTTCGCGCTCGCCTTCGGGAAACAGCGTCGCGTCGACAAGAATCTTGCCCTTCACTCGCTTGATTCCTTTGGCCGCAATCTGCTGCGCGAATTCGCGAATCACCAGCAACGTATCGCCCGTTAGTCCCTTGCTGTCGGGACCGCCGTAGGAATGGTCCTCGTCTTCGAACGCCAGAGTACCGTCGGGTTGAATGCGATTCGAAAGGTCATAGTCGCCGCTACCCACCAGAATCAGGTCACCATCAAGGGTGCCATCCTTCTTGATTGGGCCCGTTCGGTAGATCTTCGTGTGGAATTTATAGTTCCCGCCCAGGAGTTCCAGCGCCGTCCCCATCGTCAGCAGTTTCGTCGTCGATCCCGGAACAAAAAACTGCTGTGGGTTCAAGGTGTATACGGCTTTGCCAGTCTCCATCGAATAGAACCCGATGCCGAATCGCGAATGCGCGAATTCGGGTCGTTCCATGACTTTCTGGACGCGCTGCTCGAACGTGGCCTCGCTCTGCGCAAAAACGTCGTTGCTGAGTACCATGCAGCACGCAAGCGCAATAGCCAACGCGAAGAATCGCACAGTCTGGGTCATCTTCATTGGGTCTCCAAACGTGAACTGCTAGATTTATCGGGCCGAACCAAACTCCACGTAGCCGCCAGACTTTGCCCGGCCGGAACTTCTCCGTTGTTTTCTCGGGACGCCAACAATCGTTCGAACGCGACGTTCAAGATCGGATAAACCCGCCAATCTTTGTAGTCAAAATGCCACCACTCGACTTCGTACACGTCGAATCCCTCATCTTCCATCGCCCTTCGCAACAATTCCCGGTGCCACCGCTGTAGAGAAGTTCCACCCGGATAACCGGGATACGAACGTTCGGACATTTCGTCGTAAACGCCGACCATCTCGATTGGTTTGCCGGTCGCGAGATCGTAGAGACTCAAATCCACCGCGCAGCCGCGGTTGTGCCGCGAACCCTGGCTCGGATCGGCAACAAAAATCCGCTTGTCGTCGGGGGTTGCGTCCCAGAAGATTTTGGTCACGTACCAAGGTCTGTACGCGTCGTGAATCAACAGCCCGTATCCCAGTGTTTTCAATTTCTGATGAGCCCGCAGCAACGCTTCCGCCGCCCGCCGTTGAAGGAACGCCCTCGCCTGCGAATAAACCGGCGTGCTCAGAAAATTATTCTTCGTCGCATAGCGAATATCGAGTTTGATCGTTGGATCGAGGGTCGAAAGTTCGACCAGATCCGGCTTGCGAAAGTTTCCGGTCTCAACGGGTGGGTGATCGCCGACTGCTTCTTTTCTCAAATCGTCGAGATTTGCCACCGGCGGAATTCGAAAGACACCCCCGCTGACGCCGCCAATTGCCCGGCGTTTGAAAACCACACCACTGACTTGCACTTGAGTGGCGCTCCCGGAAGCGTCGCGCGTAAAGGTCGCTTTTTCGCCGTCGTACAAACCATTTCCGGGGAATCGGAAAACGTCATCCGATTCCTCAGTCAGCGGGTCGAACTCGACCCATTCGATCAGGACCGTGAGCCGACCTTCCTTTTCAAACACATATAAAATGTCGTGATCCCAGCCGTACTCGCCTATCAACCCTCTCCATTTTTCCGGAACTTCAGCCGGCTTTTCTGTTCGAACCCGCTTAAGTCTCGTTGTTCCAATCTGAATTCCATCTCGAACCGGCGTTACGGCTTTCCCATATCCAAGAATCCCGTCAACTAAGAATTCACCACCATTCTGTCTCAATTCCTGTTGATCGCCGCCAGCAACCGGCAGCATGCTGAGCTTGCCTCCGAGGTATGTGAGGTCGACGGCGTTGTCGCCCTCTCCGTAGCGACCCGCAATCTCCCGTCCGGTCTCTCGGGAAACGGGACTCGTTGGAGCCGGCAGGCTTGCCGTTTTGCCAGCCCGCTGCGCGAGGACCAGACGCAGCGCCTCCGCCGCGATTCTATCGGTCACCGCATTGGCCACATCTTCCGTAGCCGTGACTACAATTCCCACCTTGTCATCCGGCAAAAGAACCAGCGACGTCGCAAACCCGTAGATTGCTCCGCCATGCCCAACCATCCGATGCCCTTCGAAATCGCTTACCACAAATCCCAATCCAAATACCCGCCCACCGGGATTCGGAAATTGCGGCGACCAAATCTGGTCCAGTGTTTCCGATTGAAGCAAAGGCGCCGAGACCGCAGGCCGTTGCGCAGCTGCAGTAATGGGTCCCATCTCGGCAAGATGTTTACCACTAAGTACGTCAGAACTTTCAATCCGTCCGCGAGCTAAAAGCACACTCACAAACTTCCCCAAATCCGTAACCGTCGAATACATACTCCCGGCCGGGCTCATCCCCAGTTGAAACGTAGGGCCTACGAACGTCTTCCCGTCATAAGTCCACATCTTCGCCGTCGCCAGATCCCGCACGACGCCTGTATCCGGTTCGAACGAGCTGTGCCCCATTCCTATTCGATCAAGCACCGCGTGTTTCAAGTATTTCGCGAACGCCTCGTGATTCCGCTCCTCCAACACATCTCCCACTACGGCAATCGCCGCGTTTGAATACTTCGTGTGCGTCTGCGGCGCAAAAACCAGTTCGGTATCGTTCAGACTTCGAACGGTGGCCGCGAGCGACGGCTCGCTGGGATCGAAGTAATTCCCGACCGGTGGTTCCCGGAGCAGTCCCGATCGGTGCGACATTAATTCACGTAGTGTAATCGGCGTCCCAAACGGATTTCGGGGATGAAAATTGGGAAGATATTCGCTGACCGGCGCGTCGAGATTCAACTCACCGCGCTCGACAAGCTGCATGATTGCAATATCGGTGAAAAGTTTGGAAACCGAACCGATCCGATAAACTGTCGCCGCAGTAGCGGGCCTCTTACTCTTCGAATCGGCAAGCCCAAACCCTTGTGCCCAGACAGTCTGTTGATCATCTACGAGCGCAATGGACAGTCCCGGGATCTGCTTCTCCGCCATTTCTCGCTCGATAAATGGTCGCAGTGTCGCCGCAAGCGTTACATAGTCTTTGCGCGGCGCAATGTCCGGCCCATCCACGGAAACCGCGAATCTCGTCGCTCCATAGAACGCAACAATCGCCGCCAGCAGCCACAAACAAATCTTCGCCACCGGCACCACACGCGGCTGGCGCGTCAGTCTCATGTTCATTGGCATCCCAGAAACTCCGACCATGAACCGCAAAGACATCAACTACGTAAATCATCGATTCGAACAGCTGCGTCGATCAAGACGCGCGCGTCAAGCCGCAGCCAGCCGTGCATTCCACGTATTCTTTCGAACAGTGGCCCGTTCGATCCGGTCGCGCCGCACTGCGTATCCCAGCCCCGCGCCCTTTGGCACGAGAATCGTTCCCTGGGGCGTAACCTCAACTTCCGGTTCGATAATGTCCTCGTCCCAATATCGCTTGCTCGCCGAAACATCGCCCGGCAGCGTAAATCCCGGTAGGGTCGACATCGCGATGTTGTGAGCGCGCCCGATGCCGCTCTCCAGCATTCCGCCGCACCACACCTCGATCCCGCGATTTCGGCAAACCTCTTGCACTTCACGCGCTTCGGTGTGTCCACCAACCCTTCCCAGCTTAATGTTGATAATCCTGCACGCTTTCAATTCGATCGCGGTCAGAGCGTGTCTCGCGTTGTGGATGCACTCGTCCAGGCAAATCGCTGTTTCAAGTTGGGCTTGCAGCTTCGAATGGGCGTGGATGTCGTCCCAGTTCAGCGGCTGCTCGATCATCAGCAGATTGTATTGATCCAGCTTTTTCAAGTGCGCCGCATCTTCAAGTGTGTAGGCTGAGTTCGCGTCCACCGATAGCCGAATCTTCGGAAACTCCCTGCGCACCGCTTCGACGTATGACAGGTCCTTCTCAGGTTTGATTTTTAGTTTGATCCGCTGGTATCCACTCCTAAGTTCTTCCTCCACTCTCTTCACCAGAGACTGGGGCGTTTCTCGAATGCCCAGCGAAACTCCGCACGCAATTTCCTCCAGCGTCCCACCCAACAATTTCGACAGAGGCACGCCTTTCATCTGCGCTTCAATATCCCACAGCGCACTTTCCAGTCCGCTCTTGGCCATCTCGTGTCCGCGAATATGCTGTACCATGACAGGAAGTTCGGATGCCGTCGTAATGTCCTTTCCGAGTGCCGCAGGTACGATAAAATCCGACAATAGGTGCCACGCCGTCTCCGTCGTTTCCGAAATGTACCCAGGAGTCTCAGGGGCGGTCACTTCTCCCCACCCGCTAACGCCGTCCGCGATCGCTTCGACCAGTACGATCCTGCGGTTCAATGTCGTTCCAAAGCTTGTTTCGAATGGAGATTTCAACCGCATCTGAATTTCGCGCAACGTAATCGATTCAATCTTCATAAGGCTCCAGTAGGTAGGTCCCCTCTGTTTTGTTCAGGTCAAAGCCCGTAGCCGCATAACCCTCGGCAATCAGGCGCTCGAATCGTACTCGCGCGTACGATTGAATCTTGGCCGCCATCTCCGGCTGCGTCTCGCACAATGTTCGAATGTCCGCAGGCACGCTGATCCGCTCCACGGAGCCACCGATCGTCAACTGTGGCAAATCTTTCACCGCGTTCTCCGCGCGGCTCGACCGCACCCACCATTCCGCCACCAACCGGTCCGTAGGCAATCCCCGTGCAACGGGCTCGTTGTCCGGCCGTACAAATTTGGAATGTAGTGCCGCACGACCGCACCGAGCCGTGTGATGTTGAACTTCGCGTTTTTCAATTGCAGAGGATCGAATGTCCATTCGATCAATTCGAATCCCCGGGCCAGTGCATCCTTGCGCTGCGCCAGCTTCAGCAATCGGCCAACACCCCGATCGCGATACTTTTCCAGTACGCCAACCATGTGCGAATGCAAATAGCTCCGCCCATCCCGCCGCCCCACAAACGCCAGGGCGAAGCCGACGGGCTTCTCTCTATCGAATGCCAGCAACGCGTGTCCGCCCGTCTTTTTCGCGACGATGAACATCTGATCCGGCACCACGTTCAATGTGGAATATCCCCAAATCGCCTGTTGCAATTCTACGCACTGCCCAAATTCTGAAATATCCTCCGCTGCCCGCACGCCAATTGTTTGTTGCATCTGCGTAACTGCATCACTCATAAAAATGATCCCCGTGCTCGAAAGTTTCAGCTACTTCGATTTCACTCAGCGAAAGCAGTCGTCTCTGTGCCTTAGCGCAAATCCTTCCCGTCCTTGGCTACCCAAAACCATCGGTGATCCGCTTGGTCTTCCTCTTCGCTTCTTCTCAACAGAGCCAGGGTCTTCGACGGATGCGCGTGCGTGCAGGCGATCAAGATCGATCCCAGCACCGACATCGGTGCCACATACGAAGTTCCAAAAGAAGGACTTGCTACCGACGCGATGCAATAGTTGTCGCAGACCTTCGCAATAGGAGTCAGCTCACTGTCCGTAATCCCAAACGTCGGTACGCCTTGATCGCGCGCCCGCAATGCGGCCTCCACCGTTTCGCGCAAACACACGCCGAAACTGATCGCGATCAGCAAATCTTTCGACGTCAGCGTTCGAACGCGCCTCTGCACGTTCCCCGTGCCTCCCACGGGCGCATCCGCAGGAAATCCCAGATGCATCAACCCATATGCGAGGTGCCAACTCAACGACGCTGCCAGATCGATTCCGACAACAAGAATCCTCCGCGCCCGCTTGATCGAATTTGAAAGGGCGATGATTCGTTCCGGATTGAGCGAGGTCTGCAACGCCTGCAGATTTCGTACGTCCATATCCAGACCGTGCCGGATACGATCCGCCGGCGCTTTTTTCTCCCGCGACGCCGCCCGCAAGGCCGAGTAAGGCGTAATCCTCGTTATGAAGTGCGACCGCAGATCCGAGACGAACTCCCCGAATTTGCGATAACCCAATGCCTGGATCGTCCGAACGATTGTTGCAGCGTCGACCTCGTACCTCTTGGCCAGTTCGCGCGATGACAAGAAAAACGTATCCTCGGGATTCTCCAGGATCATTCGCAAGAGCTTCTTACGGCGAGGGTTCAGGTTGCCCTGAGCCTTGGCATAGCGACTTTCGAGCGCGGTCCCTCCCGCGGAGGCGACGTCAGAGTCGGGTCTGCTTTTGGAAATCTGGGCGTCCGTTCCTAACCTGGCTACTCTCAATCGTGTTCGCCTCTCCGTGTGGCAACGCAATTACAACGGATGTTGCATGCTGTCAAGATTTTTCACGATCTGTTGCAACGCCGTATCGTTTTTTCCGATTCATCAAATCAATCGTGCAACAAGTGTTGCGGACAAGCGCATTCTACACGAATCGCGCAAAGAATTTGTTGACAACGCGCATCTCGCTACCTACACTCGCGCGCAACGGACACGAGTCTGGTTGGTGCAACAATCGTTGCATTCCTTGGTCAATAAATAGCACTACTAGCGTCGCCGGATCGGCAGTTTGGGTGAGGGTGAACAGGAGGGTATATGCATTTACGAGAGACTTTGGCCGGAATGTTGCGTGCAAGTTGTCGCACGACTCGCTCCGTAGCCTCTAAGCGTTCTTTGTTCTATGTCGGTTGCGCCGCGCTGTTGCTTTCGCTCGTCGCCGCATTTGCATCGGCGCAAACGACCTCAACGCTGGAAGGTACCGTAAAGGACAAGCAAGGTCTCGCTATCGCCGGCGTGCAAATCCAGATCGTCAGCGCTGAACTGGCGATCGACCGCAGCGTTAGCACCGACAGCGATGGCAATTACCGCATCGCCGCTCTTCCTCCTGGCATTTACGAGATTCGCGTCTCAAAGACCGGTTTCGAATCCGAAGTCTTCAAAAATCTCGAAGTCACGCTCAATCGCACTCTCTCTTACGACATCTCCCTTTCTGTCGGCACCGTGAACCAAACCGTCGAAGTCGATTCCGCGACTCCCCTCCTCGAGACCGCCGAGTCCTCCACCGGCAGCACCATCACACCGCAGCAGATCGTGGACATGCCTATCAACGGACGCAACTATCTCGACCTGCTCCAACTCGTGCCGGGTGTTGCCCTCAATCGGCAGAACGATCCGACCGGCGACAACGCCACTCCGATTCTCGGCGAGCGCGGCGGCAACGCACTCTTCCTGATCGACGGTTTGCCCAATCGCGACAATTTTAACGGTGGTCCATCCGCGCAGTTCAACCAGGATTCCATTCTCGAATTTCAAGTGGTCACCGGTGGCTACAAGGCTGAGTTCGGCCACGCCTCAGGCGGTATCATCAACGTGGTCACGCGCAGCGGCACCAACGACTGGCACGGTGGCGTTTCCACCTTCTATCGCAACTCCGTCTTCGATTCGAATAACGTACCCCACGCCACTACCGGCGCTCCATTCCTCAACCGCTGGGATCCCACCGCATACCTCGGTGGCCCGATCCTGAAAGATAAAGTTTTCTTCTTCGGCTCTGCCGAGCGGATCCTCGAAAGTCGCGACCTCAACTTCATCTTCAATCCCAACTTGCCCGGAAGTCTGGTCGCGTTCGAGACCCCGTTTAACAAACACAGTCTCACTTACGACACTCGTGCCCGTGCCAAGCTCGACGAAAATCTCGGCCGGCACCGCGTCACCGAGCAGATGAACTACACCAACACACACGTCACAGACTTCCTGCCGCTCACGTCAGCCCCTCTCAACCTTCCGGATACGCGCCAGAATCTTGATAACCGCACTCTGATGCTAGGTCTCACCGACCTTTGGTCGCTCGGCGACAACTCAAATCCCTGGATTCTGAATTCCTATTTCCAGTATCGCGCCGATCCGGCGCGCACCAGTCCGGCACATCCGCAGTCCGGCATCCCCAACAATCTCTTTAATCTCTACGACACCTATACGAGTGACAGCGAATTTGGCAATTTGGGTCAGACTTCTTTCGGCCCCGGTTACAACTCGTTTAGTTTTTATCAGAAATATATCTCGTTGGGTTCAAACATCAGCAAGGCCTTCGGCCATCACAACCTCAAATTCGGCTGGGACTATCAAAATACGAAAGTCGACGGTGCCGAGCCCAACAACTTCTTCACTCAGCTTTTTGCCACTGTAGACGACTTCAATACCTTTGGCCCAATCAACTCCGGCATCAACCTGATTACCCTGCAGTCCGGGCCGACGCCAGACTCAAACTCTGTCCGGATCCGCAACAACTACAATGGTCTTTTTGTGCAAGACGATTGGCGAATAAAGCCGACGGTTACCGTCAATGGTGGCCTTCGTTGGGACTACGATTCACGCTTCCCCAACAAGACTGACTTCTCGCCGCGCATCGGCGCCGCTTGGCAGATCACTCCGAAAACCGTCGTCAATGCCAGCTTTGGCGTTTTCTACGATCAATTCCGCGCCGGCGTCGCCCGCGACATACCCGGGTTTGGCGGCGCGGACATCGAACGCGAACGCTTGCTCTCGTTCCCGCGCCTCTTTTACGGCAACCCGACCACACTGACCGGCATTTTCCAGACTCTCGGCCGGCCAACGGTTTGCGTCGCCAACGCCATGACCCAGGCGCAGGTGATCGCCACCGGCGCAACTTGCCCCAATGGCACGGGATCGACTCTCTACGGCATCGACTATCTCAACAGCGTCGTCGCCCCCGGCCATACGCCCATTCCCGCCAATACTGCCGTCAATATGGGCAACATTCAGCAGCTGAGCGGTTATACTCCTGACCAGTTCCTCACGGTCGCCGACGCCGCTGTCGCCAATCTCGCCGGTTCCAACACCACGCTCACGGTTCCCGCGAACTATTGGTCCTGGGATCCATTCGGCAATCTCACAACCATCGGGGGCATCAACGGCACCGCTGGATCCGTTCCCGTTACCGTCGATCCCGGCTTCAAAGTTCCGCGCACATACAACTACCATGTCGGTGTGCAGCGCCAACTCAAGTCCGACATGGTCGTTACCTTCGATTACTACCACAAGAATATTGACGACATTCTCACCATCCGCGCCACCAACCTCGCGTTTGAAGCCCGCATCCCCGGCTTCGGCAACGAACTCGTTCCCGACACCGGCGACAAGAGGATCGAGGCGTATGGCCCGTGGGGAAAAGGCACCTATGATGGATTCACCATCGGCTTCCAGAAACGTATGTCGCATCACTTCGCGATCCAGGCCAACTACACGTTCGCGCACGCGATCGACAACGTCATCAACTCCACTCTCGCCTCCGAAATTCAGAGCGGGGAAGGCGTAAACTTTCTCGCGATCAGCGGCCTTACCGACAGCTTCGTCGGCACGCCGCCGGTCGTCACCGATCCCGGCGACCCATCTTCTGGCTGCCCATCACAGACCAACGCCACGCACTCCTTTATCGCTTGCAACGGCAACCCTGTCCCGCAAGCTGGCAAATTCTATAACGGCGCAAATCTCGACAAGGGTCCATCCGATCTCGCGCTTAATCATACGTTCCTGATCCATGGCATCTATGAGCTGCCTTGGAAGTTTGAGATCTCCAGCATCTTCCGCGCGCAAAGCGGCTTCCATTACAGCGAATCCCCCGCCGATGGCGGCGTCGATGTTGACGGCGACGGCCTCGTCAACGGATACGATTTCCTTCTCGGGCGCAATCACGAAACTGCGCCGGCCTTCATCAATATGGATCTCCGCCTAAGCAAGCGCTTTACTATCGGGGAACGCGTCAAAGGTCAGGTGCTCTTCGAGATGTTCAATCTTCTCAACCGCGACAACGCTGCCGCAGTTCAGACTCTCGAGGGCACGACGCCGGCGGTCGGCTCGACACTGCAATATCTTCCGGGACGAGAGGGTCAGATCGGTGTCCGCTTCGAGTTCTAGAGGCTGAACATCCTTCATACGAGGCAGAGGGTGGCCAACCGCGGCACCTTTTTACTCGACTGCAAATATTTTCACAGACCGAGGCGCCGGCAAATTTGTTGGCGCCTCGTTTTGCTCAGGCGACACGTTCGTTCGTCCGTAATAAATCCTGTGCCGGGGCGCAGCACTGCTGTGCCTCATCCAGGCACGCTCGATAGTTTCTGAGACTCCGGGGGAACCTATGCGCCGTCAAATCGCTTTCCTGATCATCACACTTCTCCTACCCCTCGCGAGCATTCCCCAGTCCGCTCCTTTCGATCTCCTCTTTCTCGACGCTCGCGTCATCGATGGCACCGGCAACCCCTGGTACATGGCCGACGTCGGCGTCCGCGACGGAAAAATCGCCGAAATCGGCAACCTCTCGCACCACCCAGCCAACCGCACCATCGACGTCCGCGGCCTGACTCTTACGCCAGGCTTCATCGACATGATGTCTGGCACCTCCCTCCCGCTCCTTCTTGATCCCCAAACTGCTCAGAGCAAACTTCGCCAAGGTGTCACCACAATGATGGCAGGTGAAGGCGACTCCCTCGCCCCGCAAGACGACCACACCATCGCCGACTTGAATCTTCCCAAAAATTTTCCGCACTGGACTACGTTCGAAGAGTACGACCGCATGCTCGCCGCTAAGGGCCTTGGCGTTAACGTAATTCACAACGTTGGCGCCGCTCAGGTTCGCCGTGTGGTGATCGGCGACGAAGATCATCCTCCTTTCAGCGACCAACTCGCCCAAATGAAACAAATCGTCGCCAAAGCCATGCAAGACGGCGCCGTAGGCCTGTCCACCGCGTTGATCTACCCGCCGGGCACCTACGCCAAAACAGACGAAATCATTGAGCTCGCCAAAGTTGCCGCCCAGTACGACGGCGTCTACTTCTCCCACATGCGCAACGAAAGCGGCCAACTTCTCGACGCTATTAAGGAAACCATTCGGATCGGAAAGGAAGCCCACATTCCCGTCCACATCTATCACCTCAAAGCCGCTGGAGAAGCGAATTGGCCTTTGATGGCTGAAGCGATTTCTCTGGTCCAGTCCGCGCGCGACGAAGGTATCGACGTCACCGCCGATATCTATCCCTACATCCGCAACGGAATAGGTCTGGGCTCTTTCATCCATCCGCGGCACTACGCAAAGGGCTCCGATGCCTTTCTCGCCACACTCTCCGATCATAAAGTTCGCGCCGACCTCCGCGAGGAAATCGAGACCACCTCAAATTGGGAGAACTGGTATCAGCACGTCGGCAAGAATTGGGACAACGTCCTCGTTGTCCAGGTCTCGGCAAAAACGGACAAGCGCTATGAAGGCAAATCGATCCAGGAAATCGCCGCCATGCGTGGTGTCGACGCATGGACGGCTTTCTTCGACTTGGTCCAGCAAGGCAACATCGATGTCGATCCCAAGAGCATGAACGAGGATCAGAAATATCAGGCCCTTCGTGCCCCCTTTGTTAGCATCGGGTCCGACGCCGAACCCCAAAACGCCTCCGTTTCTACGTACGCCCACCCTCGCACCTTTGGCACCTTTCCCCGCGTACTAGCCAAATATGTTCGCGACGATAAAATCATCACACTCGAAAATGCCATTCGCGAAATGACCTCTCTGCCTGCCAATCAGCTGAAACTCCGTGATCGCGGCCGCATCGTTCCGGGACAGGCCGCCGACGTCGTAGTCTTTGACCCAGCCAAAATCCGGGACATTGCTACCTTTGCCGAACCCATAAACTACGCGGCAGGCGTGGACTATGTCGTTGTCAACGGCCAAATTACTATCGACCACGCCCAACCCACTCAGGTCACGCCAGGTAAAGTCCTTCTCCACTCCGCGCAGTAGCACGGGCTTCAGCGTTTCGTCGACGCTATCGCCTCGGTGTCGTCGCGCAACGACACGCATCTGTCTGACGCCGACCTCGGAACGCTTATCTTTGTCGCGGTCGACAACGAACCGCCATTCTTCAGCGGTGTCCGCGATCGCCAGATCCCTGAGCCCTCATCTACGGAACGTGATCCTCGTTTGTCTGGGTAAACGCAATTCGGAATTCGCCGCTGTGGGAGTCGAGCATGTTCATAATTACCTGGGATGAACACGGAGGGTTTTACGATCACGTCGTTTCTCCGGGGCAGTCGAGCCCGGCGACCGGCCCGCATTCGCTGGAGCGAACCGATACCAGTTTCGGTTCACTCAATACGGACCGCGAGTCCCGGCAGTGATAATTTCCCCGCTCATTCCGGCAAAGACGATCGACCACCGGCTTTACGATCACGTTCGATCCTGGCAACGATTGACGCGGCGGATCAACGAACTTCTCGTCGGAAAATAGCGTCGTCTGGACGAAAAACCCGATACTGAGGATCGCGATAAATAGATGGCTATCCGCGTCCTGCTTGCCGATGATTCGGAATCTTTGCGCCGTGTGATGAAGCTTGTTCTGCGTTCGGAGCCCGACATCCAGCTGGTCGGCGAGGCTCGCGACTACGATGAGCTTCTCACGATGCTCAGTGATCTCGCCCCTGACGTAGTGATCATGGATATTCACATGCCAAACGGCGGGCGGGTGGAACCTGAATCCGTCAAAGCGCGACTCGCCACCTCTCGTCTGCTGGCCATCTCCTTCGCCAATAATCCGGAATTGGCAAGTCATGCCAAGAAGTTCGGCGCCGTCCGCCTGCTCGACAAGATCGAGCTTGGCCACACCCTCATTCCAGCGATTAAGGACTGCCTGCAGGAAAAAACGAAGGAACAAAGCGCCTCGTAGTTTGTATCCTCCATCCATCACGCCACTGTCCCGAGGAATGCATTACACAGAATCTGTCCCAGAAAAAGCGCTCTGCGATGCCGGGAATGCTAAGCCGCCGAGCACATTTAGAAAAGCACGGCCGACGATGTAACGATTCGCGCCGCGGCCATTTCGCGAATATTTTCGAGCGCTTCGTTGTGCTCCGCGGACGAGCGCGCAGCGCAGCAATCCCCGACCACGGTCATCTTGAAATCCCGCATGTTCCCATCGTGCGCCGTACACAGAATGCAGCTGTTCGTGGCGAGACCGGCGAGGAAGAGCGAAGAAGCGCCCAGCTGGCGCAGCAGCAGTTCGAGGGGCGTCTGGTAAAAGGCGGAATGCATCGGCTTCAAGACGCAATAGTCGCGCGGTCCTGGACGGATGGTCTCGACGAAACGGCGGCCTGCGCATTTCCCGCGCAGACAGTAGCCGATCAGCTTCGCGGCATCCGAACGCCACTGCCCGAAATTATCATTTACATAAATCACAGGTACGCCGCGTGCCCGCGCCAGTTTCTTCAGCCGCCGCAGATGAAACTTTCGGAGCATTTTTTGGCTTTCGTCCCGGTGATCGCACGGTGCTGCAATCCCCGAAGAATATCCATCGCAATTTCCATCGCCTGCCACTCCCGCCTTGCTAAGCCGGGTTCGCGAGTGCGCAGGAGGATCGCAAGCTCCGCTTCCAGAATTCGCTTGCCGAGTTCTTGTTGGTCACTTTCGAGCACAGCGCCGGCGTAGAAGAGGACCAATCGTAGTTGTAAACCATGCGAACCTCCTGCATGGGACGTAGGGCCTATG